>JBEEFT010000061.1:0-30815 GCA_041166225.1 Actinomycetota bacterium | reverse complement strand
CTTTCGCCCGCTCCGGGTCGACGTGGATGAACTGGTGATCATGAGTCACGTCGGCGAACTCGTTGATTAGTTCCTGCGTGACTTCAAACCAGTCGCCCGTCCCGTTGGATAGGCCGACGTTGCCCTTGACCGACTCGTATGCGTTCTCTGCGTTCGTTCCCATGGTGGCTTTGTTTAGCGGATTTCGAGTCCCGGCAAGTCGCCGGTGGCGCGCCATCTGTCGAGGATGCGAAAGAACGCGTTTGCGCCGCCGCCGTACGGCCCGTTCTGTCCGGTGAAGAAGCCGTTCGCGCCGAGCTTGCCCTCGCTGTTGTAGTAGCCGGGCGTGCACTCCTCGAAGAACTTCGTGCCCTGCGGAGCGAGGCGGCGCACCTCCTCCACCCACGCCTCCTCGGCTTCAACCGAGACCTCTTCGCGCGTCGCGCCCCGCTCGTGCATCTCCTTGATGATGTACGCGAAGTGCGCACTCACCTCGTCGAGATTCTGCGGGAAGTTCACCGTGAACGCGGCCTGCGCATTGCCAACCAGGAACAGGTTCGGGAACCCGTGTACGTGCTGGCCGTGGAGGCTGCGCATCCCGTCTTGCCAGGCCTCCGTGAGCGACAGCCCGTCGCGCCCGTAGAAATCGAACCCCTGCCGACGGGCCAGCGACGTACCGACCTCGAACCCGGTGGCGAAAATGAGGCAGTCGACTTCGTACTCGCGGTCACCCACGACGACCGCCGTCTCCGTCACCCGATCCACGCCCTTGCCGTCGGTGTCGACAAGCTCCACGTTCGGCCGGTTGAACGTCTGCAGGTACTCGTCGTGGAAGCACGGCCGCTTGCAGAACTGGCGGTAATACGGCTTGAGCGCCTCGGCCGTGTCCGGGTCTTCGACCAGTTCTTCGACACGAGCGCGGATTTGTTCCATCTTCTGGAAGTCGGCCATCTCCATGGTCTTGCCGATGCTCTCGGGCGAAACGTCGGCGGTCTTGGACTGCTGCATGATGACCAGCAGCTTCCGGATGATGTCGGTCCACCCGTCGTTCACGAGGTCTTCCTCGGCGAAGCCGCCCGAGACGAGCGTGTTGAAGTTCTCCTGACGATGCTTTTGCCAACCGGGTTGCAGCGACGCCGCCCACTCGGGGTCGGTCGGCCGGTTGTTGCGTACGTCGATCGACGACGGCGTGCGCTGGAACACGTAGAGCTGGTCGGCACTCTCGCCAAGGTGCGGCACGCACTGCACTGCAGTGGCGCCGGTGCCGATGATCCCGACCCGCTTGCCCCGCAGGCCGCTGAGGTTTCCGTCGGGGTCACCGCCGGTGTATTCGTAGTCCCAGCGACTTGTGTGAAACGTGTGACCCTTGAAGCCCTCGATGCCGCTGATCGCAGGGAGTTTGGGCCGGTGCAACGGGCCGCTCGCCGAGATCACGAACCGCGCTTGCATCGCATCGCCGCGATTCGTCGAGATGATCCACCGACCGCTGTCGTCGTTCCATCGGACGTCGGTCACTTCGGTTTGGAAACAGGCGTTGTCGTACAAGCCGAAGTGCTCGCCGATGTTCTTGCAGTGCTCGAGGATCTCGGGCGCGTGCGTGTACTTCTCTTTGGGGACGTAGCCGATCTCTTCGAGCAGCGGCAGGTAGATGTAGCTCTCGACGTCGCACATCGCGCCCGGGTAACGATTCCAGTACCACGTGCCGCCGAAGTCGCCACCCTTCTCGATGATGCGCACGTCGTCGATGCCGGCCTCGCGCAGCCGAGCGCCAGCCAGGAGTCCGCCGAAGCCACCGCCGATCACGGCTACTTCGACCTCGTCGGTGAGTGGTTCACGATCGAACGGCTCGACGTATGGGTCCGCTACGAAGTGCGCGAACTTGCCGACTACTTCTTGGTACTGGTCGTTGCCGTCGTCGCGCAGCCGCTTGTCGCGCTCGGCGCGGTACTTCGCTCGCAGTGCCTCGGGATCGAAGTCGAGGTCGGTATCCATGCTCACTTGGCCGCTGCCCCGTCGCGCAGCACTCGACGCAGGATCTTGCCCGACGCCGACTTGGGTACCGCGTCGATGAAGGTGACCTGTCGGATCTGCTTGTAGCTGGCCACCTTTCCGGCCACGAACTGCTGGATCTCCTCGGCGGTGGCCTCGGTATCGGCCCGCAGCACCACGTAGGCCGCCGGGATCTCTCCGGCCTCGTCGTCGGGCAAGCCGATCACTGCCGCGTCGGCGATCTTGGGGTGCGTGAGCAGCAACGCCTCCAACTCGGCTGGCGGCACCTGGAAGCCCTTGTACTTGATGAGCTCCTTAAGTCGATCGACCACGTACAGGTGACCGTCGGCGTCGACGTGGCCGACGTCGCCGGTATGCAACCATCCCTCGTCGTCGATGGTCGACTTCGTGGCCGCGTCGTTGTTGAGGTAGCCCTTCATCACTTGCGGACCCTTGATCCACACTTCGCCGTCGGCATCGAGGCCGAGCGACTCACCGGTCGACGGGTCGACGATGCGCACCTGCGTGTTGGGCACCGTCATGCCTGCCGATCCCGGCTTGAACTTGCCGTGCGGCGTGGCGTGGGTGACCGGCGACAGCTCGGTCATGCCGTAGCCCTGCACCACTTCGCAGTCGAGGCGCTCGCCAGCTTCGATCGCAAGCTCGGCTGACAACGGAGCCGCTCCGGAGAAAATGTTCTTCAAGGCGGACAGGTCGTACTTGTCGACCAGCGGATGTTTGGCGAGCGCCACCACCATCGGGGGCGCGACGAAGGCGCGAGTGAGCTTGTGCTCCTGGTGCAGCGACAGGAATTGCTCGAGGTCGAAGCGCGGCATCGTGACGATCGTGGCGCCGAGATATAGGCCGAGGTTCATCAACACCTGCATGCCGTAGATATGGAAGAAGGGCAAGACAGCGACAAACGATTCATCTTCGGTGACGGTGATCACCGCGCCCGTCTGCACGAGGTTGGCGACGAGGTTGTGGTGCGTGAGCATCACGCCCTTCGACAGACCGGTGGTACCCGACGAGTACGGCAGCACGACCACGTCGTTGGGATCGACGGGCACCTGCTCGTCGAGCGGTTCGCCGAACAGGTCGGTGAGCGACCGGTATCCCTCGGCGCCTCCGATCACGATGATCTCCTTCACGCCGCTATCGGCACTAGCCGCTACCGCGGTATCCAGGAACATCGGGATCGTGATCAGCTTCGTGGCCGCGGCGTCGTTGAGCTGGTGGTGCACTTCACCCGCGGTGTACGTCGGGTTGATCGTGGTTACGACGCCGGCCGCCATGGCAACGCCGTGGAACACCACGGCGTATTCAGGGCAGTTCGGCGCCATGATCGCGACCACTTCACCGCGTGCAAGACCGGCTTCGAGCAATCCACCCGCGAGCCGCTTCACCTGATCGCACAACTCGGAGTAGGAGACGGCGCGGCCGTCGGTGCTGTCGATGAACGCGGCCTTGTCGGCCAACGCGGCGGCCCGCTGAAACACGAAGGGCGTGAGCGCGGTTTCAGGGATTACAACGTCAGGAAGAGGGCTGTTGTGGATCACGGCGACATCTTTCCACCTGGTCGATAGCTAGCGTCGGGCGCATGGCGCGAGAAGTCGTAACTGGTTATTGCTGGCCCCAGTCAGCCGAAGCGGGCGAGCGAGTCGACCTGCACATGTCGTCGTCGGGCGGTCGTGCCGTGGACGTCGAGGTCGCGCGCGTGGGCTGGAAACGCACGGTCGTCTTCGCGGCCGAGGCCGTCGAGACACTTGAGCAACCGGTGCCACCCGACGCCGCATCGAACGGGTGCGGCTGGGAGTCCACGCTCTCATTCGAGGTCGACGCCGGGTGGCAGTCCGGTTACTACGAAGTTGTTATGACCATCGACGTCGACGGCAAGACGCGTCGCGACTATGGATTTTTTGTAGTACGGCCGACGGTTGCGCGCAGTGCGCGCATCATGCTTGCGCTCGCCACCAACACGTGGCACGCGTACAACGACTTCGGCGGGCCGAACCTGTACACCGGCGGCACCACGGTTTCGATGCAACGCCCCATGTCGGCCGGTTACCTCTACAAGCCGCCGGGCAAGGGCCGGCGGGTGACGGGGACGGGCGCGCCCGACCCGCAAAACGCGGCGCACGTCGGCTACGTCCAGCTCAACCATCTGTCGGGTTACGCGGGCAGCGCCGGATGGCCCGACTGGGAACTGCCGTTCATCGAATGGGCCGAACGTGAGGGTTTCGCAATCGACGTCGTCACCAACGCCGACCTCGAGAACCACCCCGAACTGTTGCGCGATGGCAACTACTCCTTGTACCTGTCGGTCGGCCACGACGAGTACTGGTCCGCCGGCATGCGCGACGGCGTCGAAGCGTTCATCGCACGCGGCGGCAACGCCGCGTTCTTCTCGGGCAACACGTCGCTGTGGCAGGTCCGTCTCGAAGGCCCGGACAAGTCCCAGATGGTCGGCTACAAGGGCTTCTACAAGAACGACCCCGTCTTCGAAACCGACAAGGGCCACCTGCTGACGTCGTTCTACTCAGATGTGTTGGTCGCCCGCCCCGAGAACGCGATGACCGGCGTCACCTTCACGCGCGGGGGCTAC
This sequence comes from Actinomycetota bacterium, assembly GCA_041166225.1. Lineage (GTDB taxonomy): Bacteria > Actinomycetota > Acidimicrobiia > Acidimicrobiales > JACCXE01 > JACCXE01. The sequence goes on along the minus strand of JBEEFT010000061.1, from coordinate 26,242 downwards.
CACCGCATCGGCAAGAACGTCACCAGCGGTGCCGGCGGATACACGATCCACCGGCCGAACCACTGGATTTTCGATGGCACCGGCACTGGTTACGGCGATCTGGTGGGCGCCGACGCGACCGTCGTCGGTTACGAGTGCGACGGGTGCGCGTTCGTCTACCGCGACGGCCTGCCGTACCCGACCGGCGAAGACGACACGCCCGACAGCTTCGAGATCCTCGGCACCTGCCCGACGCAGCACTTCACGCGCGAAACCGCGCCGCGTCCCCCGAAGCCCCATGAGCCAAGCGAGCTCGAGTACATCGCGTCGCGCATCTTCGGCACGCGTGACCCGGAAGCGATCGAGAAGATCCGCCACGGCCACGCCGTGCTGGGCGCGTATACGAACGACGCGGGCGCGACGGTCATCACGTCGGGCTCGACCGACTGGGCCCACGGTCTCGCCGAACCCGGCAGCCCCCGGATCAAAGACATCACCCGCAACATCCTCACCCGCCTCGGTTAGAGGTCGCGGGCCGCGACCAACTCGATATCGCGGCGCTCGATCACCTTCCGCACGTCGGGCGCACAGAGGGCTTCGAGGTCGGGCACGCGAGTGGACTCGGCCCAGAAATAGTCGTGCGCGTCGGGCGCAGTAATCGACCGCAACTCCTCACTGGCGACGCCCGGGTGGGCCAACACCATGTGCGCGCCCGGACCCAACGCGTCGAGTTTGTCGACGAGCCATGCGGTGCGATCGCGGCGCGGCGCCGTGCTCAACACGATGATCGACGCCCAGTCGTAATGGGGGTTGACATGCCGGTACATGAACTTCACCCCGAGCCGCGTGCAGGCCGCTTCATAGGCCGCAACGAGCGACACGCCCATGTGGGGGTCGACGTAGGACAACTCAAGCCCGCACGCCCGTGCTCGGTCGATCTGCGCGTGGGCTTCGACGACTGCCTCGTCAGGGTCACCCGCCGCCGCGTCGGCAACGGTGCGCTTGAACAGTCCGTCGCCGTCGCGCAAGGTGACACCCGCGCTCAGCGGCCCCCAACGCAGGTACTGCCACTCGCAGGTCAGCGTGAGGTGCAACCCGGTAGCGAGCCCGTGGCGTTTCGCGAGCAGCGCGCCTTCGGCGAACCACGGCGTCGGCGCCATCACCGATGTCTGCGTGAGTATCCCGTCTGTAGCCGCCGTGATGATGCCTTCGTTGACGGCGCGGCACATGCCGAGGTCGTCACCCTGCACGACGAGCTTGATGTCGCCCACGAGACCTACGCGAGGAACCGGGCGAACGCGTCGCGCCGAGCGGCGGCGATACGCCGCGATGACGCCGCCTTCGGGTTGTACGACTCCGACGCGTGAAACGCGCCGGCCGTGACGAGCAGGTCGGTGGCCACGCCGGCCTGCAACAGCTTCTGCGCGTACTCGACATCTTCGTCACGGAACGCGTCGAGTTCGCCGACATCGATAAACGTCGGCGGCAGGCCGCGCAAGTCGTCGACCGTGGCACGCGCCGGCGCCGCGTACAGCGGGACGTCTGCGGTGCCGTCGAGGTCGGCCAGGTATGCCGCCCATCCCCATCGGTTGGCGTCGCGGTTCCAGACCTTCGGATACGTGACCGCGCGGTTCGACGCAGTCGCGTCGCGGTCGTCGATCATCGGGTAGATCAGCACCTGCGCCCGAACTGGCACCTCGCCTTGATCGCGCGCGTACAACACGGTGCCCGCCGCCAGTCCCCCGCCGGCGCTCGCCCCCGCGACGGTGATTCGGCCCGCATCGACACCGAGCGACTCGGCGTTCCGATACATCCAGCGCAGGCCTGCGTAGCAGTCGTGCAGCGGCGCCGGATAGGGGTGCTCGGGCGCCAACCGGTACTCGACCGACACCACGGGCACACCGAATTTCGACGCCCACGCCTTGCACTGGAACTCGTCACCGTCGTAGCTGCCCAGCACCATGCCGCCGCCGTGGATCCAATAGAGCCCCGCCGATGGTGCGACGTGACCATCGGGCTCATACACGCGCACGACGACTTCGTCGGCGCTCTCATCGAACCCGGGAATCCAAACGTCATGCGTCTTGACGTCGGGAACTTCAGGCAGCATGGCCTCGAGCTGCGCTCGCTGCTTGTCCAGACCGGCGCGGATGCGTTCGATACCAATGCTGAAATCGAGATCGGGCATCAAGGGCGACTCGAGTATCGGCCTGATGTCCGGGTCAACCCGGTCGATGAAGTCCACGTAGTCAGGCTACGGAAGCGAGCGTGGTGCTGCTCGCACGCGCCGTTGCAATCTCCTTGCACGGCAGGACCGGGTAGGCCCACCGAATCGCCGCCGTCTCAAGCCGCATGCGCGGCTCGAGGTAAACGCGCTCGACCCAGCGGGGCTGGTACGTCCCGGTGAGATGCCGCGCCCACGCGGGCATCAGCGTCATCGACGCGCTGATGCCGAGACGCCGTTCAAATTTCTCACGCGTCGAGGCCTGGTACAGCTCGCCTGCGTCGCCGGTGAGGAAGTCGAGGAACTCACGGGTTTGTTCGTTGAACGACATCAACGGTCGCATCCGCTCGACGAACTCCCCGAGTTCCGCCATCGATTCGGGCACCGTGTCGGCACCGCCCATGCGCCCGATCACCGCCTGCTCCCGCAAGTACTGGTCGCGCTCGGCGACAGACAGCGGGCGACGCAACCGGTCGAACGCTTCCATGATCGCCCAGGGGATGCACGTGTGAACCCACGCGATTAGCTCGGGGTCGAGCGCGGCGTACGCCACCCCGTCGGGACGGGTGCCGTTGATGCGGGAATGCACCCGCCTCACGCGGTCGATCACTTGCGTGGCCGCGTCGGAGTTGCCGAACGTCGTGCGCAGCACGTAGCCGAGCGTGTTCTGGGCCCGCTGCAGCGGCTGGGTGCGGTACGTCGACTGCGTGAACACGCCCGCCATCACCGAGGGGTGCAAAACCTCCATGAGTATCGCCGCCATGCCCGCCGCGCTCACCGAGGCGAGGTCACCGTTGATCTCCCACGACAACGAGCCCGGTCCGCCGGCGAGACCGGGGTCGCCGTCGGGGCCGCCGTAGATCTCGGCTTCGTCGTGGCGACCGCCAACGGCTTCGATTGCGTCGCGGATTTTCTGGCGCATGTCCATTGCGGCATTGTCACGCTCTGGGTGACAGTTGTCAATTAACGGTTCGGACCGACCAGTCCGTCGAAGATCAGCTCGGAGACCGCCACTGCGTGCTCGTGAATTGCCGCGGAATCGCTGGGGTCGAGTTGGGTCCCGAACCTTGCGGCTAGGGCCGGCAGAATGAACGGGCCCCCCGCGCCGTGGGTCATCAAGAAGTACATCATTGGGGCCGAACTCGTGCGGACCTTGCCGTCCTTCGCAAGCCGCGCCAGCAACTCGTCGCCGAACTCACGCACCGGAGCGATGTAGCGGTCGAAGAGGTAGTCGAGCCGCGGGCCGGGCGCAGTGGCTTCTTGGTTGATGATCCGCAGCAACGCGGGGCGCGTGGTGTTGGCCTCGACCCAGCGCACCAACAAGGCGCGCAGCCGAACGAGGTCGTCGGCTTCGTCCCGTTGCTCGGCGATTGCCTGTGCGAGCGCGATTGCGAGCGAGCCGAAGCCGCGGTCGATGGCCGCGAACCACAGTTGCTCTTTGGATCCGATGCGCTGCGGGATCAGGTTGTGGCTTACGCCGACCTCGCGGGCCAGCTCTCGCACCGACATTCCGTCGAAGCCGTTAGCTGCGAACATTTCAAGCGCGCGATCGAGCAGCGCCTCGGTGGCAACGGTGGGTTCGCTCGCGGACGGGCGTCCTCGCGCGCGTGAACTCATCACGCGTCGACGCTAACGCCGGCGGGACGCTCCGAACGCGATCATCCGATGCAAGAGCGAACCTGGAAGCCGGGCCAAGAAGTCGATGACGTTCGCGTCGACGCCGATCAGCGCGCGCCGCCGATTGGCCTGCACGGCGGTCAGGATTTCTTTGGCGGCGCGTTGTGGAGTGGTGCGAGCGACGCGCTGGAAGTTGCGGTCGAGATCAACGCCCTCACCGCGGGACAAGTCGCTTGCGCTCGGGTCGATGCGCGCGTTGCGGGCAATGTTGGTTCGGATACCGCCGGGGTGCACTGTGGTCGACGACACGCCGCACTTCTCGATGTCGAGTTCTATCCGCAACGCATCGCTGAACCCGCGCACGGCGAACTTCGCCGAGTTGTACGCGCTTTGCGACGGAATCGACGCGAGCCCGAACACGCTCGACACGTTCACGATGTGGCCCTCACCGCTCGCCTTCAGGTGCGGCAAGAACGCCTGGGTGCCGTGGACGACACCCCAGAAGTTGATGTTCATCAACCACTCGAAGTCGCTGATGTCCATCGCCTCGATGGTGGCCGCGAGCGCCACGCCCGCGTTGTTGAAGATGAGATTCACGCGTCCGTGTTCGCGCACGACCTCGTCGGCCCATACGAAAACCGCGGCGCGATCGGCGACGTCGACGCGTTTCGACGTGACCTTGACGCCGCTGCCTTCGCACAACGAGACCGTTTCTGCGAGCCCGACGGTGTCGACGTCGCTGAGTGCGAGATGACAGCCTTGACCGGCGAGGTTCACCGCGAGCGCACGGCCGATACCCGACGCGGCCCCGGTGATCGCCGCGACTTTGTCGTCGAAGGAGTTCACGCGCTCACCGTTTCGCGCACGGGGTTCGTGAATTTCATCACGCCGTCGTCGATGCCGGTCATGCGCATGGCGCGGAAGTCGGCGAGGTAGCTCTGCTTGACCTGCCACGGGAACGACGCGCCTTGCTTGGGCAGGCGGTGCGCCGCGCGCGTGATGTAGCCCGACGCGAGCCCCAGCACGGGAGCGTCGCTTTCTTGTGCGTTGCTCGAGTCGGCCACGCACTGGCGGAGCCCAGCATCGTGGAGGCGGTTCAACAGTTTCGTGACGTAGCCGCTCGTGAGGTCGACCTTGAGGCTCCACGACGCGTTCGTGTAGCCGAGGCCGAACGCAAAGTTCGGAACGTCCGAAAGCATCATGCCCTTGTACACAAGCTTTTCCGACGGGTCGACCGGCGCGCCGTCGACCGTGAGCGCAATGCCGCCGATAAACAACACGTCGAGACCGGTTGCCGTGACCACGATGTCGGCGTGGAGCTCGTTGCCCGACTCGAGGGCGATGCCGTGCGGCGTGAACCGCTTGATGCGGTCGGTGACCACCGACGCCCGGCCCTCGCGAATCGCAGTGAACAGGTCGCCGTCGGGCACCACGCACAGGCGCTGGTCCCACGGACCGTACGACGGGCTGAAGTGGGTGTCGACGTCGTATCCCGCCGGCAGCTGCCGGGCGACCTGCCGCTTTAGAACCTTCTTGACGACCTCGGGCCACCGTTGACTGATGAAGTACGACGCCTGCGTGGTGAGCGCCTTGAACCAGCGGATCGTCGGAGCGCTCACGCGTGTGGGCAGCGTGCGGCGCAGCAGGTTGGCCACGGGATCGACGGCGGGCAGCGACGCGATGTAGGTCGGTGAACGCTGCAACATCGTGATGTGCGCGGTGTCGCGCGCCATCGACGGGATCAGTGTGATCGCCGTGGCGCCCGAGCCGATCACCACGACGCGCTTGTCGGCGTAGTCGAGGTCTTCGGGCCAGGCCTGCGGATGCACCACGGTGCCCGTGAATTCGTCGATGCCGGGGAACTCGGGCGTGTAGCCCTGGTCGTAGCGGTAGTAGCCCGTGCAGCTGAAGATGAAGCGGGCGGTGAGCTCGTACGTCTCGTTCGTGTCGGACCGGTGCGCCGTGATGCGCCAGTGCCCGTCGGCTGTCGACCAGTCGGCCGAAACGATCTTGTGGTTGAAGCGGATGTTCTTCTCGACGCCGGTCTCGCGCGCGGTGTCCTTGATGTACTGGAGGATCGACGCGCCGTCGGCGATCGACTTCTCGCCGTCCCACGGGCGGAACGAATAGCCGAGCGTGAACATGTCGGAGTCGGACCGGATGCCGGGATAGCGGAATAGGTCCCAGGTGCCGCCGATGGCGTCGCGCGCTTCGAAGATCGCATACTCGGCCCACGGGCATTCGTTCTGCAGGTGGTAACCGGCGCCAATGCCCGAAAGGCCGGCGCCGACTACGAGGACGTCGAGGTGTTCGGTCACGCGGCGGCCCCGGCCCCGGCCAACTTGTCGTTCAGCGTGCCATTGGCACCGAACAACTCCTCGCGCCACGTGTCGACGAGACCGGTCTTGTCGGAGTCGTACGGGTGGAAGTCGGCGCGGTTGTAGTCCTTCAGCTGGTTCCACAGTTCACGGGTCAGCAGCGGCGATGTACGCAGCTTCTTCAAGCTCTTGCGCAATACGCCGCGCTTGAACGTTTTCTTGTCCATCGCGAGTGAGATGACGACTTGCGCCCCGATCGCCGCGACGAAGCCGTACCGCAGAAGGTTCATCGTGATCACGCGCAACCGCTCACCGCCGCCGATTGCCTTGTAGACGTCGAAGGCCACCGCCTTGTGCTCGGCCTCTTCCAGCGCATGCCAGAGGAACAGGTTCTTCACTGTTTCGTCGCCGAACAGGTTGCGGGCGTCTTCGTCGGTGAGGATCAACTCGGCCAGCGTCGCGGTGAAGTGTTCGAGCGCGGCAGTCATCGCGAGGCTCGACTTCTTCGGCGCGAACTTCCAGCGCAACTCGAGGCCCTTGCGGGTGAGCCTCTCGGCCGGAAGCGTCGGGTAGCCGAGCGTGGCCAGGTGCTTGTTGAACGCACGGTGCTCACGGCCGTGGATCGACTCTTGCCCGATGAAGCCACCGACCTGGCGCTTGAGAGCGGGGTCGGTGATCTGATCGCGGTAGTAGCGCACCGACTTCACGAAGAAGTCTTCGCCGTCAGGGAACACCGACGACAGCGCGGCCGCAATGTGGCTGGCGATGAGGTCGCCGTCTTTGGCGAAGTGCTTCGGCACCGTCTGGAACGCCTCGTCGAGGCTGAGCCGACGAGTCGGGATGTCGAGGTCGGGGTTGCTCGTTTGAACGGTCGTTCCTGTCATGCGCATAACCGTAGACGATTTGAGTCATTGAATCAATCCCTCAATTTTGCTAATCTGAACTCGTGACCAAGGGTGAACAAACCAGGCGGGCGATTCTCGGGGCTGCGATCAGTCGCTTTGCGCGTGACGGTTTCCGGCCGACAGCCGTGGCCGACATCGCTCGCGACGCCGGCGTTTCAGGCACGCTTGCCTTCAACTACTACCCGAACAAGGAAGCGCTGTTCCTGGCGGCGGTCGACGAAGACTCGGCGGGTCTGATCCAGATTGCGGTCGACCACATCCACGACTTCGTCGGCCGGCAAGACTGGCGGGCCACGCTTCTGCTCAGGCTCGTCGACGCGGTCGACGAGCACCCGCTGGCGAAACGACTGCTCGGCGGGCTCGAGCCCGACGTCACGGCGCGGGTTCTGGAGATTCCTGCGCTCGAAGAGTTGCGCAAGGTCGTCGGCGAGCGCATCCGCGCCGAGCAACTCGACGACTTTGTGCGCAACGACGTCGATCCCATGTTGCTCGGCAGCGGCTTCGTCTCGATCTTCCTGTCGCTGTTGATGTCTGTGGTGCAGATCGGACGCGATGCGATCGTGCCGTACGGTCCCGGGATCGTTGCCGTGATGGAAGCGGCGCTGCTTCCGCCGAACAAAAACTAAGTTCCCGGGCATGTCCCGGGTCACTTACGAATTCGACGGTTCGATCGCCACCATCACGCTCGACGACGGCAAGGTCAACGCGCTGTCGCCCGACATGCAGGCCGACATCAACGCCGCGCTCGATCGGGCCGAAGCCGACAACGCAGTGGTGATCCTCACCGGTAACGAGAAGGTGCTCTCCGCGGGCTTCGACTTGGCGATCATCAGCCAGCCCGGGGCGCAAGCGGTCGCGATGCTGCGAGGTGGGTTCGAGTTGGCTCTTCGACTGCTGTCGTTTCCCACGCCGGTGATCATCGCGGCGCCCGGTCACGCGATTGCGATGGGGTTCTTCCTGCTGCTGTGCGGCGACTATCGCATCGGCGTCGACGCGCCGGTGAAGCTCGTCGCGAACGAAGTCGCGATCGGCATGACGATGCCATGGGCCGCTCTCGAGCTGACCCGCTACCGGCTCGCGCCCAGTGCGTTCCAGCGGATGCTCATCACCGCCGAGCCGATCGCGCCGAGCGAAGCGGTCGCAGCCGGCGTGCTCGACCTCGTCGTGCCCCGTGACGACCTGATGAAGGCGGCGCGCGACGTCGCCGCGCGGTTCGCCAGCACGCTAAACCTCGACGCGCATCGCGGCACCAAAGAGCGCGTCCGCGCCGACATGGTCAAGGCGATCGCCGCCGCCAACGACGCCGAGTTCCCCAAGCCCTAACCGTCGAGGTCAGACGGTTTCGGAGGCTGCGATCGAACTGACTGCCTCACGCACTGCTGCGAACGCTTCGCTGCACGCGTGGTGGATCACTTCTTCGGGCTCGCCGGGGAAGTTGCGCAGTGCGGCGACCGTACGATCCGGCGTGCGCACCGCCATCCACACCGTTCCCGGCGCCACGCCGTCCTCGGCACCAGGACCGCCGACGCCGGTGACCGCGACCGCCACGTCGGCCTCCAACAACTCGGCGACGTTCTGCACCATCGCTACGACCGCCGCCTTGCTGACTACGGGAGCGTCACCGATGCCGAGCAGACGCTGCTTGACGTCAGCCGAATATGCGACCAAGCCGCCCTTGAACCACGAGCCGGCACCGGGCAGCTGGGCGAAGGTGTCGGCGAGCAACCCACCGGTGAGCGACTCGGCGACCGCGAGCGTCAGTTCGTTGTGCTCGAAGAGATCGGCGAGTTCGTCGCCCTGTTCGTCGGTCATCGTTTCCCCGCAGGAGTCGGCCGCAGGGTTGCGGCGCGTTGAAGGTCTTCGACGAGGCCCGCCATCGCCGCGCGGCGGTCATCGCCGTCGCGGGCGCGCAGAATGGCCGACGGGTGGACCGTGGCCACGGCCGGCCTGCCGTCGACGTCGAGCAGTTGGCCCTTTGCCGCGCCGACGCGGAATGACGGGCCCCACAAGGATTGACCCGCGACGGCGCCCAACGCCACGACGACGTCAGGCTTGACCTTTTCGAGTTCGGTGGCGAGCCACGCATGACACGCCACGATCTCGGTGCGATTCGGACGGTCGTGAATGCGCCGCTTGCCCCGCGGCGTCCATTTGAAATGCTTCACCGCGTTCGTGACGTAAACCGACCCACGGTCGATCGACGCGGCCTCGAACGCGTCGTCGAGCACGCGGCCGGCCGGGCCGACGAATGGCGCTCCGGCAACGTCTTCGTGGTCGCCCGGCTGCTCACCGATCACGAAGAGATGAGGATGCGCCGGACCCTCGCCGAAAACGGTCTGAGTCGCGTTGCGATACAGGTCGCAGCGCGTGCAGTCGTGCGCCTCTGCGGCCACCGTTTGCAGCGATCGGGGGACGGACACGGGCGTCGTAATCCCCGATTTGATGCATCGCAAAACACCGCCTGGGTACGGCCTGTGTACGCCTACGCAGGAGACGTAACCATGACCACGAACTCGACCGATCTGTCTGGCACCCAGTTGCTGCGCGAGCGCCACGAACAGATCAAGCAACTGTTCCAAGAGGTCCTCGACCTCACCGGCGACGAAAGGGCCGAGGCGTTCGACTGTTTGCGGGCCACGTTGGCTGTGCACGAAACCGTCGAGGAGATGTTCGTGCACCCACTGGCGCGCGAGATCGGGCCCGAGGCGGAAGCCGTGGCGCGGGCGCGCATCGAGGAAGAGCAACAGGCCACGCAAATGTTGTCGGACCTCGAGCACCTTGGCGTCGAGGGTGACCAGTTCGCGACGCGGCTAGTGATGTTCCGTCACGCGGTCATTGAACACGCCGAGGCCGAGGAGAACGAGTTGTTCCCCCTCATCGAAGGCAACTGCTCCCAGGAAGACCTCAAGGCGCTCGGCGACTCGATCATCACGGCCGAGCAAATCGCGCCGACGCACGCGCATCCACACACGCCAAAGAATCCCGCAGTCCTGATGTTGACCGGCCCGTTCGTGGCCATGGTCGACCACGCCCGCGACCACTTCCGCAAACTTCGCGTCGAGTAACGCGGTCCCGCGCCTCGCTCTGCACTTTCGGTGATGGTTGGTTCGCTATAGCGAACCAACCATCGCCGAAAGCCGTTTAGATCGCGATCTGCAGCGGGGTGATGTCGTTTGTCGACGTGGTGCCGGTGACGGTGTCGTCGCCCTTGGCCGCCGGCGCCGCTGAGCCGTATGCGAGGTGACCGCCGAGGTAGGCGCCCGCAGTCGCAGTGGTGGCGGCGACCATGCCGAGCGCGATGCCCTTGGCCCGCTTGCCCCGCAGTCGTGAGAGGAACGACATGGCGTAAAGCACCGTGGTGACCGTGTTGAACAGCATGTGCAGCACCGCCGCGCGGCGCTTCGTCTGGGGCATCGTCGGGAAGTCGACGAGACCGGCGGCCGCCGTCGGACCCGCCGTCGCCAAGCCGAGGCCGACCATGATCGTCGACGTGCGGGCGGATCGCTTTCCGCCCAGCAGGTCGAGCAACCACGACGTGGTCCAGAAACCGATCGGCATGTCGGTGAGCGCAGGATGCAGCGGGTGGCCGAGCCACTCGCCACTGAGGAAGCGACGCGTCGACTCGGGCATCGCGTCGACGACCTTTTCAATGGTGGCAACGGGTTTGTCGAGGACTTCCGCGGCTTGAATGCGTTCGGCAATTTGGCTCGGGTTCATGCCTGCGGCCTACCCGCACGCGCGACAACTTTTACTTGTCGGCTGACAACTAAGTGCGTAGCGTGGCCCCAATGACCGACGTGATCATCTCCGCCGACTCCCACATCACGGAACCGCCGAACACCTATGTCGACTACATCGACGCGCAGTGGCGAGACCGGGCGCCGAAAATGGTCGACGGGGGCGACGGCGTGGGCGACGTGTTCGTTGTCGACGGCATGAACAAGCCGGTGCCGATGGGCCTCGTGGCCGCGGCCGGCAAACCACCAGAAGAGATCCGTGTCCTCGGCGTGAAGTTCGACGAGTTGCACCGAGGAGGGTGGGACCCCGAAGCGCGCATGGACGAGCAGCGACGCGACGGCGTGGCCGCTGAGATCATCTACCCCACCGTCGGCATGGTGATCTGCAACCACCGCGACTTCGACTACAAGCACGCGTGCTTCCAGGCGTACAACCGCTGGATCGCCGAGTACTGCAGTGCGCATCCCGATCGCCTGCTCGGCTGCGGGCAGACCGCAATGCGTTCACCGGAGGAAGGCATCGAAGACCTCAAAGACATCAAGGCCCTCGGCTTGCGGGGCGTGATGATGCCGGGCCTGCCCCAAATCGAAGACTACGACTCGCCCATCTACGACAAGTTCTTCGAGGCCGCGATCGAACTCGAACTGCCGCTGTCGTTTCACATCCTCACGACGCGCGCCGAGAAGACCCGTGGCCCGGCGATGAGCAGTTTCCTGTCCACCGTGCGCGGCTGCCAAGACATCATGGCGATGTTCGTGCTCGGTGGCGTGTTCGAGCGGCATCCCGATCTCAAGCTCGTGTGCGTCGAGGCCGACGCCGGATGGGTGCCGCACTTCATGTACCGGATGGACCACGCCTTCAACCGTCACCGTTACTGGCTCAAGCCAGGACAGGAACTGTCGAAGCTGCCCAGCGAGTACTTCGCCGAGAACATCTACGTCACGTTCCAAGACGACTGGACGGCGTTCCGTTTCGCCGACGCGATGAACTACAAGCGCTTGATGTGGGCGAATGACTTTCCGCACAGCGACTCGACGTGGCCGTGGTCCCAGGAGTTGCTCGCCAAGCACACGGCGCAACTGTCGACTGATCAGCGCGACGCGATCCTGCGATCGAACGTCGTCGACCTCTACAACATCGACACGTCGACGCTCGAGCTCGCGTGAGCGAGACTCGCACTCGGCGCACGCAAGCCGAGCGCGTTGAGGCGTCGGACCGCGCGTTGATCGACGCCGCGATCGCGCTGATCGCCGAGCGGGGTTACGACCGCACCACGCTCGCTGCGATCGGCGAGCGGGCCGGCTACTCCCGCGGCCTGGTCACGCAGCGCTTCGGCAACAAGGAGAACCTGCTGTGGGCCATCCTGCGCCAAATCCTGGGCCGGTGGAGCACGCACGCGATGCAGCCCCGCGTGGCCGAACAGGTCGGTGTGCCCGCGCTGCAAACAATCCTCGCGGCATACCTCGACGCGTGCGACAAGGGGCCCGACCGCATTCGCGCGTACTACGCGTTGTTGCGCGAAGCCGACGGGCCCGTACCCGCGATACGCAACACCATTCAGCGCCTGCACGCCGGCGAACGCAAGTCGATTGCCGAGTTGATCCGCGCCGGACAGGCTGCGGGCGACGTACGCGCCGACGTGGATCCCGACGCAGAAGCCACGGTGTTTCTCGGCGTCATGCGCGGCGTGACCATGCAATGGTTGTTGCACCCGAAAGCAGTGGACATCTTGGGTGCGCTAACGCAATACGGAGCGAGCCTCAACAGTTCATTAGGAGTGCAGTGATGGCTGATGTTGTTATCCGCGGCGGCACGGTGATCGATGGCACGGGCGCCGACGCGCGCACGGCCGACGTCGCGATCACCAACGGCATCGTCACCGACGTCGGTCGTGTCGACGACCATGGCGCACAGGAGATCGACGCCGACGGCGCGATCGTCACGCCCGGCTTCGTCGACATCCACACGCACTACGACGGCCAAGCCGTGTGGGATGAACGACTCCAGCCGTCGTCGTGGCACGGCGTCACCACTGTGGTGATGAGCAACTGCGGCGTCGGGTTCGCTCCGGTACGGCCCGAGGATCGCAACCGGCTCGTGGAGTTGATGGAAGGTGTCGAAGACATCCCCGGCACCGCGATCCACGAGGGGATCTCGTGGGAATGGGAAAGCTTCCCCGAGTATCTCGACGCGATCGAACGCCGCCGTCACGACATCGACTTCGCGGCACAAGTCCCCCACGGCGCCCTGCGCCTGTTCGTGATGGGCGACCGCGGCGGCCGGGGCGAGCCCGCGTCACCTGAAGACATCGCCGAGATGGGTCGGCTCGCGGCCGAAGCGGTCGACGCTGGCGCGCTGGGCTTCACCACGTCACGTACCCGTAATCACCGCACGATCAAGGGCGAGCCCACGCCAACGCTCAAAGCCGCGCGTGAGGAACTCGTCGGGATCGCCGAGCACCTCGGAGCGATCGACAAGGGCGTGCTGCAGGTGGTGTCGGACTTTCTCGACATCGACGACGAGTTCGGCACGGTGCGCGCCATGGCCGAAAGCTCAGGCCGACCGATCTCGATCTCGCTGGCGCAGAACTCGGTGTTCCCCGATCAATGGCGCGACCTGCTCAGCCGTCTTGCCGAAGGCAACGCGGCCGGTCTCAAGATGACGGGCCAAGTCGCGCCGCGGCCGGTCGGCTTGGTGCTCGGTCTGCAGGCGTCGATGAACCCGTTCCTGGGCAACCCGGCGTACATGGAGATCGCGTCGCTGCCTCTCGACGAGCGGGTGCGGGCGATGCGCGATGACGGGCGACGCGCCGCGATCCTCGCGGCGGCCGAGGGTCACAACGGTGTGTTCGGATACGACCGCATCTTCGAACTCGGTGACCCGCCCGACTACGAGCCCAAGGCCGAAAACTCGATCGCGGCTCGCGCCGCCCGCGAAGGCCGCGCGCCTACCGAACTTGCGTACGACCTCGTGCTCGGCGACGAAGGCAAGGCCCTGCTGTACACGCCGTTTCTGAACTACGCCGGCGGCAACCTCGACGCCACGCACGAAATGCTGGCGCACCCGAACACGGTTCCCGGCCTCGGTGACGGCGGGGCCCACGTCGGCACCATTTGCGACGCCAGCTTCACCACCACGCTCTTCACGCTGTGGGGGCGCGATCGCGACCACGGCACGTTCGAACTGCCGTACCTCGTCCAGCAGCACTGCCGCGATACGGCCCGCACGGTCGGGCTGTTCGACCGCGGCGTGTTGGCGCCCGGCTACCGCGCCGACGTGAATGTGATCGACTTCGATGGTCTGCGGTTGTCACCACCCGAGATCCACTACGACCTGCCCGCCGGTGGTCGCCGCCTGTTACAGAAGGTGCAGGGCTACAAGCACACGATCGTCAACGGCGTCGAGACCTACCGCGACGGCGAAGCCACCGGCGCACTACCCGGCGCGCTCGTGCGTGGCGCGCAGCCGCAACCGGCCTGAGTCACAGAACGACGCGGCACGTCGGCACTGGCTCCGCGAAGCCGCGGATCGTCTGCGGTTCGACGAAGTCGATCTCCCAGCCCGCTTCGGCAAGTACACGGCCGACGTCAGCCGACGCGAGCACCGAACCGGCACCGGCGAGTGCGGCGAGACGGGCGGCGAGGTTCACCGCGCTTCCGAAACAATCGCCGTCTCGTGTGAGCACTTCGCCGTAGGCGAGCCCGGCGTGAAGAGCCAGACCATTCTCCCGGACCTGCTCGGCCACAAGGCCGCGGGTGATAGTCGCCAGCGTGAGGGCGTCGGGCGCCACGAACATCGCAGCGTCGCCTACGAACTTCACGACTCGTCCACCCCGGTCGTGAACGGTGTCGGACACGTCGGTCATGAACGCCTTCACGAGTTGCTCGAACTCCGTAGCGCCGAGTTGTTCGGCCGCGCTGGTGAAGCCGCTCATGTCGACGAATGCGACGGCGAGCCGGGCCCGGCCCCGCAGCATCAAGTCGATGCTGTCGGAGCGTTCGAAGTGCCAACGCGCCACTTCGTAGTGATGACGGAACAACACGTCGAGCACTGCGCCAAGGCTGGCTACGACCGGCGCCGCTGCTGCCCAGAACCGCGCCGTCTCCAACTCGTCGCCGCTCGTCGCCACCGATCCCGTCGGCGACACCGTTCGCCCGAGTGACTGCACGGCGTCCGCGATGCGAGACAACCCGGCGCCCACGGACCGAGCCATCTCAAGGGTCATCGCCTCTCCGACAAACTCCGAGGCGAGCATCACCGTTTGGAAAGCCTCGACGTCTTCATGGGACGCGACGGGGGCGTCGCTGTCCCAGCCCAAGAGACCGAGGCTGCGCCAGAGGCGTCGGACCATCGTCTCGTCGGCGCCGGTGTCGCGCGCCACGTCGGAGAGCGTGCGCGTGAAAGCACCCGGCCGCAACGCGCGGTCACCGGCGAGACCGAAAAGACGACCGCGGTCATTCGCCGTCACCATCTCGTCGACGGTGCAGCCGTGCTCGAGGAGGAACTCGAGCAACGCCTTGCGCGCCTCAGCCGTGGCGCTATCGCCGTCGAGCAGCCCCGCGGCTACGAAAGGCGACCAGTCGCGCTCGGGCGTCATCGCACGGTCACCCGCCGAAGCGCGGTTCGCAGCGCCCGCGGCCGACGTCGTCGATCACATAGAGACCGTCGTCGATGGCTACGACGTACAGGCGGTCGAGGTTCGCACCGCCGAAGGTGACATCGGTCGGGTGATCGAACGGGAGACGCACCTCGCGGTCGAACCCGGCGGTTGTGAAACGGGCCAGGCGGCTGCTGCGGGGCAGCGCGCACCACAACCCGCCGTCGGTGTCCAGCGTGGCGCCATCGGGAATGCCCGGCTCGTCGGCCGACGGGCCGAGATCCGTGACGTCACCGAAGATCGAGCGTTCCCCCACCGCGCCCGTTGCCGGGTCGTAGTCGTAGCGGAAATAGTGCTTGGAGGAGTCGCCGATGATCAGCGTCATCTGTCCGTCGAGCACGGCCACGGTCGGGCCGTTGGTGTTGCTGATGTCGGCGTCGATCAGCTTCCAACCGTCGCGGGGCGAGTACCGCCACGCCGAACCCTCGGCCGGGCCCAGGTTCAGTTTGCCGGTGATGAGGTTGCCGTCGAGGTCGGCACACATGTCGTTGCACCGACCGCTCAGTTCGCGCGGGTACGACGTGAGCAACACCCACGCTTCGCTGTCGACGTCTACGACGTACAACCCGTCGTCCATCGTCACCACAAGCCTGCCGTCGCGCGTCGCCACCATGCCCGATGGCATTTGCGGCGCGACGATCGTGTGCAGTTCGGCGCCGTCGTCTTCGAGCCAGTTCACGGTGCGGCCGAGTGTGTCGACGAAGTACAGCCGGCCCCGTTGGTCGTCCCACACGAGGCTCTCGCCCCATTGCAACGTGAAGTCACCCACCCGTTCGATGTTCATAACGATGCCCTCCCCGTCGCCAGCCACGCGTGACGCGGGAGGCGCACCTCACCGTCGCCGAACAGTTCGCGGGCCCGGTGCTCGAGGTACGCCCGCAGCGTGGCGTGTTGCGACTCGCTCAAGCTGCGCAGAACTGCCTTCGACGCCGGCACCTCGAGCGCGTCGCCGATGTGGTCTGCGCTATCGAAAGTTGACGGCACCCCATCGGCCTCGTCGACGGCAACGTCGACCCACCCAGCGCGGCCGCACGCCGACGCGAATTCGTCCGACGACGACCAGTGATACATCGGGCGGGGAGGCAGCCGAAACCCGAGCACGTCGGCGTGGTCAGGACCAAGGAGCGACGTCCACCCGTTTTCCGCTTCCCGCGACCACGCGCTCACCATCAATGCGCCGTCGGCGCGGGTAACGCGCGCGAGTTCGCGCAACGCGCCGTCGATGTCGGCACAGAAGATCACGCCGAAGTTGGATACGGCGGCGTCGCACTCCGAGGCGTCGAACGGCAGCGCCGCGGCGTCGCCGACGAACGCGTCGACGAGGTGCGCCACGCCCGCGTCAACGGCGCGCGACCGCAAACGCTCGATCATCGGCGCGCTCGCGTCGAGTGCTTTCACGCGTGCGCCGGCAGCGGTGAACGCGAGCGTCAGCACGCCCGGTCCGCACCCGACGTCGGCTAGCAGCTGCCCCGCGACCGGACGCACGAAGTCGAGATACCGCGGCAAGAACGCGCCCGTCGTCTTCTCAGATGTCGTCTCGTAGGTATCAGCGACCGCGTCCCACTCGTGGCTCATCCACCGGCCTCGGCGATCCGGCGCAGCACCCGGGCCGCGGCCTCGTCGGCGCCTGCACCGCGGCGCACCGCTACTGAGAACGAATCGACGATCGTGCCGCCCTGCATGGTGATTGTCTCCTCGGTCCACCGTCGAGCGTTCGCGCCGCGGGCCTCGTTTGGGGCCGCGCTCACCACGAGGACGCGCTTGCCGTCGAACCCCGTCAGTCCGACCATCCAGTCGAACGCGTTCTTGAGTACGCCTGGCATGCCGCCGCCGTACTCAGGGGTGGAGACCACGATGAGGTCGGCTCGTGCGAGCGCCGCGTTCAGGTCGAGCACCACTTCGGAAATGTCGGGGTCTGCGACGTCGGGACTGAACGCGGGCACGTCGGCGAGGCGGTCCCAGATCTCGACGTCGAGGCCCTCCGGCGCGTGCTCGGCGACGGCTTGCACCAGCGCGGTGTTGCCCGACGAGGAGTTCAAGCTGCCCGAGATCGCGGTGACCCTCACCGGTCAGGCCGCGTTGATTCGGGCGACGGCCCGGGCGAACAGCCCGAGTGTGCTGGCGTGCAGCATGTCGCCGATCGCGGCGGGCGCCTTGCCCGCGAAGGCGCGGGCGTGCGTGCCTTCCAGCACGATGCCGAGTTTGAAGCACGCCATCACCTCATACCAGCGCACCGCCGACAAATCCCGTGTGGTGCGTTGCGCGTAACGCGCGACCAACTCGTCGCCCGTGGGCAGTCCACCCGCCGCGGCGAGATTGGCACCTATCGCGAAGCTTCCCGGCTCGGGCCACGTAGCGAGCAACCACCCGAGGTCGAGCAGCGGATCGCCGATCGTGCACATCTCCCAGTCGACGATCGCGGCGACATCGCCGCTGTCGTAGCGATACATCAGGTTGCCGAGGTGGTAATCGCCATGGCTGATGCCCGCCTTGAAGGTGGACGGCAGGTTGGCGTCGAGCCACTGCGCCACGTCGCCGAGCCCGGGAATCTCAGGGCCCGGGTAACCGTCGTGCTTGGCGTAGGAGTCGAGCTCGCTGAGCCAACGCGGGACCTGTCGTTCGAGGAAGCCGTCGGGCTTGCCCATGTCACCGAGGCCGACCGATTCATGGTCGACCGCGCCAAGGGCGGCCACCGCGTCGACGGCCGAAAGGCCCATCGTGCGACGGACCGACGCGTCGCCGGCGTGGAGACCAGGCAGCGCGACCGTCGGGTTGAAACCGTCCACCGGCTCCATCAAATAGAAGACGGCGCCGCCGCCGAGCACGTCGTCGTCGGGGCACGCGGCGATCAGTGCGGGATGGGGCACGTCGGTGCCGCTGAGCGCGTCGAGCACTTGCATCTCGCGACGCAACTGGTCGTTGCTCTTCGGGCGTAGGTGCCACGGGCCGCGCCGCAACACGAAGCTGCGACCGCCCCGGTCGAACTGCAACAAGACGTTCTGCGTGCCGCCGGCGAGTTGACGGGCGTTGGTGATCGGACCCCGTTCGAGACCGTGGTCGTCCATCCACGCCGCGAGGACGTCGAGGTCGATGCGGTCCTCACTCACAGCCGGTGGCTAGAGACCCTTGCGCGCTGTGCGTTCGAGGATGCCGAGTGTCGCCCGCAACGCCGACTCGGGCACGATCGGGAAGCGATCTTTCCACGACGCGTCGATCTTCGACCAGTCGTAATAGTTCGTCACCATCGTGCCGCCGTCGTCGGTTGGCTCGAGGCGGTAGCCGTAGAAGTGCGTGATGCCCATGTCGTTCACGAGATCCCACGCGATCTCCTTGTCGCGCTCGAACGTGATGAAGCGAACCGTGACGTCGTACTTCCCCATCGGCATGTCGTTGAGCGACTCACGATCCATGTGGATCACGAAGGTGTCGCCGACCTTTTCAGCGGGCTCACCGGTGTAGTCCTGCAACATGCCCGACGCGTCGATGGCCACGTGGCCGGCCGGGCTGCGAACGATGTCAAAGATCACGTTCGGGGCGAACGGCATCGGCCGCGAAACTTCCATGCGATCGGTGAGATGGACGGTGTCGGGCATGCGCCGGAATCTAAGTCAATAGAGTCGCCTCGTGCCTACGACTACGCATCGCGAAACCATTGCCGCACCCGCCGACAGCGTCTGGAACCTGGTCGCCGACTTCGGGAGCAACACTTGGCACGACCTCGAGGTCACGTGCGAAGGCGAGGGCGTGGGCGCCGTGCGCAAAGTGACGATGGCCAACGGTGTCGTCACCGAGGAGTGCGAGGTGCACGAGCCGTCGACGCGCACCATCGGCTACACCATCCTCGACAACAACCCGTTTCCGGCGTCGGACTACCACGGTCGCATCGCGATCGCGCCCGTCGACGACGCCTCGTGCGAACTGACGTGGTCGGCCCGCTACGAGCCCGCGGCCGGCGCCGACCCCGCGCAACTCGACGCTGACCTGTCGCGCTTCCTCAAAGGCGCTTCCCGAGCCCTAAAGCGCTACGCCGAGTCAGCCGCCTAACTGAGAAAGCCCGACTTTGGGCGCACCATTGACCGACGGGGTCAGCGGTGCGCCCAAAGTCGGTGGGTTGCCTTATTTCGGGGCGAAGCGGGTGCCGGCGTCGAGGCGCAGGCACTGGCCGTTGAGCATCGCGTTTTCGACGATGGCGACGGCGAGCTTGCCGTACTCCTCGGGGCGGCCGAGGCGCTTCGGGAACGCGGCGTCCTTGGTGAGGACGTCGGCGAACTCCTGCGGGATGCCCTTGGTGAGACCGGTCGCGAACAGCGACGGCGCGATCGCGAGGCAGCGAATACCGAGACCGCCGAGGTCACGCGCGATCGTCAGGCACATGCCGGCGATCGCGGCTTTGGACGCGGTGTACGCGACCTGGCCGATCTGGCCTTCGAAGGCGGCGATGGACGCAGTGTTGATGATCACGCCGCGCTCGTCGTCTTCAGGCTCGTTGTGGCTCATCAACTCGGCGGCCAGACGCGTGAGGTTGAAGGTGGCGATGAGGTTCAGTTCGATGAGGAAACGGAAGTCCTTGAGCGGAAACGGGCCTTCCTTGCTCAGCGTGCGACGGGCGTTACCGGTACCGGTCGTGTTGACCATGATGTGCAGCGCGCCCATGTCCTGCTTGATAGCGGCGAAGGTGGCGTCGACGGCCTCTTCGTCCATCACGTTGAGTTCGTAGAACGGCCCGCCGAGTTCCTTGGCGGCCGCCGCGCCCAGTTCAGCGTTGAGGTCGACGATCGCGACCTCCGCACCCTTTTCCTTGAGCATCTTCGCGGTGGCGTTCGCCATGCCCGACGCCCCGCCGAAGACGACCGCCTTCTTGCCCTGAATTTCCACTGTCTGACTCCCTTGTGCAGATCTTGTCGGGACGGACCATACTCTGCGGTATGTCGATTGCCATCACCGATGACCACCGCGCCCTTGCGGACACGGCGTCTGATTTCCTGACCAACCGCAAGTCCCGCGCGATCGCCCGCGAACTCCTCAACGGCGCCGACGAGGCGCTGCCCGCGTTCTGGAACGAACTCGTCTCGATGGGCTGGCCCGGCCTGCACCTGCCCGAGGAGTACGGCGGCTCGGGCTACGGGCTGCTCGAACTGACGATCCTCGCCGAGGAGCTCGGCCGCGCGATCGCGCCCGGCCCGTTCATCCCGACGGCCGTCGTAAGCGCGACCCTCAACGCGGTGGGCGACGACGCCACCAAGAAGGAACTGCTGCCTGCGTTTGCCGACGGATCGCGCCAGGGAGCGTTCTCTATCGGCGGGGGCATCACGCTCAACGGCACCAAAGCCAGCGGCACGGCCGTGGTTCTGGGCGCCAAGTTCGCCGACACACTTCTGCTCAAGGCGGGCAACGACCTTGCGTTGATCGACGCGAAGGGCGCCGGCGTGACCATCGAGACGCCGGGCAACATCGACCTGAGCCGCACGTCGTCACGCGTCACGTTGAACGACGCGGAGGCCACCGTGATCAACGGTGGCGGCCGCGCGCTAACCGACATCGCGCGCCTCGTCGTCGCCGCCGAGGCAACCGGCGTCTCTCGTGAGACCACCACGATGGCCGCCGAATACGCCAAGGTGCGCGTGCAGTTCGGCCGCGTCATCGCGATGTACCAGGGCGTGAAGCATCACTGCGCCAACATGAGCGTCGCCACCGAGTTGTCGACTGCCGCGGTGTGGGACGCCGCGATCCAAGCCGTCGAAGGCGAAGGCCCCGACGACTTCTCGCTGGCCGCCGCAGTAGCAGCGAGCCTGGCCTTACCGGCGGCCGACCTGTGCGTGAACCTCAACCAACAGGTGCACGGTGGCATCGGCTTCACCTGGGAGCACGACGCGCATCTCTACATGCGCCGGGCCACCGCGCTCGAAGCCATCATCGACGCCAACGACGCCAAGGCCGACGTCACCGACTTCACGCGCAAGGGCGTGAAGCTGCACCGCAAGATCGAGCTCGGTGCCAAGGGCGAAGAAGTGCGCAAGGAAGTGCTCGCGTTCATCGAAACCGTGAAGGGCCTCGAGGGTGACGCACTGCGCCACGCCATGGTCGACGCCGGCTACCACATGCCGCACTGGCCCAAGCCCTACGGCCGCGCCGCGGGACCCGTCGAACAACTCGTGATCGAAGAGGAGTTCCGCAAGGCCGGCGTCAAGAAGCCGCAGTACGGCATCACCGGCTGGAACATCCTCACGATCATCCAGCACGGCAATCAAGACCAGCTCGACCGATGGGTTGCTCCTGCAATGCGCGACGGCGTCGTGTGGTGTCAGCTGTTCTCCGAGCCCGAAGCCGGTTCTGACGCGGCGGGCGTGAAGACCAAGGCCACGCAGGTCGACGGCGGCTGGCTCGTGACCGGGCAGAAGGTGTGGACGTCCGGCGCGCACCTTTCGAGCTACGGATTCGCGACCGTGCGCACCAACCCCGACGTGCCCAAGCACGACGGGATCACGATGATGGTGATCGACATGCACGCTGAGGGCGTCGAGGTTCGCCCGCTCAAGCAGCCGACCGGTAGCAGCGACTTCAACGAGGTGTTCTTCACCGATGTGTTCGTTCCCGACGACGACGTGGTCGGCCCCGTCGACGGCGGCTGGACCGTGGCGCGCGCCACGCTCGGCAACGAGTCGGTGTCGATCGGCAGCGGCGGTGGTGGCGGCGGCATGGGCGGCGACGCGGTAGTGCCGATGTTCGATGCCCACCCCGAGCGCCTGCCCGGCGGGGTCGAGCGCCTCGGCAACTACTTGGCCAAGAACGAAGCGCTCGCGGCCGTCAACATGCGCAGCGTCACTCGCGCCGTGCTCGAATCCGGCCCCGGTCCCGAAGGCGCCATAACGAAGCTGGTGCTCTCCGAGCAGGGCCACGATGCCGCCGACATGCTGCGCGAACTCGCAGGCGAGAGCGCGGCGTTCACCGACGGCGAGGGAATGGTCGCGAGCATGATCGTGCTGCTGCACCGGGCCATGTCGATCGCCGGTGGCACGTCGGAGATCAAGCGCAACCAGATCGGCGAGAAGATCCTCGGCCTGCCCCGCGACCCGCTGCTCAAGTAACTCGACGCAACCGAGCGCAACTAATGTCGTCGCATGGCGAATGAGTGGGGTCCACTAGACGCATTGGCAGGCGATTGGGAAGGCGAAGGCGGCCTCGACACCGCATACTCGAATTCCAAGGGTGAGGTCATCGGCACGCCCTATCGCGAGAAGCTTTCTATGAAGCCGTTCGGCCCGGTCGAAAACGGTGCACAGGTGCTGTACGGCCTCGACTACAAGACCGCGATGTGGCGTGACGACGAAGAGAATCCGTTCCACACCGAAGTCGGTTACTGGCTATGGGACGCGGGGACGGGCGAGATCATGCGCGGCTTCGTCGTGCCCCGCGGCATCACGATCCTCGCCGGCGGTACCTGCGAGCCCGACGCCAAGATGTTCTCGATGGGCGCCAAGCTCGGCGCGCCGGGCGGCTACTCGATCGGCGAGAACATTTACCTCGGCGCGAAGGCGTCGACCAAGAGCTACGAAGTCACCATCTCGGTGCACGACGACGGCACGTGGAGCTACCAAGAGTCCACGATCCTCGAGATGCACGCGATGGACGGCACCGAGTTCGCTCACACCGACACGAACACGCTCAAGCGCGTCGGCTAAACGACCGGCTCCGCGGAGCCGTCGTGTCGCTCAGGTTGTGCGACGTCCGGTAGCTGCGCGGTGAGCACGCGCTTCCACGAGTACTCGTGCATGAACCTGATCCGCTCCGAGGTGTCGTCGTCGTACTGAGCACACAGGAACTCGGCGAAGTCGTCGGCCCGGGCGACGGCGTCGTCGATCAGCTCACCCGCGTCGCCGCCGGTGCGCAGCGCCAGATAGGCGTGGGCCCGCGCGCGGGCGAAGCGGATCCAGCGCAACACGACCTCCGCTTCGGCGGCCGCCGCAATGGACGCGAGGGCGGCTGCCGCGGGCTCGGCCAGGCTGAGGGCCTCGTCGTGCCGGGTGGCAATCTTGCGCAGCCCGTCGGCGAGCACGCCTACGGGGTCTTCCATGTCGGGGAACCCGCCGCCTTTCATGATCGCCTTGACGCGGGGCCGCACGTCGGGGTCGTCGGTGGGCTCGAGCTGGAGCGCGAGGCGCATGGCCTCGTCGAGGTGTCGCAGCGCCGCGGCGGCTGACGGGTCTGCGAGCGCGACGCGCGCGAAGTCGTCGAGCAGCGCGGCGGGATCAGCGTCGGGGTTCCACAGTTGACGGGCGTACAGCCACGGGGCGGGCCACGACCCGAGCATGTCGCGGGGCCCGACGAGCAACGACTGCACCGTGTGCACACCGGCGTCGCGGTACGCGGCGATGTCGGCGCCGACGTGTGCGAACACCGGAAAACAGCTCTTGAACAGGATCCCGTCGAGCCAGTACTCGAACACCCGCGTTGGCATCGCGCCCCGCGCCACGAAGGCCCGCGACAACTCGGCGAAGCCGGCGCGGTAGCGGGGCTCGTTGACGGCGCATTCCGGCTCACTCAAGTCGTGGCCGTAACAACGCTTGCGCGGCGCCCACAGCATGAACACGTTCGACGGCGGCGGCGACACCGGCGCGTCTTCGGTCTCCAGGTACGCGATCGCCGCGAGCTGCGCGTGCGGGTTCACGTCGGCGAGGGTTTCGGCCACCGCCACCACGGCGCGCATCGACTGCTCGCTGGGCGACACCGACTCGCACTCGGGGCAGTGACACCAACTGCCGGCATCGTCGGGCCAGATGTGGAAGCAGTCGACTTCAGGATTCGCTTCGAAAATCGCGCGCGAACCTTCACGCATCGCCGCGATTGCGACCGCGCTCGACGAGCAGAAGTTGGTGTCGGCCCGCCGCTCGCCCTTGACCATGCGGAACGCGTCGGGGGTGTCGGCGAACCGATCGCGCGGCAGCAGGTGGGTGAGGCCGTGGCCGCCGAGCTCGAACACGAGCCCGCGCTCGCGCACCGACGCGACAGCGCGGTCGCGCACCGCCAACCAGTCGTCGTGGGGGATCGCGCCGATAGCGCCGCTGCCCGGCGGCGACGTATGGAAGAAGACGGTGTTGAGCTTGTTGCGCGCCGCCCATGCGACCCACTCCTCCAGCCGGGGCAACACGGCGACGGCGGCGATGATCAAGCACCGACCGGGTAAACCCGGTTCGCCCGCACCCGACGCATGCGTGAGCGTCGCGTGCGCCGGCAGAATTTCGACGCCGGGAACGGGCCACATCACGCCCAGCGACTCGAGGAAGTCGTACGCGCCGAACAACGCGCCGCGCGCGCTGTCGCCGTCGATCGTGATCACGTCACCGGCCACGGCCCAGCGGAAGCCGTCGGACTCGCCGTCGCGATGGCTGACGTGCAGCGTGGCGTTCAAGCCGACGGCGGCCAACACGCGCGCCGTCTCCAGTTCCGCCAGCTCCACCGGTCCGCCCATGCACGGGCACCCTACGAAAATCATCGACCACGTTGACGTATTCCTATATAGGAATATAATGCCGACATGGCTCGCACCCCGACGACGGCTGATTCGTTCAACGCAGTGGCCGACGCGAGCCGCCGTCGACTCCTCGATGCGTTGGCCACCGGGGAGGCAACGGTTAGCGAACTCGTCGACCGGGTCGGCCTACGTCAACCGCAGGTGTCGAAGCACCTCGCCGTGTTGCGCGAAGTCGGTCTCGTGCTCGTGCGGGCCGACGGCAAGCGGCGCTGGTACCGCGTCAACGGTCCGGCGCTGCAACCCGTCTACGAATGGGTGCGCAACTTCGAGCGCACTTGGAACACCCAACTCGATCGGCTCGACGATCTTCTCGGCGAGCTGCAATCCCAGGAGGAATCAAAATGAACGCAGTAAAGAATCGCCACGGCTCGGCGGTGGTCACGCTGCCGTCGCCGACCGAAATCGTGATCACGCGCAGCTTCGATGCTCCGGCCGCACTCGTGTTCCGCGCCTATACGGAGCCCGACCTCGTGAAGCGGTGGTGGGGTTTCGCGGAGGACGAGTGGAAGGTCTGCGACGTTGACCTGCGCGTCGGCGGAACGTGGCGCTGGGTCGCCACCCACTCGAACGAGAACGGGTCGTTCGACGTCGCCTTCCACGGCACCTATCGCGAGATCAACGCGCCAACTCGGCTCGTGTCGACCGAGGTGTTCGAGGGCGCGCCCGGTGGAGACGAGAACGGCACGCTGAACACCCTCACGTTCGAGGAGGCCGACGGCGTGACCACGCTCGTCAACCGCATCGAGTGCCCGTCTCAGGAAATCCGCGACGCGATCATCGAGTCCGGCATGGAACACGGCATGCAGATCTCGATGGACCGCATGGAAGACCTCGCCCGCGCGCTGGCCGCTTAGACCAGGCCGAAGTGCTCGGCGCCGTTGCGCCAGAAGAACTGCTCACGCGCGGTGTCGTCGAAGCCGGCCATCGCTTCTTCGAAGATTTCGAAGGGACGACGGCCGCCTTCGGGGTGCGGATAGTCGGTCGAGAACATGAACAACTCGGCGCCGCACTGCTCGACGAGCCACTTGGTGTCCTCGAACGGGAACGGCGTGAACTTCACCTGCCGGCGGATGTAGTCGCTGGGCATGAGCGGCAGGTCTTTGAACAGCGGTTCGAACTTCGCGAACGACTTGTGGGCGTGGTCGAGGTTGCGCAGCATGCCCGGCACCCAACTTGCACCGAGCTCGATTGCGGCGGCCCGCAGGTTCGGGTGACGCTCGAAAACGCCGTCGATCGTGAGACACGCGAGGAATCGTTCGGGCGAGTGATGCAGCA
>JBEEFT010000060.1:0-46556 GCA_041166225.1 Actinomycetota bacterium | reverse complement strand
GTCCGTCGAGTGGGACGGGCTTGCGGTATTTCAAGTTGAGTGTGCCGGTGACAGCGTGCACTTTGTCCACGGCGTTGCCATACGCACCCATGCACTCGTCGAGCAGCATCGCGGCGATGCCGCCGTGCAGAGAGCCCGCGGGGCCGTGATGCTGGGGCCCTGGGGTGAAAACGGCTACGAGGCCAGGCGGCTCCAACGACCACTGCATCTCAATGTCGAACGGCATTCCTGCAAGCATGCCTTCGGTGAGAGTCGTGGCGGGAACTGCACGGGGCCGGCGCCTAATCGCGCCAAAAGGCTTGGACGTGCGCCCGACCACGGGCCGTGTGCGTGAAGCGATCGGCAATCGCCTGTCCAGTTTGGGCGTGTTGCGTGACGCGCGGGTAGTCGACCTATTCGCGGGCACCGGCGCCCTCGGTATCGAAGCGCTCAGCCGGGGGGGCGCGCACTCGACGTTCGTCGAGAACGCGCCGGCCGCGTTGCGCACGATCGAGGTCAACGTCGAGACGCTCGGCTTCGCGCCGCAGTCCACCGTTGTGCGGGGCGACGCGGTGTCTTTCGTGGCCGGCGCGCCCGAATACGACATCGCGTTCATCGACCCGCCTTATACGTGGGACGCGTGGGACGCGCTGTTGTCGTCGTTGCGGGCCGAGTATGCGGTGTGTGAAGCGCGCAACGCCGTGGCGGTACCCGCCGGGTGGGAACTCCTCCGTTCAGACCGGTACGGCACTACCGTTGTTACGCTCATTCGCGCCTCGACTTAAGGACTTCGTTGCGAACTGCGCTCTTCCCCGGGTCCTTCGACCCGCTGCACAACGGACACGTCGACATCATCCAGATTGCGTCGCGCCTGTTCGACCGTGTGGTGATCGCGGCGATCCGCAACCCGGGCAAGGGTGACCCACTATTTACGCTCGCCGAGCGGCGCGTGATGATCATGCAAACGTGCGGCCATTTCGGCAACATCGAGGTCGAGTCAATGAAGACACTCACCGTCAACGTTGCCAAGGACGTCGGCGCCGACGTCATCGTGAAGGGCCTCCGGGTTGCGTCGGACTTCGAGTACGAGTTGCAACAGGCGCAGATGAATAAGGCAATCTCGGGTATCGAAACCCTGTTCATCCCGTGCGGTTCGGCGAACTCCTTCATCGCGTCGTCCTTGGTGCGCCAGATTGCGCAACTCGGTGGGGTCGACCGGGTCGCCGGCTTCGTTCCCTCTGCCGTGATGCACGGATTGAAGGAGAAGTTCGGCCAATGACGGACTGGGACGAGCCTGACGAAGAAGATCCGCCGTACACGACGCCGCCGAACCAGGTGAACGGCCCACCCACCGAGGTACTGCTGCGGCGCGTGATCGACGTCGTCAACAACACGCGGCCGATGCCGCTGTCGAGTTCGCACCTGCTGAACAACAAGGACGAGGTCATCGAGCTGCTCGAAGACGCGCTGAGCCGGCTTCCGACGGAGCTGCGCGAAGCGCGGTGGTTGTTAAAGGAGCGCGAGGAGTTCTTGGCCCGCACCCAGCGCGAGGCCGACGAGATCGTCGAGGTGGCGCGCACGCAGGCCGCGCGCATGGTGCAGAAGACTGAAATCGTGCGCGAGGCGCAGGTGTATGCGCAGCGCACCGTCGACAAGGCGACCGACGACGCCAACCGGCTGCGCAACGAAGCCGAGGACTACTGCGATCAGAAGCTGGCTCAGTTCGAGATCGTGCTTCAGCGCACGCTCAAGACGGTCCACGTCGGCCGCGAAAAGCTGCAGGTGGCCCCGCTGCCCGACGCCGTGGAGGGCGACATCGACTACGCCGCCGACGGCGAAGCAACCGTCTTCGACCAAGACCTGCTGTAACGAGGCGCACTCGTAGCGCTCTACTATCGACGCCCCATGTCGTCGCTGGTTTCCCACTGGTCGGTCCCTGTCGCGGAGTTGCTTCGGCATCCGGGGTCCAAGCGCGACGTCGCGCTGGCGGGGGCCCTCGGCGAGGTTGCGGTTACCGGCAGCCATGTGCGGCCCGGGGCGGAAACGCACGTCACGGGCGTGGTGGAGTCGCTCGACAACATCACCGTCCAGTTCAAGGGCGTGGTCACGGCTCCGTGGGAAGGCGAGTGCCGTCGCTGCCTGGGCCCGGCGGCGGGCGACCTGCGGATCGAGGTGCACGAATTGTTCGAACGTGCGCCTGAGTCCGATGACATCTATCCTCTTCAGGCCGATCGGTTGGACCTTGAACCGTTGGCGCGTGACGCGTTGTATCTCGAATTACCCCAGGCGCCGCTGTGCATGGCGGACTGTCAGGGTTTGTGTCCCGAGTGCGGGGCCGACAAGAACACCGCCGACTGCGGCCACGTAGTCGACGACATAGACCCCCGTTGGGACGCCCTGCGCGGCCTCGGCGAGAAAAACTGAAAGTTCTGAACAATGGCTGTCCCCAAGAAAAAGACCTCTAAATCCAAGACGCGCAGCCGCCGGGCCTCAGCCTGGACGCTCGAGGCACCGGCCAAGAGCCTGTGCCCGCAGTGCGGACGGGCCAAGGTCCCCCACGTCGTGTGTAATAACTGCGGGTGGTACAACGGCCGCCAAGCCATTGAAATCTCGTAAGAGATTTCAACAAAAAAACTAGGTGCGCCGGTTGACCGCCCACCGCCAATGACTTCGCCGTTGCCGGTCGCGGTTGACGCGATGGGCGGCGACAAAGCCCCGTCCGAAATCGTTGCTGGCGCCCGCCAGGCGATGGAGGAGGGGCTTTCTGTCGTCTTGGTCGGCCGCCCCGACGCCATCGGCGATGCCGGCGACGTTCCTGTCGTCGAAGCCACCGAAGTGATCGCGATGGACGATGAACCCGGCAACGCCGTGCGCACGAAGAAAGACAGTTCGCTCGTGCGCGTCATGGAGCTGGTCCGCGACGGAAAAGCGTGCGCCGCGTTCTCCGCCGGCAACACCGGCGCGGGCATGGCCTCGGCGCTGTTTCGCCTCGGCCGACTCGAGGGCGTGGCCCGTCCTGCGATCGCGACACCTATTCCTGTCCCCGGCGCCACCCCAACGCTTCTGCTCGACGCCGGCGCCAACGCCGAGTGCAGTGCAGGTTGGCTGGTGCAGTTCGCGCAACTCGGCGCCGCGTTCTCGCGCGTCCGATTCGGGATCGAGAACCCGCGCGTCGGGCTGCTGTCGATTGGCGAGGAAGAGACCAAAGGGTCGCCGCTAGTCAAAGACACGCACAAGCTGTTGAAAGCCACGCAGGGCATCAACTTCGTCGGCAACGTCGAAGGCCGCGACATCCTCACCGACCATGTCGACGTCGTGGTGACCGACGGCTTCACGGGCAACGTCGCTCTGAAAACTCTCGAGGGCGCGATGAAGTTCCTTATCGGCAAGGTCTTCGAAGCGATCATGACCAACGACGACACGAAGGCCGCCGGGAACGTCTTGCTGCCCGCGCTCGCTCCGACCGCCGACGCGCTCGACCCCGACTCCACCGGCGGCGCGGCTTTGGTCGGCCTGAAGGGGCTGGCTCTGATCGGCCACGGTTCGTCGTCGGCCAAAGCGGTGGTGAACGCGGTCCGCATCGCCCACGAGTTGTCTGCCGCGAACGTCGTCGAAGCGTTAGGCGCCTCTGTACGCTCGGCGTAGGAGGTTGCCTATATATGCCTGCAGAAACCCACGTCGAACGTTCTCCGTTCTCACGTGACGAGGTGATTGCGTTGATCCGTGATCAGCTCGGCGAGATCCTCGAAATCGATCCTGATTCCGTCGAGCTCACCTCCGCGTTCGTCGACGACCTCGGCGCCGATCCCATGGCGTTGTTCGAGTTCGTCGAAGCACTCGAAGGAGAACTCGGCGAGAGGTCCGTCGGCTTCCACATCGACGACGAAGACATGCAAGAGCTGACGACCGTCGGTGACGCAGTCGAGTTCGTGATGGCGAAACTGGTTTGACCGAAGACCCCATCGATGCGCTCGCTGAGCGCATTCGCTACGAGTTCACCGGGCGCGACCGCCTCACCGCCGCGCTCGCGCATCGGTCGTGGTGCGCCGAGAACGAAGGCACCGCGTCGAACGAACGCCTCGAGTTCCTGGGTGACTCGGTACTCGGGCTCGTCGTCACCGACCACATCTATCGCACCTATCCGAACCTGCCCGAGGGCGAACTGGCCAAGGTGCGGTCGTCGGTCGTCAACGCTCAGGCTCTCGCCGAGGCCGCTTTGGAACTCCAGCTCGGTGACGCGGTGCAACTCGGCAAGGGCGAAGACGCGTCGGGGGGACGCGAGAAGCCGTCGATCCTGTCTGACGCGTTCGAGGCGGTTATCGGCGCGATCTATCTCGACGGCGGCTGGCAGGCCGCCGCTGAGTTCGTGATGCGCATGCTCGGCCCGCTGATCGAAGAGGCCGCGGCCGGCCCGGGCGGACAGGACTACAAGACCCGGTTGCAGGAACTCGCGGCCCAGCACTACCCCGAGTTGCCCCGTTACGTGCTGCAAGACGAAGGGCCTGATCACGCCAAGACGTTCCACGCGAGCGTGTTCATCGGTGCCGACCAGCAAGGCGAAGGTGTCGGCCGCTCCAAGAAGCAAGCCGAGCAGGCCGCCGCGCGCGCCGCGTGGGAACAGCTGCGACTCCGTGCCTAGCCGGCGGCAGGCCAATGCCTGAACTACCCGAAGTCGAAACCGTTCGCCGCGACCTCGACCCGTTTCTGCGCGGACGGGTCGTGGGCTCGGTGTCGGTCACGCACGATCGCGCCGTGCGTCGCCAACCCCACGCCGACTTCGTCGCCGCATTGGGTGCCCGCCAATTTGTCGACGTTCGCCGGCACGGCAAGTTCCTGATCGTCGACCTCGAGGGCGGTGACGCGCTGGTGATCCACTTGCGCATGAGCGGACAGCTCCGGGTCGGCGGGCCGGCCGACGAAGTGCTCAAGCACACCCACGTCGTCGTCGACCTGGACAACGGCACGCAGTTGCGCTTTGTCGACCCCCGAACGTTCGGCGAAATGTTCGTCGACGCCGTGGACAGCGACGGTCGCCCACACGCGCTGCGCGCGCTCGGGCCTGATGCCGTGAACGACCGGCTTACCGCGGCCGCGTTTCACGCCCGTCTGCTCGGCGGGCGCACCACGTCGACGGTGAAGGCGGCGCTGCTCGACCAGAACACGATCGCCGGCGTTGGCAACCTGTACGCCGACGAGGCGCTGTTCGCCGCTCGCGTGCACCCGAAGCGGCTGGCGTCGTCGATCTCCGTCGAAGAAGCGACCGCGCTGCGCAAGGAGTTGCGGCGGATCCTCACGGCCGCGATCAAGGCGCGCGGGTCGAGTTTTGCCGACGAGGGTTACGTCGATGCCTACGGCAACCCGGGCGGATTCGCGCTGCGCCACCAGGTGTACGGCCGCGCCGGTGCCGCGTGTCCGCGGTGCCGAAATGTCATCGAAAAGACCGTCGTGGCACAACGGGGTACGCATTTCTGCCCGTCGTGCCAGCCCGTGGCGACCATTCGCGAACGCGCGGGAAGTGCTCGGTAGCGTGGTTTCACCGTGTTTCTGAAGTCGCTGACGCTCAAGGGGTTCAAGTCGTTCGCCGACTCGACGACCCTGGTGTTCGAACCCGGCATCACGGTGGTGGTCGGTCCGAACGGCAGTGGCAAGTCCAACGTCGTCGACGCCGTGGCGTGGGTGCTCGGCGCCCAGGGCCCGCGCACGGTGCGCTCCACGAAGATGGAAGACGTCATCTTCGCGGGGTCAGCGAAACGCGCGTCGCTGGGTCGCGCCGAAGTCGCGCTCACCATCGACAACTCCGCGGGCATCCTCCCCATCGATTTCGCGGAAGTCACCATCTCGCGCACGCTGTTTCGCACGTCGGGTGAGAGCGAATACGCGATCAACGACGTGCCCTGCCGATTGCTCGACATCCAAGAGTTGCTCAGCGACTCCGGTGTCGGTCGCCAGCAGCACGTGATCGTGAGCCAAGGTCAGCTCGACGCGGTGCTCAACGCTCGCCCCGAAGACCGGCGGGCGATCATCGAAGAAGCGGCCGGCGTGTTGAAGTTCCGCCGCCGCCGTGAAAAGGCGCAGCGCCGGCTCGAAGCCACCGAGGGCAACCTCGTGCGCCTCAACGACTTGTTGCGTGAGGTGCGCCGTCAACTAAAGCCGCTCGAGCGCCAGGCCGACGCGGCGCGCCGCCACGGCGACGTCGCAGCCGAACTGGAAGCTCTGCGCATCTTTCTGGCCGGGCGCGAGGTCGCCACGCTCACTGGTCGGCTCAAGGCGGCCGATGAGAGCCGCGCCCAGCAAGGCGACATCGACCGTGGCTTACGTGACGAGCTGGCACGTCTCGACGCGCTGGTCGTTGCGTCTGAGTCCGAACTCGATGCCTCGCGTGGTGACGAGCTCGCCGACCTCGCCTTGCGAGTCGAGGGCGCGCTGCAGCGGGCGAACGCGCTTCGCACTACTGCGAGCGAACGTCGTCGTACCGCGCTCGCCGAGCTTGCCGCTGCGATCGACCAGACGGTCGTCGCCACGCTCGAGGCCGACAGCGCTCGCATCGCAACCGAACTCGCCGAAGTCGAAGCGGCCGTGGCCGCACTCGCCGCCGAACTCCCGGCCCTAGACGAAGACGACGACGTCAACGTCTCCGACGCCGACCTCGACGCGCCGCGCCGCGTCGCCGAAATGCGCGGCGAGGTGTCGGCGCTGTCGGCGGCGTTGGCCTCGGCCTCGCAGGCCGCCGAAGCGGCCGCAGCCAAGCTCGACCGCGTCCGCGTTGCGGGCTTCGAGTTAGACGAGCGTCTCGCCGCCGCCGAGGAACGCGCCACGAACACCGCAGTGGCGCTAACCGACGCCGAGATTGCCGTTGCGCGAGCTCAGGTGGTGGCCGATGAAGGCGACGCCCGCCGCGAAGCTGCGCTCACAACCCACCGCGCGGCACAGGAGCGCAAAGCGCGCGCCGACGGACGCCGCGACGCGCTGGCGGCCGCACTCGACACCGCGCGCGCCCGCGCCGGGGCGGCCCAGCTCAACGGCGTCGAAGGTGTGCTCGGGACGTTGCTCGACCTCGTCGACGTCGAAGAAGGCTGGCAGTCCGCGTTCGAAGCTGCACTCGGCGAGGCGATTACCGCAGTAGTCGTCGACGGCGAGGCCACCGGACGCACCGCGTTGGCGAAGCTGGGCGAAGGAGAGATCGGCGGCGCCGTGCTCGCGCTATCAGCGATCTCGGTGCCCGCCAGCCTCGACCTCGCCGCTGCGGCGATCGGCGCCGAGCCGGTGCGATCTCACGTGCGGTCGCGTCACGAAGAAGTCGAGAGGTTGCTCGACGTGCTGCTGGCTACCGCGGTGGCTGTCGACGGCGGATGGGGCGACGCGCTCGATCTCACGCTCGCGCATCCTGGCGTTGTTGCCGTTACGCGCGCCGGTGATCGGTTCGCGTCGACGGGCTGGCGCGTAGGCGCTGGTGGCGTCGGCGCAACGGGCGCGGCGCTGGAATCTGCCACCCTCGAAGCCGACGAGGCGGCCATCGCCGAGCGGGGCGCCGAGTCGTCGTTCACCGACGCGCACGCCACGGCGTCGGAAGCTAAAGCTGCACTCGAGCGGGCGCGCCGCGCGTTTGTCGACGCCGGCCGCCAGGCCGCCGACGCCGAGCGCGGACGCGACGCGCTGCGGGCGCAGGCCGCCGGCCAAGACGCCGAGCTGATCGCGGTTATCGCGGCGCACGCCGAAGCGGTCGACACAACGGAGCGAGACACCGAACGCCTCAACGCTCTCCGGGCCGCGCTCGCGCCCGTCGAGGCCGTGGCGCAACGCGTCGAGGCGTCGGTTCAGACGCGCAACGCGCGCGCTGCTCTGCGCGCCGACATCGACGTACGCGCCGGCGCTTTGGAAGCGCGGCGCACGGGCTTGCTCACCCGTCAAGCCGATGTAGAAGAACGGCTGACCCGCCTTGCCGGTGACCGCGCTGCGGTCGCCAGCCGCCGCGAATCGATCGAGGCCCGAATCGCGGTGACCGGGCGCATCGCGTCGGAGGCGGGAGAACGCGCCGCGTGGTTGAGCGGTTTCCGCGACCGCTTGCGCGCTGAGCGTGACCGCCACGCCGCCGGTCGTCGCGAGACCATCGACCGCCTCGAGGCGTTGCGGCGCGAACGCACCGATGCCGAGCGCCGCCTCAACGAGACGCGTGAACGCGTGCAGCGTTCGGAACTCGAAGCGGCCGAGGTGCGGGTTCGTCTCGACACCGTCATCGAAACCGTGCGCCGCGAGCACAACCTTGAACCCGAAGACGTGGTCGACGCCGTGCTGCCCGACCTGGCGCCCGGCGTCAACCCCGCAGCGCGGGCCCGCGACCTGGAACGCGAACTGCGCCTTATGGGTCCGATCAACCCTCTCGCCCTCGAAGAGCACGCGGCGCTCTCGGAGCGGCACACGTTCCTCGAAGCCCAACTCGAAGACGTCAAGAACTCGCGTCGCGAACTCGGCAAGGTGATCAAGGCGATCGACGCCGAGATCATCGATCTCTTCGCGGCCGCCTACGTCGACGTCGCCGACAACTTCGAAAAATTGTTCACCACACTGTTCCCGGGCGGCACGGGGCGGCTGCGCCTCACCGATCCCGATCATCCGCTCGACACCGGCATCGAGGTCGAGGCCCGCCCTTCGGGCAAGAACGTGCGCCGCCTCTCGCTGCTGTCCGGTGGCGAGCGCTCGCTCACGGCGCTGGCGTTTCTGTTCGCCGTGTTCCGCAGCCGTCCGTCGCCCTTCTATCTGATGGACGAGGTCGAGGCCGCGCTCGACGACGTCAACCTGCACCGCTTCCTCGACTTGATCGCGGAGTTCCGGCAAGAAGCGCAGCTCGTCATCGTTAGCCACCAGAAGCGCACCATGGAGGCGGCCGACTGCCTCTACGGCGTAACGATGCAGCCCGGCGGCTCGTCGAAGGTTGTTTCCGAGAAGCTGCAGAACGTCGCCATCGACGCTCCCGCTAACGCGTAACTGCTCCGCTTCCGTCTCCCCGTAGGCTCGCTGCCGATATGCAAGCAGTCCTTCTTGTCCTGATCATCGGCGCGTTCTTGTTGCTCGTCGTATCGCTCGTACGCCTCGGCACCGCCTCGCGACGCACCAAGCGTCCCGACATCGGCCCGCCCACCCGGCGCCCACCCGAGGCACCGCGGCCCACGATCACACCGCGGCCGACCGATGTCACTCCGCCCGTCACCGCACCGCCTGAAGTCGTCGTCGAGCCGCCCAGCGTGGTCCTCGAACCACCGCTTGTGGCACCGCCCGTCGTCGTCGAGCCGCCGGTTCTCGAGGCGCCGCCCGAGGTCGTCGAGCCCGAACCCGATGTGGTCGTCAAGCCGCGTCTGCGTGACCGGCTCGGCCGGGCCCGGGCCGCGATGGCCGGCGTCGTCGGGTTGCGGGCCCGTCCGATCGACAACAACACGTGGGACGAACTCGAAGAGGCGTTGATCCGTTCCGACCTTGGCGTGCAGACCACGATGGCCGTGATCGAAGACCTCCGCGCGGCGGCAAAGGCCGAGCGCATCAAGACCGCCGACGACCTGCTCGAGAGCCTCAAGGCGGATCTGAAGCGACGCCTCGAAGGTGACCGCACACTGAAGACGGCCGACGACGGTCCGAGCGTGTGGCTGATGGTCGGCGTCAACGGGGTCGGCAAGACCACCACTATCGGCAAACTGGCGCGGCGCGAAGTGACCAACGGCAAGAAGGTGATGCTCGCCGCAGGCGACACGTTCCGCGCCGCGGCGGGCGAGCAATTGCAGATGTGGGCCGAGCGCACGGGCAGCGACATCATCCGTGGCGCCGAAGGCGCCGACCCCGGCTCGGTTGTGTTCGACGCGATCGAAGCGGGCGCCGCGCGCGGCGCCAACCTCATCCTCGCCGACACGGCGGGCCGCCTGCACAACAAGGTCAACCTCATGGAGGAGCTGAAGAAAGTTCACCGCATCGCCGAGAAAGGCCCGGCGACGCTCACCGAGACGCTGCTCGTGATCGACGCGACCACCGGCAACAACGGCCTCGCCCAAGCACGCGAGTTCGCCGACGTCGCCGGCGTAACGGGCGTGGTGCTCACGAAGCTCGACGGCACGGCCAAGGGCGGCATCGCGCTCGCCATTCAGGCCGAACTCGGTATCCCGATCAAGCTCGTCGGTGTCGGCGAAGGTGCGGATGATTTGATCGACTTCGACCCCGACGAATTCGTCGAAGCGCTCTTCTCCACCGACTAATAGCGCGCCGGGCGGAACCAGCCAGGGGAGCAGCGGCGTCCAACCGCCATGCGTGCTCGTCTTGTCCTCGCCGGCTTAGCGGTAACCGCACTGGTACTGGGCGCGTGCGGCACCAATGTGCCGAAGCTGCCCGGCCCGCTTGCCGCGACGGGCGGCGCGAAGAGCGAGGCAACGGCGGCAAGCGCCGACGCCTTGATGATGAGGCCGAACGTGAAGTACGTACTCGCCGACGGCGTCACGACCGACGCGAAGACGGGCGAGGCATACAAGTTCGACGAAGTAACGCGCACCGATGTCGAGAAACTGGCAAAAGCGCTCGGCGTGCCGGGTGCAGTGCGAAGCCAGGGTGACGGGTGGAACGTCGGCCAAGGCGCCAAAGAGACCGCGAGTAGCGACGCGGGCAACTTGTACGTGTCGAGGGGCGGGTCGTTTTCGATGAACGCGTCGTTTGCGGGGTCGGTCGGGTCGGGCTGCGCGATCGCGCCGGTCGCCGCCGACGGCACGCCCGATGCGCCGAGTGCGAATAGCGCGAGCGCTTCGCCGTCGAGTTCGGCCGTTTGCGCCGCACCGTCGTTCCCGCCGCCGCCCCCTACGACGGTTCCGGCCAACGCGCCGACGAAGGCCGAAGCGCAGCGCATCGCCACTGACGCACTGAAGACGGCAGGCGTCAGCGTCGGCGACGCCATCGTGACGACCGAAACCGTCGACGGGTCGTCGTTCGATGTGCGCATCAGATCGCGTGTGCAGGGCAAAACGGTCAGCGGCTTCGAGCACTTCGTCACCGTCGACGCGACGAAGAAGATCACTACGGCCAGCGGCTACCTCGCCGGACCGAGTTCGGTTGGCACGTACGACTTGGCAACGCTGCAACGAGCCGTCGAGCGGCTCAACGCGTCGACGCCCCAGCCGTACGGAATAGGCGGGCCGGAACGTTTGGGCGCGGGTGTAGCGACCGACATGGCGACGCCTGAAACCGCCGTGGCGCCCGCGCCCGGCGCGGTCACGAACGAGCCGGTGCCCGTCGACGGCGGAGGCTCGATCGAACCGACGGTGATCACGTTGACCAAGGTCGAAGTCGGCTTGATGTTGCAAGGCGATAGCGCCGGCGCGCTGTGGCTCGTACCGGCCTACGACTTCACGTCGGATCACGGCGACCACGTGTTCGCGCAAGCGGCCGACGACAAGTACCTCGAGCAGCCGACCGACACGACGAGTGTCAAGCCGGGTAGCGGTGCAGGAGGCGGTAGCGCCGGCAGCACGGGCGGCGGTACCGCCGACCCGGGCTCGTCGGCCAATTGTGCGGGACTGTCACCGTCCAGCGCCGACGCGAACGGCATCACTGCGCAGGTGTGCGCGAACTCGACCACGGTGAAGGCGGGCGAGAGCGTGATGTTCACCATC
The DNA here is from genome assembly GCA_041166225.1 of Actinomycetota bacterium. Lineage (GTDB taxonomy): Bacteria > Actinomycetota > Acidimicrobiia > Acidimicrobiales > JACCXE01 > JACCXE01. Next base: position 34,941 of record JBEEFT010000060.1, on the reverse strand, counting down.
ACCGGCAGTGACCCCGACCGGGCGTTTACTGACGGGCCGTGCGGCGACGGCGTCACGGAGAACTTCGGTGACGGCGGCCCGGGCGCCGTCCGTTGCCAGGCGTGCGCAGCCACCGTCGCTGATGGCCCAGGGAAGGTCCAGCGCGGGCGTGAGCACACGTACGCCGCTGCCGGCACCTACACGGCCGAGTTCACCATCACGTCGGGCACCATGTGCACCAAGGACCCCAAGGACTCGACCGCGACGCTCTCGCTGGTAATGACCGTCACGTAGCCCAGTACCATCGGCGGGCTGTGTTCGAGTCTCTGAGCGATCGTTTCGACGGGATCTTCACGCGCCTGCGCGGGCGCGGGCGGCTCAGCGAGGCCGACATCGACGAGGTCTGTCGCGAGATCCGGGTCGCGCTGCTGGAAGCCGACGTCAACTTCACGGTGGTCCGCGACTTTGTCGCCCGCGTCAAAGCGGCCTGTATCGGCGCCGACCTGTCGCAGAGCCTGAGCCCGGCCCAGCAGGTCATCAAACTCGTTCACAACGAGCTGATCGACACCCTCGGCGGTGAGACGCTCAAGATCACCTACGCCAGCCGCCCGCCGACTGTGGTCCTGTTGGCGGGTCTGCAGGGTGGCGGTAAAACCACCACCGCGGCGAAGCTCGCACGCTGGTTCAAGACCCAGGGCCGCAACCCGTTGCTCGTCGGCGCCGACCTTCAGCGCCCCGCGGCGGTCGAGCAGTTGCGCGTGCTCGGCGGCCAGATCGGCGTCACGGTCTACAGCGAAGCGACCGACCCGGTGTCGGTGGCCAAGGCCGGTCTCGCAGAAGCGCAGCGCCTCGGCAAGGACGTGCTGATCGTCGACACGGCCGGTCGCCTCGCCATCGACGCCGAGCTGATGGAAGAAGTGCGCCAGATAAGCGGCGTCGTCGAGCCGAAGTACACGTTCCTCGTGATCGACGCGATGACCGGTCAGTCCGCGGTCGAAACCGCCGAGGCGTTCCATCAGACGCTCGAACTCGACGGCGTGATCCTCACCAAGCTCGACGGCGACGCCCGCGGCGGCGCTGCGTTGTCGGTCAAGCAGGTCGTCGGGCGTCCGATCGCATTCGCCTCGAACGGCGAGAAGCTCGAAGACTTCGACACGTTCCACCCCGACCGCATGGCGGGCCGGATTTTGGGCATGGGCGACATGCTCACGCTGATCGAGAAGGCCGAGGCGGTCTACGAGGAGCAAGAGGCCGAGATCGCCGCCCAGAAGCTCATGGAGGGCCAATTCACCCTCGATGACTTCCTAGAACAGATGCAGCAGCTCAAGAAGATGGGGCCTTTGAGCAGCGTTCTCGGTATGATGCCCGGGCTCCCCAAAGAGATGAAAGACGTCGAGATCGGCGACCGCGAGGTCGGAAGGGTCGAGGCGATCATTCGCAGCATGACCACGGCGGAGCGAACAACGCCATCGCTTGTCAACGGATCGCGCCGCCAGCGCATTGCCGTGGGCAGCGGAACTTCGATCAGCGACGTCAACCTGTTGCTGAAGCAGTTCGAAGAAATGCAAAAGATGATGAAGCAGATGGGTGGGCTTGGTCGTCGGATGCAAAAGAAAGCCACCAAGAAAAAGAAGAAGAGGAAGTAATGGCCGTAAAGCTCCGCCTGATGCGAATGGGCAAGACCAAGCAGCCGACGTATCGCGTCGTCGTCGCCGATGCGCGTTCGCCGCGTGACGGCCGCTTCATCGAGATCCTCGGCAACTACGACCCGCGGGCCGAGCCGTCTGTGATCAACATGGACAACGACAAGGCCGTCGCGTGGTTGCAGAAGGGCGCCCAGCCCACTGAAACCGTCGGCAAGCTGCTCAAGATCAGCGGCGCCTGGGACCAGTTCACCGCCTCGAAGAACACCAAGTAGTCATGCCCGACGTCGGACCTGACACGCCCGAGAAGGTGCTGGCCTACGTGGCCAGCCAACTCGTCGACTCGCCCGAAGAGGTGTCGGTCGAGGCCGATCACAGCGAAGGCGCGGTCGACCTGCGCCTCACAGTCGGCAAAGACGACATGGGCCGCGTCATCGGCCGTCGCGGTCGCAACGCGCAGGCCATCCGCACCGTTGTGCGCGCCGCCGGCGCCCGCGCCGGTGTCGAAGCCAGCGTCGACATCGTCGACTAGCCGGCTCCACCGAAGCGTCGTGCTGCTAGTCGGCCGCGTCGACAAGCCGCACGGTCTGCGCGGTGAGGTCGTCGTCTCGCTTGTCACCAACCGCGACGAACGCGTCGCGCCCGGCACGGTGCTGGCGCTCGACGGCGACGGCGGGCGCCCGCTGACCGTGCTCACGTCGACGCCGTTCGGCCGCCGCTGGATCGTGACGTTCGACGGCGTGTTCGACCGCAACGGTTCCGAAGACATCTCGCACCGCGACCTCTACGCGGAACCGCTCGAAGACCCCGAAGCCCTGTGGGTGCACGAACTCGTCGGACGCGAAGTGGTCGACCAGCACGGCACCGTGCGGGGCACGGTGACCTCGGTCGAGGCGAATCCCGCGTCCGACCTGCTCGTGCTCGACTCCGGCGCCCTCGTGCCGCTGACGTTCCTTACCGCTACTACGGAACACTCCGTCACGGTCGACGTTCCCGAAGGCCTCTTCGACTGACGTGGTGCGCGTCCGCCGCGCCACGGCCGATGATGCGGCCGCGATCGCGCACGTGCACATCGCGTCGTGGCGGGTGACCTACGCGTCGCTGGGCGACGGATTCCTCGCGTCGCTCGACGTGCGCGAGCGCACCGAGCTGTGGACGCGCGTTCTGACCGCGGGCGAGTCGCAAACGTTCGTCGCCGTCGCCGACGACGTGGTTGTTGCCTTCGTAAACGTCCGGCCGTCGCGTGACGAAGGCGCCGACCCGTCGACGGGCGAGGTCGTCGCGATCTACGCGGCGCCCGAAGCGTGGGGCGCGGGCGCGGGCCGTGCGCTTATGGCTGCAGCCGTCGACGAGTTGGGCGCGCTGGGATTCACGAACGCGATCCTGTGGGTGCTGGAGACAAACGCGCGCGCCCGCCGCTTTTACGAACTCGCGGGTTGGGCGCACGACGGCGCCGAAAAAGACGAAGTGTGGCGAGGCGCGCCCATCCACGAGTTGCGTTACGCGCGGGCGTTACCTTCGCCTTAATGGAAGCCGCGCAGGCCACGCTGTTCGACGAAGTCGGGATCGGCGACCCGGAACTGGAAACAGCGGCGGCGCCTGAGATCGAAATCCGCGTCTCTGACAAGCGCCGCAAGACGATCGCCGCACACTGGGAGGGCGAGCGCATCGTGGTTGTGGTGCCTCGGCGACTGTCGAAGGCCGACCGCCAGCTGTATGCCGACGAGCTGAGCCGAAAGCTCATCGCGAGCCGGGAGAAGGCCCGTCCCACTGACGACGCTTTGCACCAGCGGGCCGTGCATCTGACCCGGACGTATCTGAAGAACGCGGCGAAGCCGACGTCGGTGCGGTGGTCGACGCGACAGAACAGCCGGTGGGGGAGCTGCACCGCAGCCGAGGGCACGATCCGGATCAGCGCCCGGCTGCAGGGTGCGCCGCAGTTCGTGATCGACGCCGTGCTGGTGCACGAGCTCGCCCACCTGTTGGTAAGCGAGCACAATGCGCAGTTCTACGAGCTCGCCAACCGGTTTCCCCGTCAACACGACGCCGACCTGTTTCTCAAAGGGATGTCGTTCGCCGCACCGGCCTAGCTGCATCGACGCAGTCGCGAACATCGCCGCGGCACTCCTACGCTTGGGTCGTGCGCGTCGACGTCTTCAGCCTGTTTCCTGACCTCGTCGACGGCTTCCTCGACGCCAGCCTGATCGGCAAGGCCCGCAAAGACGGGTTGCTCGACTTGCGGGTGCACGACTTGCGGAGCCACGCCACCGGCGCGCACCGTGCCGTAGACGACGCGCCGTACGGCGGCGGCGCCGGAATGGTGCTGATGCCTGAGCCCGTCTTCGCGTGCGTCGAAGCAGCCGACCCACCGCGGCCCCTGTTCGCGCTTTCGCCGTCCGGTCGTGCGTTCAATCAGTCCGTGGCGACCGAGCTCGCGTCACGCGACGGGTTCTCGCTGCTGTGCGGCCGGTACGAAGGCTTCGACGCCCGGATCACGCAACACCTCGTCGACGACGAATTGTCCGTCGGCGACTTCGTGCTCGCCGGCGGCGAGGCTGCGGCTTTCGTCGTGATCGAGGCAGTCGCCCGGCTTGTTCCCGGGGTGCTCGGCAACACCGCGTCTGTCGACGAGGAAAGTTTCGCCGACGGGCTGCTCGAATATCCGCAGTTCACGCGGCCGCCGGTTTTTCGCGACTGGCCCGTGCCCGATGTGCTGCGTTCGGGCAACCACGCCGACGTCGCCGCGTGGCGACGGGCGCAGGCGCTGGCCCGCACGGTGGCGCGGCGGCCCGATCTCATCGAAAGCCGCGGCGGGTTGACCGACGACGAGCAGGCCCTCTTGGAGCGGTGGGCGTCGAATGACTAACATGGCCCGTCCCACGTTCTCGCCTCAGGAGTCCCTCGCGTCATGAACCCCACCGATATCGTCGACCGCGCCAGCCTGCGCGACGACATCCCTGCATTTGGGCCCGGTGACACCCTGAAGGTGCACGTGCGAGTCGTCGAAGGGACGCGTGAGCGCGTCCAGGTATTCCAGGGCGCCGTGATCCGCCGCCAGGGCGACGGCGTGCGCGAGACGTTCACCGTGCGCAAGGTCAGCTTCGGCGTCGGCGTTGAGCGCACCTTCCCGGTGCACTCGCCGATCCTGGCGCAGATCGAAGTAGTGACGCGCGGCGACGTGCGTCGGGCCAAGCTGTATTACCTACGCGATCGCGTCGGCAAGCGAGCCAAGATCAAGGAAAAGCGCGCCGTCCGATAACGACCGGCTGCGTCCGCGATCTGCGGGCCTCGGCTACTACGGTTACCGCGTCGTGTTCACTGGCTGCCGCGCGTCCCTATGACATCTGAAGACACTCCGTTCGACCGGTACGCGTTGCCGCCGCTTGAGGGCGTCACCGACGCGCCTGCCCCGGCACCGCCGCCCCCGGTCGAGCATGCGGCGCCTCCTCTGCCGCCGCCCGTTCCGTCCAACCGCCACGACTGGCGCGACGAGATGGATTTCGACGCGCCCGAGCTTCTCGAAACCACGCCGCGCCCGGCCCACGACGACGGGGCGCCCGTCGACGCGACCGACGACGCCGATTACCGCGACAACGTCGACGACGATCTCGACGAGGTGGGGCCCGCCGCCGAAGCTGAAGCCGATCCGACGCTCGCCGACGAGCCCGATTACGCGCAGCACGACATCGTCGAAGACGAAGACGAAGACGAAGACGAAAACGAAGACGAAGACGACGATGAGGCCGAGCCCGAGCCCGAACCGGAGCCCGCGGCGGAGCCGGAGCGGGAACGGGCGTACTTCGAGGCCGACTTCGACGCCGAGCCCGAACCCGAACCGGGCCCGCTGGCGCGTCGGTCGCGGCTGCGGTCGCCTTTGGCGGGCGCAGCGCGTGCCGTCGACGTCGTGGATGCCCTACGCGCTCGCGCCGCGTCCCCACGATCGCGGGCCGAGACCACCGAAGCCGACGCCGCCGCCGACGCGGTGGTCTTCGCAACCGCCGCGCAGACCGTCGCCGAGGACCACGACGCCGATAGGGCCGACCGGTTCGTAGAACCTGAACCGATCCTGCCGCCTCCGCCACCCATCCCGGCTTCGGCGCGTCCCGCCGCGCTGGCCCCGGTCGAGGAACCCGAACTCGACGACCGCCACGGCGATGAAGACGACGAGGACGAGCTGCCCGACTTCTTGCGCTCCGACGCGGTCGAGGCGGCGTTCGGCATAAGGCCGGGCGACGACGAGCGGATGTTGCTGCTCGAGCCCGAGTCGCACCTCACGGCAACGCTGCCCGCCGAGCAGCCCGTCCGGATCAAGAAAGACCGCCCGAAGCCCACCGTCGCCCGGACGCTCGCAGAAATTCCGGTACTGCTGATCGTCGCGGCGTTGATTGCGTTCTTGGTGAAGACGTTTCTCGCTCAGGCTTATTACATCCCGAGCGGATCGATGATCCCGCAGTTGCAGATCGACGACCGCGTGGTCGTATCGAAGCTCGCGTTCAAAATGCACGACCCGCGTCGCGGCGACATCGTCGTGTTCGACGACCCGAGGCCGGGCGCGTCCAGTACTACCGACGACGGCACCGGCTTGAAGAAGTTGGTGCGCAAGGTCGGCGAAGGCGTCGGGATCGTGCAGCCGTCGACCGACGAGTTCATCAAGCGCGTGATCGGCCTGCCCGGTGACCAAGTGTCAGGCCACGACGGCTTCGTCTATATCAACGACCACAAGCTGCTCGAGCCGTACTTGCCCGAAGGCGTCGAGACCACCGACTTCCCCAGCCAGACCGTTGCGCCGGGCCGGCTATGGGTGATGGGCGACAACCGGAGCGGCTCGGCCGACAGCCGCGTGTTCGGTCAGATCAAGATCTCGACGATCGTGGGCCGGGCCGTGGTGAAGGTGTGGCCGTTCGACCACATCTCGTTCCTGTAGCTGTCGACGCCGCCGACCTGTCACACCGCGGTCGTAGACTGACTGACAATGTCGAGCAGCCCCGAAGACCTCGAGCGTTACGAAACCGAGATCGAGCTCCAGCTGTTTCAGGAGTACCGAGCGGTGCTCCCGATGTTCAAGTACGTCGTGGAAACCGAACGGCGGTTCTATCTGGCTAACGAATTCACGCTCACGCCCAAGGGTGAGGGTGACCGGGCTTGGATCGAGGTCGAGTTGAACGACGCGTGGGTTTGGGACATGTACCGCCCGGCCCGCTTCGTTTCGTCGGTGCGCGTAGTCACCTTCAAAGACGTCAACGTCGAGGAGCTCCCCGAAAAGGAGCTGTAAGCAGCGAGCGCCAGCGAGCGCATGAGGACCGCGTGGCTCACGGGCGTCCTCGGAGAGGACGCCTGAAAGTGAGTTACGGCGGCATCGCGCTCGGCGCGCGAGGTGAGCGGCTGGCGGCGCAGTGGTACCGGGCGAACGGCTACCAGGTTGTGGCGCGGAACTGGACATGCGACATCGGTGAGCTCGACCTCGTCGTGCGGCGCGGCAATGAGCTCGTGATCGCGGAAGTCAAAACCCGCATGACCGAGCGGTTCGGCTCGCCCTTCGAAGCCGTAGGGGTCGCCAAGCAGCGCAAGCTGCGGGCGCTGGCATCCACGTGGCTGTCGGGCTCCTCGGAGTACTTCGAGGAGGTCCGCTTCGACGTGGTCTCGATTATCGGGAACAACGTTTCGGTGATCCAGGCCGCCTTCTAAGACGATGCTGCCAGCAGCTCTTGTGCCAATGGCGCCGGTCGTCCGGCGCGTCGAGGGGCACCACGACGTAGTGACCGACGCCGACGCCGATCTCCTTCAGGCAGCCCGGGCACAGGTACGCCTTGCGGGCTTGGAAGGGGTGAACGAGCGCGACTTCGAGGTTGTCGTCGGCGTCGCCTACAGCAGGTTCGCGGCCCATGCCACCAACACGGCGATCACGACGACGACGGCGACGATCATCAGATAATCCGACGAGCGGCGCTTCTGTTGTCGTAAGGGGTTGAATCCCACGTCCCCAGTATCGTGCGCGGTCATGGAGACCATCGCAGTCAGCCGCGCCGACGGCGTCGTAACGGTCACGATGAATCGTCCCGAGAAGAAGAACGCCGTGAACGAGCTGATGTGGGACGAGCTGCTCGAGACCTTTCGTGCGGTCTACGACAGCGCGGACGATCGCGTGCTCGTGCTAACCGGTGCCGCGGGTGAATTTTGTTCCGGCGCCGACCTCAGTGCGATCAACGAAGGCGGCCGCGGAACCTTGGCGTCGATGCGCCACGTCGCCGACGTGATCCTCACGTTGCACCGCATGCCGAAGCCGACGATCGCCAAAGTGCCGGGTGTGGCGGCGGGCGTCGGGTGCAACATGGCATTGGGGTGCGACCTGATCGTGGCGGGTGAGTCGGCGCGATTCTCCGAGATTTTCGCCAAGCGCGGGTTGTCGCTCGACGGTGGGGGATCGTGGCTGCTGCCTCGTCTCATCGGGCTGCACAAAGCGAAAGAACTGGCGTTCTTCGCCGACGTGATTTCTGCCGCAGAAGCGGAACGGCTCGGTCTCGTCAACCGCGTCGTTCCCGACGCCCAACTCGACGAGTTCGTCGACGAGTGGTCTGCACGGCTGGTGGCGATGCCACCGATAGCGGTGTCGATGACCAAGACGCTGTTGAACAACGCGCTGATGGTGTCGATGGACCAGGCCCTCGAAGACGAAGCGCGCACCCAGAGCGTCAACTTCGCTACCAAGGACACGACCGAGGCGATGCGCGCCTTCGTCACGAAGACGACACCGACCTTCACCGGGCACTGACCACCCTGTAACACCCCGCCGTTACTGTTGGCTGTGGCGCCCTTGCTGGCCCGGCGCCGCCGGTAACGCTGCGGGCCTCCTCTCACGTTGGAGTTCGAGGAGGCCGTTGTGCTCGCTGCTATTCCGTCGGCAACGCTGCTGGGCGTGGACGGGTTGCCCGTCCGCGTCGAGGTGCATGTTTCACAGGGCCTTCCCGGCTTCACGGTCGTGGGCCTGCCCGACACCGCTTGCCGCGAGTCGCGCGACCGCGTGCGCGCCGCGGTGTTGTCGAGCGGGCTCAAATGGCCCCAAAGGCGCATCACCGTCAACCTCGCGCCGTCGGGGCTGAAGAAAACTGGAGCGGGCCTCGACCTGCCCATCGCGCTGGGCGTTCTCGCGGCGGCGGGCGATGTTCCGCTCGACGCGCTCGACGGTGTCGGTCTCGTCGGCGAGCTCGGTCTCGACGGGCGAGTGCGCGCTGTGCCCGGGGTGCTGTGCATGGTGCCGGCGATCGACGCCGATGTGGTCGTGGTGCCGGGCGCTTCGTTCGCCGAGGCCACAGTCATAGGCAACCGCCACATCCGTTGCGCCGACTACCTCCGGCAGATCGTCGATGCGTTGCGGGGTGACGAGCCCTGGCCCGAGCCGCCCACGCCGGTCCCCGACGCCGACGTCGACGCCGACGTAGCCACTTCGCCCGACATGGCAGACATTCACGGCCAACACCTCGGGCGCTTCGCGGTCGAAGTCGCGGCCGCTGGCGGTCACCACCTGTTAATGCTGGGTCCGCCCGGATCGGGCAAAACGATGCTGGCCCGGCGTCTCGCGGGTTTGTTGCCTGCGCTGTCGAGCGAGCACGCGCTCGAAACCACGCGGGCTCATTCGGCCGCCGGCCTCGTGCTGCCGCCGTCGGGGCTCGTCACCCGGCCGCCGTGGCGGGCGCCTCACCACAACGCGTCGATCGTGGGCTTGGTCGGTGGGGGAGGCGCACGGTTGCGCCCGGGTGAGATTTCGTGCGCAACGAACGGGGTGTTGTTCCTCGACGAGCTGGCCGAGTTCGCCACGCCCGTGCTCGAAGCGCTGCGCCAACCCTTAGAAGAGGGCGTGATCCGCGTAACCCGCGCTGCGGCGTCGGTCACCTTCCCGGCCCGGTTCCTGCTCGTCGCGGCGATGAACCCGTGCCCTTGCGGCGACGGCGGTCCGCCTGGTTCGTGCCGGTGCACCGACTACGCCCGCTCCCGGTACGAGCGTCGGCTGTCTGGCCCGTTGCTCGACCGCTTCGACCTGCGCCTGCCGGTACACCGGCCCGATGCCACCGACCTCGTCAGTGGAGCCGACGGTGAGTCCACGGCCGTGGTCGCAGCGCGAGTGGCGGCGGTGCGCGCGCTGTCACACGCGCGCAGCGGCGGAACCAATTCGGCTCTGACCGATCGGCAGTTGGCCCGGTTCGCGCCGATGAATGCCGGCGCGACCCGGCTCGTCGAGTTGAGGCTGCGCGCCGGAACATTGAGCGCCCGCGGCTACGCCCGCGTCCGCCGGGTCGCACGTACCCTCGCCGATCTGGCCGGGCGCGACGGCGCGCTCAACGAGGAAGACGTCGCAACCGCGCTCGAGCTACGGGCCGAGTTCGACGCGTTGCAGGGCGTGGCCCGGTGACCGCCGTTGATTGGGCTGAAGCCTCAGACGAGGTGTGCGCGGCGGCGCTCGCAGGGTTGCCGTGGTGTTGGCCGGCCCGGCTACGCGCCATTGTCGGCGGACACTCGATGCGCGAGGGGCTTTTGCGGTTGCTCGATCCGCGCAACGACGCGTCGTTGCGCAAACCGCTTCCCGCCGACTTCCCCGAGTCTCTCCCTGGTGAGTGGCGTTCCGCGCTCAAACGGACGCACCCCGACGCGGTTGAGGAACGGCTCGGGCGCGCCGGGGTGGAGGTCTGGCTTCGAAACCACCCGCATTATCCGTCCGCGCTCATCCACGATCCCGACCCGCCTCTCGTGCTGTTCGCGCGGGGAAACCCCGCTGCGCTTTGCCGGCGCTGTGTTGGCATCGTCGGCACTCGGCGTGCCACCGCGTATGGCCGGAGCGTGGCCAAAAAGCTCGGCGCTGATCTCACCGCCGCGGGTGTGGCTGTGGTGTCGGGCCTCGCCATTGGCATTGACGGCGCCGCGCACGAGGGAGTTCTGGCCGCGGGCGGCGCGCCGGTCGGTGTCGTGGGCTCAGGGCTCGACGTCGTGTACCCCCGGCGGCATGCGCAACTGTGGTCTCGAGTCGGTGGCGAAGGCTTGTTGCTGAGCGAGGCCGCCTTAGGTATGGCTCCGGAGCCATGGCGATTCCCAGAACGCAACCGGATCATCGCGGGCCTTGCCGAGGTCGTAGTGGTGGTCGAGTCGGGCGCTGCGGGCGGGTCGCAGATCACCGTCGAGGCTGCAATCAAGCGCGATGTCACCGTGATGGCCGTGCCTGGGCCGATCACGAGTTCGTCGTCGGCGGGCACCAATCGGCTGCTGGTCGACGGGGTTGCGCCTGCGCTCGGCGCCGACGAGGTCTTGATGGCGCTCGGGTTGAACTCGGGCCGCGCCGAGACGCTGCAACTGTTCCGTCCCTTTGAAGCTGAGCTGTCATCCGACGCAACCGCGGTGCTTAACGCGCTCGACTTCGCGCCGACACCGACGGAGCGGCTGATCACCTCGTCGGGCCTGTCCCCGGGTCGGCTTGCGGTTGCCCTCGAGGAACTCAAGGTCGGCCGCCTTGCGTCGGGCGGCGGCGGATGGTGGAACCGCCTCAAATGAGCCACTGATTTGCCCCTTCCGTTGTCATGGCCTCGCCGCTATGTTCGTCTCGCCGCTTCCCCCTCGGCTGTTTCACAGCACCGCTAGGTGCTTATTCGCTAGGGAGATGCCGTGCGCCGCATTCATGCGGTGCTGGTGGCGGCGCTGGCCGTCACCGTCCTCGCCGGGTTCGCGCCCCCGGCCGTGGCCGCAGCGGTCACCTACACCCAACCCGTCACTGGCCGCGTCACCGACCCGTTCCGGCCGCCGGCAAACCCGTACGGCGCAGGCAATCGCGGGCTCACATACGAGACGCAGCCTGGGTCGCCGGTACGCGCCTCAGCCTCGGGACGCGTCACGTTCGCCGGCCAGGTCGGCGGCGCGCTCCACGTCGTAGTGCGCCACGCCGACGGGGTCCGCACGAGTTATTCGTTCCTGAGGTCGATCGCGGTGCGCAACGGCCAGTCCGTTGCGCAGGGCGACGCAGTTGGTACTACCGGTTCCAGCTTCCACTTCGGCGCTCGCATTGGCGACGCGTACGTCGATCCCGCCATTTTGCTCGAGAGCGGCCCGGCGCGAGTTCACCTCGTGCCCGACGGTGAGTTCACCGAAGACGGCGCCCACGACGATCACAAGGCGCTGTTGACGATCGTCGGCGACCGCATCGGAGCGGTCAGCAAAGCTGCGGTCGGCTGGGCGCGCGCCGGAGTGTCCGCGGGTCAGGGCGGCGCCGACGCGCTCTTCGCAGCCGCCGCCGACGTCGCCGCCATCGCCGCGAACGCCAGCGAAGCCGAGGTGCGCGCCATGGCGCAGCACCTCGTCACGATCCTCGACGACATCGTGAACCTCGGCGAGTTCGCGGGTTCATTCGCGACGCTCGCGTCCGCGCTCGCCGACGTCGTCGACGCGTTCCTCGACGCGTGCACTCCGCCCGACCACGAAACGCCCACGGCGCCGCCTGAGCGCATCGCGGTTTTCGTCGCTGGCCTCGGGTCGCATTCGGGCGGGCCTCACGCCGACGACAACCTGTCCCGACGATTCGGCGACCTCGGGTATGCGGCCGACCACGTCTACGACTTCTCGTACAAGGGTGGTCGACACCCGCAGGCCTACGCACCTGAAGACACCGTGCGCGACCTGCGTGCCGACGCCGCAGATCTTCGGGATCTGCTCGACCAGGTTGCGCTGGAGCACCCTGGAGCACAGGTCGACCTGATCGCCCATAGCCAGGGCGGCCTCATCGCACGCGAGGCGCTCGCCGACACCTACAACGGGGCCGGCCACACATTGCCGACGATTGCTCACTTCGTCACGGTCGGCACGCCAAACCACGGCACCGACGCGGCCACGGCCTTGGCCTGGCTGCGGTGGACCGAAGGCGGCCGCGCCGTGCGCACGCTCGCCCACCGCGTTCACAAGCCCTTCGACCTCACCGGGCCGGGTGTGGCTCAGCTGTCGGAAACATCGCAGTTCATCCACGACATCAACAAACGGCCGCTGCGCCCGGGTGTCGCCTACACGTCCATCGCGGCCTCGCGCGACATCGTCGTTCCCGCGCCGCGCGCGCGGCTGCGCGACGCGACCAACGTGTTGGTCGACGTCGGGTCGTGGCCGTGGGAGAGCCATTCGGCACTCACCACGGCGCAACCCGCGCACCGGGAGGTAGCGCTCGCGGTGAACGACGCGCCGCCGACGTGCCAGAGCGTCACCACCGTCGCCAACCGCGCGCTCACCGGCTTTGGCATCGCCACGGCTGAAGACACCGCGGGCGTCGCCGCAGTCGGAACAAGTGCCGCGCCATAGATGGCCCTCTCAAGGAGTACCGAATGAACACCCAATTTCGCCGTGTCCTCACCGTCAGCGCCGCGTTCGCCGTTGTGGTTGCGTGCGTCGCGTTTGCGCACGCCCGCGCCACAGATGCCGGCAACGCCAACCCGTCGCGGCGCGCCCCCACGCTGCAAGATGCCTTCGATCGCGCCTACCGGGGCTACACGCCAGCGTCGGTCACAACCTCGCGGGCGCGAGCGCCGCGGTTCGCACAGCGATGGAGGGTTGCATTGCCCGTCGACGTCGTCGGCCTGCCGGCGGCCGACGCCCGCGGCGTGGTCGTGACGGCCGGCGAAGCCGAGGTGGTCGCGCTGTCGCTGGGCGGCGACGTGCAGTGGACCACGCCCGTAAGCGGCGCGCTGGTAAACGCGCCACGCCTCGAAGGCGACCGCGTGTTCGTCGCCGCGAAGCGAGCGATCGTCGCGCTTGATCGCACCACTGGTGCTGTGGTCTGGACGTCGCCGACTGCGGCCGACGGTGGCGCCGACGAGCGGGCCAATGAACCGGTTGTGGTTGGCGACACCGTCGTCGCTACGAGCGAATCGGGCCGCGCCTACGGGATCGGGCGTGCCGACGGGGCCTTGCGCTGGACCGTGCAGTTGGCCACCGCCACTACGGCAGAACCGGCGGCGGGCGCCAACGTCGTGGTTGTGGTGGGCGTGGGTCAATGGTGGGCGCTGAACCCGCAAACGGGCGACACGGTGTGGAGCGGCGACATCGGCACCTACGGCACGTCGTCGCCGGTGTTGTACACAGACGGCAATCGCGCGGTCGCAGCGCTGGCGACCGACGGCGAAGTCGTTGCCGTCGACGCCGGCACCGGTGAGATCCTGTGGCATCGCGGAGCCGAGCAAGCCGAGTACTTCCAGGTGCCGACCGTCACGGCCGACCATCAACTGCTGGTGCCCGACCACTGGGGCCGCCTCGAGGCCTTCAACGCCCACGACGGCACGCCGTTGTGGAAGGTGCACGGCGCCGACGCCGTCGCTGAGTTCGGGGAACCGGCGGTCCTCGGCCCCGAACTCGTCGCGATTGCGCTCGACGACGGTGGTCCCCGAATCGGCTCACCCTCCGGTTCCCGTTCGCTCAAAATCCCCGCAGCGGGGCACGGCGTCGCGATGGCGCCCGGAGGCTTGCTGGTGGTGACGACGTGGGACGCAGCGATGAATTACGTGGTGGGCTACGCCGTCGACGCGGGGTAGCGGCGCCTAAGCCGCTAACATCGTGTCCCGCTCGGCACCCGTCGGGCATTCATCACGTGCCACATGCGCACATTCGGTCGTCAGCTCACGCTGGCGCGACGCGTGTGGATCTTCAACCGAGCTAGGAGTTCACAAACGTGGCTGTCGTCACCATGAAACAACTGCTGGAGGCCGGGGTTCACTTCGGTCACCAGACCCGGCGCTGGAACCCGAAGATGAAGCGTTTCATCCTCGGTGAGCGCAACGGCATTTATCTGATCGACCTGAATCAGACGCTCGAGCGCACTGCGGTCGCGTACGAGTTCGTCCGTGATCTCGTCGCCGACAACGGCACGATCCTCTTCGTCGGCACCAAGAAGCAGACGCAAGACCCGGTTGCCCGTTACGCGGCCGAATGCGGCATGCCTTACATCAACGAGCGTTGGCTCGGCGGAATGCTCACCAACTTCCAGACGATCCTCCAGCGGGTCAAGAAAATGCAGGACTACGAGCGCATGCTCGAGGCTGGCGACTTTGAGAACATGCCCAAGAAGGAAGCGCTCATCCTGCGCCGTGAGCTCGTGAAGCTCCAGCGCAACCTGGGCGGGATCCGGGGGCTGAGCCGGCTGCCCGATGCGATCTTCGTGATCGACACGAAGAAAGAGCACCTGGCCGTTACCGAGGCCAACAAGCTCAAGATGCCGATCGTCGCCGTGGTCGACACGAACTGCGACCCCGACGTGATCCAGTACGTCATCCCCGGTAACGACGACGCCATTCGCGCCGGAAACCTTTTGTGCCGCGTAATCGCGGAAGCCGTCGACGAAGGCCGCTTCATCGCGAGCCGCAAGGCGCGCCTCGCCGCCGAGGCCGCCGGTCCCGCCGCCGCCGAGACTCAGCGCAGCGAAGAAGAAGAGGCTCGCCGCGCCCAGCAGCAGGCCGAGGCCCGCCGCCAAGCGGCCCTGCAAGCTCAGGAGCGCGAAGCCCGTCTGGCCTCGCAGTCCGGTGGCACCGCGACCGACGGCGGCGCCGCCGACGCGGCAGCAGTTACGCCGGTCGCCGCGCCAGCCGACGCCGCACCCGTCACCGATGCCGCCGCGCCGGCAGCACCCACGGAGTCTGAGTCTGACGTTGTCGCCGACAACGGGCCCAACCCGGCCTCCGCGTAGTTCCGCCCGACCACACCAAGGATCAACCGAACGATGGCTATCTCCGCCAAGGAAGTACAAAGCCTTCGCCAACTAACCGGCGCAGGAATGATGGACGCCAAGCGCGCCCTCGAAGAGAACAACGGCGATCCCGAAGCCGCTGCGCTGTGGCTGCGTGAACGTGGCTTGGGCAAGGCGGCCGAGCGGTCCGACCGCGACAACTCGCAAGGAGCGATCGCACTGGCCCGGCAAGACAACGTGGCTGCGTTGGTGCACCTTCGCTGCGAGACCGACTTCGTTGCGAAGTCGCCCGACTTCGTGAACCTGGCCAACGACATTGCGCAAGCTGTTGTCGACAAGGGTGAAGCGGTCGCCGCCGAGTTCCAGTCCGCGATCGACGACCTGAAGGTCACCCTCAAAGAAAACGTCGACCTCGGACAGGTTGTGCGGGTGGAGGCGCCGGCCGGTCATGTGCTCGACACCTACCTGCACGTGCAAAACGGACGGGGTGTGAACGGCATCCTCATCGAACTCGACGGTGGCAACCAGGAACTCGCCCACGACATCGCGCTCACTGCAGCGTTCAGCCGCCCCTCCGTTGTATCGGTCGACCAGGTGGATCCCGAGGCCATTGCCAACGAGCGGGCGCAGCTCGAGAAGGAAACCATCGCCGAGGGCAAGCCCGAGGCCGCACTCGAAAAGATCGTGTCGGGCAAGCTCACCGGGTGGCATAAGCGCCAGCCCGGCGGCGTGTTGCTCGAGCAGCCTTTCGCCAAAGAGCCCAAGCAGTCGGTCGGCCAGCAACTCGGCGACGCGAAGATCGTCAGCTTCTCGCAGTTGCTCATCGAGGCGTAGCGACTTCGTGGCGAAACCACGTTGGGGAAGGGTGGTTCTCAAGCTCTCCGGTGAGGCATTCGCCTCGTCGTCGTCGGTCGACACGATCGACGGCGAAATCGTTGATCGCATCGCAGGCGAGCTCGCCGACGCGCGTGAAGAGCTCGGCGTCGAGATCGCTGTCGTCGTCGGTGGCGGCAACATCTGGCGCGGTGCGGTTGGCGCCGGGGTCGGGATGGACCGAGCCCAAGCTGACTACATGGGCATGCTCGCCACCGTGATCAACGGGCTCGCCCTGCAAGACGCGCTCGAGCGCAAGAACCAAGAGTGCCGGGTGCAGACCGCGATTCAGATGGCCCAGATCGCCGAGCCCTACATCCGCCGTCGCGCGATCCGCCACTTGGAGAAGGGCCGGATCGTGATCTTCGCTGCTGGGATGGGCAACCCGTTTTTCACCACGGACACGCCCGCGGCGCTGCGCGCCGTCGAGATCGAAGCCGAGGTGCTGCTCAAGGGCACGCATGGTGGCGTCGACGGCGTCTACACGTCGGACCCCCGCCAGAACCCCGACGCTTTGAAACTGGCTGAAGTGTCGTTCATGGACGTCGTCAATCAAGACCTGCGGGCGATGGACCTCACCGCCATCACGTTCTGCAAAGACAACGGCTTGCCCATCCTCGTGTTCGACGTGATGACGCAGGGCAACACGCGCCGCGCCCTGATCGGTGAAGCGATAGGTACGCTGATTAGCTGATGGTTGACGATGACTCCTTAGTTGGGATGACGCTGGCCGAGTGCCGCGAGAAGATGGCCACCGCCACGGCCCACGCCAACCACGACTTCGCCACCGTCCGTACCGGGCGGGCGTCGCCCACACTCGTCGAGAACCTGCAGGCCGAGTACTACGGCACCCCGACGCCGCTGCAACAGCTTGCGTCCTTCTCCGTCCCCGAAGCCCGGCTGCTCGTGATTTCGCCCTTCGACAAGAGTGCGATCAAAGACATCGAGAAGGCCATCCTGAACTCGCCGCTCGGCCTCCAGCCGAACAGCGACGGATCGGTCATCCGAATCTCGTTCCCCGAATTGACCCAGGATCGCCGCCGCGAGATGGTCAAATTGGTTCATGCCAAGGCTGAAGACGCCCGCGTGGTCGTGCGTAACGCGCGCCGCGCAGCGCGGAAGGATCTCGAGGCGCTCGAGAAAGACGGTGACATCACGTCCGACGAACTCGACCGAGCCGAGAAGGACCTCGAGAAGATCACTCAACAAGCGGTCGCCGACATCGATCGTCTGCTCCAACACAAGGAACAGGAGCTGCTCGAGGTCTGAATCAGGCCCGATCATGAAAACCTTTAGGGGGACCGATGGACGAGTGGGATAGCGACCACGAAGAAGAGTTGGAGCCCACCCGACCCCGCGCGGAGGGCGTGCGGATCCTCGGTGCCGAAGAGGCCGCCGCCGCTGTGAACGCGCAACAGCCCGAAGGCGAGGCACCGAACGAGCCGCTGCCCTTCGAGTCGCGCGTCCGGGCGCCAGTGGCCGACGACCAGAGCTTGTTCTCCTTCGACGACCCCGAGCCGTCGATGCCGCCGGTCCCCGCCGCGGCGCCGCCGAACTTGCCGCACTGGACCGAACCCGCCACGGGCGAGGTGCCGGCGGTGCTGAGCGGCCGGTTTGGAGAGTCCGACCTCGACGTGTCCGACGACGACGAGCCCGAAGACGACCTCGCCGCCTGGTCGGCCCTGTCGGGTGGCGCGCCTCGATGGCGCGACCAGCACGATGTCTGGGACGACGCCGGTTTCGACGACGCGTCGGTTTTGGCCGGTAGCGAGCCACCGCTGGGCGCCCTCGACGAGAGCCGCACGTCGATCTTCTCCTTCGACGAGCCCGAGGCCATCGACGACGAGTTCACTTTCGGCGGCGCCGACGCCGAGGAGATTGCGCCCATCCCGCTGCACCCGACGGGCTCGACCGCGTCGGTCACCGCACGTCCACCTCGGCCCCGCGCGCCCCGGCCGGCGCGGCCCGTGGGGGCCGGCCCGCGCCGTAGTGCTACTACTGCGCCGCGAGACATGCAGTCTGCGGTAGTGCTCGGCGCGGGGCTCGCGGTCGCTGCACTCTTCCTGTTCTGGCTCGGCCCGGCGTGGGCGATGCTGCTCGCTACTGCAGTGGTCGTGATGGCGAGCGCCGAGCTCTACGACGTTTTGCGCCGTGCCGGTTATCAGCCCGCAACCCTCGTCGGGCTCATCGGAACGCTCGCGCTGATGATTGCGGCCTATCAAAAAGGTGAGACGGCCCTGCCCCTGGCGATCGTGCTTGTGTTCGGGGGGACGTTCGCGTGGTACCTCATACGCGTCGTTCACGCGCGGCCCACGGTCAACGTTGCTGCCACCCTGATGGCCTTTTTGTGGACGGGAGTGCTGGGCAGCTACGCCGCGTTGCTGCTCGGCGTCGACAAGCACGGCCACACCGGCGTCGCGTTCATCCTCGCGGCGGTGGTCGCAACCGTCGCCAACGACATCGGGGCGTTCTTCGTCGGCAGCCGTATGGGCAGCAAGCCCTTGGCTCCTGAGATCAGCCCGAACAAAACGATCGAGGGCCTCGTCGGCGGCGCGGTGTGTTCAATTCTCGCCACCGAGATCCTTCTGCGCTTCGTGCACCATTTGCACCCGCTCGACGGCGGCAAGCTCTTGTGGCTCGCGATCGTCGTCTCAGTCGTCGCGCCGCTCGGCGACCTCGCCGAGTCGATGATCAAGCGCGACCTGGGCATCAAAGACATGGGCAACTTGCTGCCTGGTCACGGGGGAGTGCTCGACCGCTTCGACGCGATGCTGTTCGTGCTCCCCGCTACCTATTACCTGCTGCGCGTCCTCTACTAAGGCGTCTGTGGTTGACGTAGCCGTCCTCGGGTCGACGGGTTCGATCGGCACGCAAACGCTCGACGTCGTCGACGTCAACCCCGATCACTTCCGCGTCGTTGCCCTCGGCGCGGGTCGCAACGTCGAAGTCTTACTGGAGCAGGCAAACAAGTACCGCCCGGCTGTCGTCGCGATCGGCGACCCCGCCGCCGCCGACGCGGTGCGCGCCGGCGTTCCTAGCGGCGTGCGCGTTGTCGTCGGCAACGAAGGCCTCACCGAAGCCGCCACGGGTGCCGATGTGGTGTTGAACGCAGTCGTGGGGTTCGCCGGGCTACCCGTCACCCTCGCCGCCCTTGAGGCGGGCAAGCGCCTCGCGCTGGCTAACAAAGAGTCCTTGATTGCCGCGGGGCCCGTCGTCGCCAAAGCCCGCCAGACACCGGGGGCGGAGTTGGTACCCGTCGACTCCGAGCACGGTGCCATTCACCAATGCCTGCGCGCTGGTGCGGCCACCGAGGTTGCCCGTCTGGTGCTGACGGCCAGCGGTGGTCCGTTCCGGGGGCGAAGCCGCGACGAGCTGCGCGATGCCACCATCGACGACGCGCTTGCTCATCCGACCTGGTCCATGGGTCCGAAGATCACAGTGGACTCGTCCACTCTGATGAACAAAGGCCTCGAAGTGATCGAAGCGCATGAGCTTTTCGGCATTTCGTACGACGACATCGATGTCGTCGTGCATCCGCAGTCGATCGTGCACTCGATGGTGACCTTCCGCGACGGGTCGTCGGTCGCCCAACTCTCCGATCCGGACATGCGCCTGCCGATTGGTTACGCCATGGGCTTTCCCGATCGTCTTCCCACTCCGTTCGGCGCGCTCGACTGGGGAAAACCCCGGCAACTCGACTTCGAGCCGCCCGACCACGCCGCGTTTCCTGCCCTGAACCTTGCCTATGAGGCGGGGCGCAAAGGCGGCGTCGCGCCAACGTGGCTGAGTGCCGCAAACGAGGTAGCGGTCGAAGCCTTTCTCGCCGGCCGGATCGGGTGGCCCGCGATCTCCGAGGTGATCGCAGAGGTGGTCGCGTCCGCGCCGAGCGCAATCCCGGGTACCGTCGACGACGTGCTGGATGCCGATGCTGCTGCGCGTGACGCGGCGCGCCGCGTGGTCTCGGCGGTGGCTCGATGACCGCCACCGCTACGCGTGAGCGCCCGGCTCCGGACCAGGGCAGTGGTTACGACGACGTCGTAGAAGCCGGCGGTGCCGGTGGGTTCGTTCGCCTCGGTCTCACGATCGCTCTAATCGTCGCCCTATCGATCGCATTGCACATCGGCGGAGCAGTGATCGTGATCGCGGCGATTCTGTCGATGATCATGCTCCACGAGTTCGGTCACTTCATTACCGCTCGTTGGGCGGACATGAAGGTCACCGACTTCTTCCTCGGGTTCGGTCCCACGCTGTGGTCAGTCAAGCGAGGCGAAACCCGTTTCGGCGTCAAAGCGATCCCGGCCGGCGGTTTCGTGCGCGTGATCGGCATGAACAACCTCGACCCGATCGACGATCCCGACGACGAACCCCGCACGTACCGGGCCAAGTCCTATTGGCAGCGGCTTCGATTCGCGGCCGCGGGGTCGTTTGTCCACTTCCTGATCGCGTTCGTGTTGATGGTGGTGCTGTTGGCGGGCGTGGGCCGGGTGCTCGACACCACTCCGGCATCGAACCGCCTGGAGTCCGTGGCGAAGACACTGACGCCCAATGGTCCTCTGAGCCCGGCGTTCAAAGCCGGTCTCAAACGCGGCGACCACGTCCTCGCGATCAACGACGTGCCGATCACATCGTGGACACGCGCGATGAACCTCATCCGCACATCGCCGGGCCACACGCTGCGGGTCACGATCGACCGCGATGGGAAGCGCTTCGCCGTCGACGTCACTCCCGTGAACGACGTCTCGCCCGAAGACAAGGCGGCGGGGTTCACTTCGGTCGGGCGCATCGGCGTGCAGCCCTACATCCCCGTCACCCGTGAGCCGCTGCCCAAGGCCGTGTGGAACGCCGCCTTCGAAGTGAAGAACGTCACCACGGAATCGGCCGGAGCGTTGGTCGGGCTGTTCTCGAAGTCGTCGCTCGAGAAGTACACGAGTCAGGTCAGCAAGCGTGGCGCGGCCGACCCGAGCGCCGAGAACAATCGCTTGCTGAGCCCCGTCGGGGTCGGCCGCGTCGCAAACGCCGCGGCGAAAGACGGCATCGCAGCCGTGTTGTCATTGCTCATCGCCATAAACGTCTTCGTCGGCATTTTCAATCTGATTCCACTGCCGCCCTTCGACGGTGGTCACATCGCGGTCGCGACGTACGAAGCACTCAGATCGCGCAAGGGCAAGCGCTACACCGTCGACATGACCAAGCTGATGCCGGTGGCCTACGCAGTGATCATGGCGCTGGTGTTGCTCAGCGCGACCACGCTGTGGCTCGACATCATGCACCCGTTCAAGCTGGGTTGATCAACCCTGTAACACTTGGTCCGTGAACTTCGACGGAACCGCGGCACCGCGTCGCAAGACGCGCCAGGTCAACGTCGGGGGAGTGCTGGTGGGTGGCGATGCGCCGATCACCGTGCAGTCGATGACGATCACAAAGACGGCGGACGTCGAGGGCACGCTCCAGCAGATCTACGCATTGAACGCGGCGGGCGCCGACATCGTGCGATGTACGTGCAACGAGATCGAGGCCGCCGAAGGGCTGGCCCAGATCGTGCCCCGCTCGCCCGTGCCGATCGTCGCCGACATCCACCACCAATACAAGATGGCATTGGCGGCGCTCGATGCCGGCGTCGCGTGCTTGCGCTTGAACCCCGGCAACATCCGAAACCCCGAGCACATCAAGACCGTCGCGCGTGAGTCGAAGGATCGCGGCGTGCCCATCCGCATCGGCGTCAACGCCGGATCGCTCGACAAAGAGTTGTACGAGAAGCACGGCGGCGCCACGCCCGAGGCGCTCGTCGAGTCGGCGCAGATCGAGATGCGGTACTTCGACGAGGTCGACTTTCACGACGTCAAGATCTCGGTGAAAGCCAGCAATGTGCCGCTAATGATCGAGGCGTATCGCCAACTCGCCGACGTCACAGACGCGCCGTTGCACCTCGGCGTCACCGAAGCCGGGCCGCCGCCCGCCGGTTTGGTCAAAGGCACCGCCGGCATCGCGACGCTTTTGGCCGAAGGCATCGGCGACACGATTCGTTACTCGCTCACCGCCGATCCGGTTGAGGAAGCCCGCGCCGGCCGCCAGTTGCTCGAGGCGATGGGGTTGCGTGAGCGCAAGAACGTCGACCTCATCGCGTGCCCGTCGTGTGGCCGCGCCGAGATCGACGTCTACAAGGTCGCCAACGAAGCGCTAGCCGCCTTCGGCGATCGCGAGATCCCGTTGCAGGTCGCGGTGATGGGCTGCGTCGTGAACGGGCCGGGCGAAGCGCGCGACGCCGACATCGGCATCGCAGCGGGTCGCAACAAGGGCCACCTTTTCGTAAAGGGCGTCAACGTCGCCGTGGTGCCCGAAGCCGAGATGGTCGACGCACTGGTCGAGTGGGCCGAGTACATCGTCGAGCACGGCGCCGATGCCGCAATCGCCAAGGCCGATGTCGCCGTCGCCACGCGCGAAGCCGAACGCGACCGGGCTGCGCTGCTCGACGACCAGGGTGCCGACGTCAACGACTCCGAAAAGAAAATCGAGCTGATCAAGAAGCGCCAGTAGTTTCTGCGGATGGCCGCACCAATCCTCACGCCCCAGGCTGAGGACTTCCCTCGCTGGTACCAAGACGTCATCGCGAAAGCCGAGCTCGCAGAAAACGGCCCGGTGCGCGGCACCCAGGTGATCCGGCCTACCGCCTGGGCGATCTGGGAGCGGCTTCAGCGCGAACTCGACGACCGGATCAAGCGCGCCGGCGTGGACAACGCCAACTTCCCGCTCTTCATCCCGCAGGAGTTCCTTTCCCGCGAAGCTGAACACGTCGAAGGGTTCAGCCCCGAGCTCGCCGTAGTCACGATCGGCGGCGGCAAGGAGCTTGACGAGCCCGTGGTCGTCCGGCCCACCAGCGAGACGATCATCAACCACTACTTCTCGAAGTGGATCCAGAGCTACCGGGACCTGCCCCTACTCCTGAACCAGTGGGTCAACGTCGTGCGTTGGGAAATGCGCCCCCGCTTGTTCCTGCGCAGCACGGAGTTCCAGTGGCAAGAAGGCCACACGTGCCACGCGAGCGAGGGCGACGCGCACGCGTTCGCGATGCAGATCCTGCACGAGGTCTACGCGGAGACCGTGCGCGATGTGCTCGCGATCCCCGTACTGCTCGGCCGCAAGACTGAGCGCGAGCGGTTCGCGGGGGCGACCAACACGTGGACGATGGAAGCGATGATGGTCGACGGCAAGGCGTTGCAGATGGGCACCAGCCACGAACTCGGCCAGAACTTCGGCCGCGCCTTCGACACCACGTATTCCACGTCGGAAGGCACCACCGACTACGTGTGGCAGACCAGTTGGGGTGTCTCTACGCGGCTGCTCGGCGGCTTGATCATGAGCCACGGCGACGACCGCGGATTGCGCCTGCCTCCCGCGATCGCGCCCACGCAGTGCGTCGTGATCGTGGTCAAAGACGGCGACGGCGTCCTCGACGCCGCGGGTGCGCTCGTCGGGGAACTGCGCGCGGCCGCCGTGCGCACGAAGCTCGACGGGCGCGCCGACATCGCGTTCGGTCGCCGCAGCACCGACCACGAACTGCGCGGGATTCCCGTGCGCGTCGAGATCGGCCCCCGCGATCTCGCCGAAGGAAACGTCACCGTCGTACGACGTGACACGGGCGAGAAGACGAGCGTGCCGACCGCCGGGGCCGCGAAAGCGGTGGCCGACGCGCTCGGCGCTGCGCAGGCCAGCCTGTTCGAGAGTGCCGCCAAAAGGCTGGCCGCGGGCACGGCCGAGGTTTCGTCGCTGGACGACGCGATCGAGGCCGCACAAACGGGATTCGCCGTTGTGCCCGGGGCGCTGGCCGACGACGCCGGTGAGACGGCGCTGAACGCCAAGAGCGTGTCAATCCGTTGCCTCCAGCGGCCTGACGGGTCGCTTCCCGAACCAAAAGACCAGGTCAGCGACCTCGTGGCGGTAGTAGCGCGGGCGTACTGAGTCGCTATAATTGAACGCCGCAGTTACAAAACGTTCGACAATCGGTTGAGCGTGGCTCCCCTCGGGGGCCACGCTCTTTGTTTGCTCATTGGAAAGGAGAGAGGCATGGATCAAGCCACCGCAGTACGTGATTTGGTCGAACCGGCTCTCGCCGCCAAGGGCATCGACGTGTTCGACGTCGAGTTCGGCGCAGGGCGACTCGTCGTCACCGTCGATCGTGAAGGCGGGATCGACCTTGAAGCGCTCACCGAGGCGAACCACGTCGTCTCCGAGCTGCTCGACGAGCACGACCCGATCCCTGACGATCGCTACCTGCTCGAAGTGTCGAGCCCTGGGCTTGAACGCACGTTGCGCACACCAACGCATTTCGCGTCCGCCCTCGGCGCCACGGTCAACGTGAAGTTGAAGCCTTCGGTTGAAGGCGAGCGTCGCCACGAAGGTTTGCTGGAAGCCGCAGACGCCGACGCAGTCACGGTCGGCGGACGGCGATTCGCCTACGACGACATCGAACGGGCCCGCACCGTATTCGTGTGGGGCCCCACGCCGAAGCCGAGCGGCGGCGCGCCAAAGAAACCACATCCCAAGAAGACCACGAACGCAAAGGCCAAGGCATGAACGCAGACTTCCTCGACGCCCTCCAAGTACTGGCCCGGGAGAAGGGCATCTCCACCGACACGCTGCTCGACGCGCTCGCGAACGCGTTGGTCGCCGCGTACAAGCGGCTCGATACCGCGGCGGAGGAAGCGGTCGTAACGATCGATCCCGACACCGGTGAAATCAAGGTGTACGGCCAGGAACTCGACGAAGACGGCAATGTCACCCGCGAGTGGGACGACACCCCCGACGACTTCGGGCGTATCGCCGCGCAAACCGCCAAGCAGGTTGTTCTGCAGCGCATCCGTGAGGCCGAGCGCGACCAGAAGTACGAGGAGTACGCCGGCCGCGAGGGCGACATCGTCACCGGCATCATCCAGCAAAGCGACAACCGCTACACGCTGCTCGACCTGGGCAAAGTCGAAGCGCTCATGCCCCAGGCCGAGCAGGTGCCCTACGAGCGCTACGAGCACGGATCGCGTCTCAAGGCGTACATCGTCGAGGTGCGCAAGACGACCAAAGGCCCGCAGATCGTCGTGTCGCGCACACACCCGGGGCTCATCAAGCGCCTCTTCGAACTCGAAGTGCCCGAGATCGCCGGCGGTGTCGTCGAGCTGAAAGCCGCTGCACGCGAGCCCGGTCACCGCACGAAGATCGCGGTGTGGTCGAACGACAGCAACGTCGACCCAGTCGGCGCGTGCGTCGGCGCCCGCGGGGCGCGCGTCCGCATGGTCACCAACGAGTTGCGCGGTGAAAAAGTCGACATCGTCCCCTTCTCCGAGGACCAGCAAGAGTTCGTGATGCGCGCCTTGCAGCCGGCCAAGGTGAAAGAAGTGCGCCTCGACGAAGAGACCGGTACGGCCACGGTCATCGTCCACGACTTCCAGCTCTCGCTGGCGATCGGCAAGGAAGGCCAGAACGCGCGTCTCGCGGCGCGTCTCACCGGGTGGCGCATCGACATTAAGAGCGAAACCCAGATCGCCGAGGAAGAGGCGGGTTACTCGGGCGAAGAGTGGGCCGAGGGCGAATGGGTCACCGACCCTGACTCGGGCGAGCTCGTGTGGAAAGACGCCGAAGGAGCCACGGTGTCGGCGGCCGAGTACGCAGCTGCGGAGAGTGACGTCGAAGACGCTGCCGTCGAAACGCTGATGAGCGAGCCTGCCGCCGTCGAAGACGCGGTGTCGGACGAAACCGCTGCGCTGGAAAACGCCGAGGAAACGCCGGTGCCGGCCGAAGCTACCGAGGGCGGTGGCGACGCATAGCGCCGCAGCGGACCTGCATCGGTTGTGGCAAAGCCGGCGCGCCCGGTCCTCTCGCCCGGATCGTCGCCACCGCCCACAAGCGGGTGACGTGGAGCCGGGCATCGGCTGGCCGCGGCGCATGGTTGTGCGCCGACTCGCCGGCGTGCATCTCGGCTGCGACGAAGAAAAAGGCCTTCGGCCGGGCGCTGCGAACTGAGATCGTGGGCGATCCCCAGGAACAACTCCAAAGGGTGCCCACCGGTGTGAGAAGCTAGAAGGCTGCTTTTACAAGCTTTTACGAAGGAACCACTTGCCCCAGAAGAAAATTCGAGTGCACGAGCTTGCCAAAGAGCTCGGAATGACAAACCAAGAGACACTCGACTTGGCCCTCGCGCTCGGAATCGGTGTCAAGACCCATTCCTCGAGCATCGAAGACCCGCAGGCGGACAGGGTCCGTCGCCGGGCCGACGCCGACGGGCTGCGCCGCGAGGTGCAACCCGAAGAACCGGCTCCCGTCAAGAAGACCGCAGCCAAGAAGGCGGCGGCGAAGAAGGCTGGCGCGCCGACCGACGCCCCGTCGTCGACCGACGCGCCCGCACCCGCGCCCGGCAACGAGCCGGCCGCGGGATCCGATCCGCTCGCGCCCGCAGCCGCTGCGCCGGTCGAGCCTGCGCCGCCGGTGGAAGTGCCGCGGGTCACGACGGGACGCGTCGTCACGTCGCGTCCCGCCAGTGAAGTCACCGCGCCGCGACCCATAGATCCCGCGCCCGCGCCGCGTCCAGCCGTCGCACCGCGACCCACGGGCCCCGGCGGGCTCGACGCGCCGTCGCGTCCGCGTCCGGCTGCACCGCCTGCGCAACAGCCCGTGGCGCCCGCGGCCGCCGCACCAGCGCCGCCCGTCGCCGCTCCACCCGCAGCCGCGCCCAGCGCACCCGCAACCAGTGCGCCTGTGCCTAGCGCGCCCGTTACGCCGGCTACTCCCGCCGACGCCCCGCCAATCGCTCCGGCGGCATCGGCGGCGCCGAGCGCGCCCGCAGCTCCGGCCGGGCCGCCCACGTCGGCGAGCGGCAAGCCGATTCCGCCGCCTCCCGGTCCTCCGCGTTCTGCGAGCGGTAAGCCGATCCCGCCGCCTCCGGGCGCACGGCGTCCCGCGGCCGGCGCCCCCGGCGCGCCCGGTGGTGGCGCCCGCGGTCCCGGTGGCGCGCCCGGGCGTGGTCCCGGTGGCGGGCCTGGTCGCCCGATGGGCGCGCGTCCGTCCGGTCAGAGTGGTCAAGGCGGTGGCGGCGGTTACCGCGGCGGCGGTGGTGGGGGCGGGCAGGGTCAAGGCTTCGGCGCTGGGTTCGGCACCCGCGGCGGTCCCGCCGCTGGGCCTGGCAACCGCGGTGGCGGCGGACCGAATCGCGGTCGCACGCCCGGACGTCGGCGTCGGCGTCGTCGCGACATGGAGGAGTTGGGCCCAAGCGCAATCACGGCGTACATGCCGTCGAACGCGCCGGTGCCGCAGGGCGAGATCATCATCGAGCGCGGGTCGTCGGCTCAAGAGGTCGGTCCCAAGCTCAACCGGACCGCGGGCGACGTCGTGCGCTTCCTGTTCGGTCAAGGCGAAATGGTGATGGCGACGCAGTCGTTGTCCGACGACGCGATTGAGTTGTTCGCGGTCGAAGTCGGCGCCGAGATCAAACTCGTCGAGCCAGGGTTGGAGCGCGAGGCCGAACTGGCCGCGAAGTACTTCGGCGATGAAACCGAAGACGCCGAGGAAGACCTGCGTCCGCGGCCACCGATCATCACCGTGATGGGCCACGTCGACCACGGCAAAACGCTGCTGCTCGACCGCATTCGTGAAGCCAACGTGGTCGCGGGCGAGGCCGGCGGCATCACCCAGCACATCGGCGCGTATCAGACCGTCAAAGACGGGCGCCTCATCACCTTCATCGACACCCCCGGCCACGAAGCCTTCACCGCCATGCGCGCCCGCGGCGCCGAGGTCACCGACATCGTGATCCTGATGGTGGCGGCCGACGACGGAGTCATGCCACAAACCGAAGAGGCGATCGACCACGCCAAGGCGGCCGAGGTCCCGATCGTGGTCGCTCTGAACAAGATCGACCGGGAGAACGCCAACCCCGACCGCGTCATGCAGCAGCTGTCCGAGCACGGGCTCATGCCCGAGGCGTGGGGCGGCGACACGATTGTGGTGCCTATTTCAGCGCTGCAGAACACCGGCATCGACGAGCTACTCGAGCAGCTTTTGCTCGTGGCCGACGTGCAGTTGAGCGACGAACTCGTCGCTAATCCTGAGGGCTATTGCCGCGGCGTCGTGCTCGAAGCCAACCTCGACACCGGGCGTGGTCCTGTTGCCACGGTCATCGTCGAGAACGGCACGCTGCGCGTGGGCGACACGCTCGTGGCCGGTGCAGCCTGGGGTCGTGTGCGCGCCCTCATCGACGACAAGGGCGACAACGTCAAAGAAGCGTTGCCGTCGATGCCTGTAGAGGTACTCGGTCTCAACGACGTGCCGGCAGCGGGCGACGAGTTCCGCGTCGCCGACGACAAGGCGGCCAAGGCTCTGGCCGAGCACCGCGAGCAGCGTCACCGTTTCGCCGGGCTCGCGTCTACCGCTGCAGCCACTGGCGGCGGGGCGAAGCTCGAAGACATTTTCGAGCAGATCCAGCGTGGTGAAACCGCCACGCTCAACGTCATCCTGAAGGCCGACGTCCACGGCTCACTCGAGGCGGTTACTGCGAGTTTGCAGAAGCTCGAGCGCGACGAAGTGAAGCTCGGCTTCGTACGTCGCGCCGTAGGCGGTATCACCGAGAGCGACATCCAGCTCGCGGCTACCTCGGGCGCCACGATTATCGGCTTCAACGTGCGGCCCGACCGCAAAGCCCGTGAGCTCGCCGAGAACTTGGGCGTCGAGCTCCGCTTGTACGAAATCATCTACAAGCTGCTCGAAGACCTCGAAGCCGCAATGGTCGGCATGCTGAAGCCCGAGTACGAAGAGGTCATCACCGGTGAAGCCGAAGTGCGCGCCGTGTTCTCGACGCCGCGGGGCAAGGTCGCCGGCTGCTACGTCCAAACCGGCGTCATCACCCGCAACTCAAAGGTGCGCTACCTCCGCGAGGGCGTCGTCATCTGGAAGGGCGCCTTGCCGTCACTGCGTCGAGTCAAAGACGACGTGCGTGAAGTTCAGGCCGGATTCGAGTGCGGCATGATGCTCAGCGACTTCCAAGACATCAAGGAAGGCGACGTCATCGAGACCTACGAAGAGCGCGAGATCGCCCGCGTTTGACGCTCGACCGTCACTCGTCGTCCTCGGCCAGTACGCGGGGTTCGAGCTGACGGATCGCTAGGCCGCCGGCCACCGCTACGCCTACGCCGAGGCCGAGCGACGCGGCCACGATCGGGCGGGCGATCGCCGCGGACAACGCGAATGGCACTTGCGATCGCGACAGCACCGTCGAGTCGGCGATGCCGCCGACAACGGCGACGATGAGCCCGCAGAACACGGCCGCGAAAAATCCGTCGACCTTCTTGTGAAGGAGGAGCCACACGGCACCGGCACCGACGAGCCAGGCCGGGATCGATACCGTGGCGCCCGCGAACGTGCGGCCGAGCTGCTGGCCGACGCTGCCGGCGTTCGCGAAGCCGATTGCCAATGAGTGCACGACGTCGATCGCCACTAGCAGTGTGGTCGCCAGCGCAACCGCGACGAACGGCGATCGTCTGCGACCGATGGCGATCATCGCTCCGAGCAGTACCAGCGCCAGCAACAACATCGGCGCCGGTGACGGGCCCGGAACCCACACCAAGTCACCACCGACGTCGACGGTGGTCGCGCCCTTCGTAATCGTGACGTTCCAGTCGGTGATCGCATGCCGGGTGCCGGGCGAATTACGCACGGGCGGCGGGTTCACTCCGCCCATGAAGTGGATGCGGTGGTCGTGCCAGCGCGCCACATGACCGCTCGAGATCTTCTGCCAAACGGGCTTCGTGGCGGGGTCGGCGTCGGCGGGTGGGTTCGTGCCGTTACGGGTCTTGTTGATGTAGGTCGCGGGTGACTTCAGGTTCTGGAACACGCCTTTGTCACCAATCCGCAGATAGGGCTCGCCTTGATAGCCCTGCACCACGACCTCGCCACGACCGGAGTACGACGCTTGGAGCCGGCTGCCCGCCTCGATCACCTTCACGCTCAAGCCGGGCAGGTGCGGCGAGACGTGGCGCAACGTCGTTTTGTAGTTGGTGGCCCCCGTCCCGGCCACGGTGTGGGCGAGAGCAGGTGCAGCAGATGCCATCAGAATGCTGGCGGCAATCACTACCGTCACGACGATGCGGCGCATGCGGATCATCCTCGCATTCCTCGGGGCGGCCGCAGCAGTCATGGTCGTCGCCGGTGCGGGCCGGGCCGACGCGCACATCTGCACGAACCCGGCTGCGATCAGCGTCGGCGAGCAGGTCAAGCTGAACATCGGTGTGGCTTCAGAAGAAAAACCGGTCACGTCGATCGACATCGCGATACCGCCGGGCTTCGACCTCACGGACCAGATCGGTTACCTCGGCTGGGTCGGCACCCGGGTCGGTGATCACGCCCACTTCGAAGGCCTCACGCTCAAGCCGTACTCGTGTGGCTACTTCACCCTGGTCGGTACCGCGACCAAGAAGGGTGCGTATTTCGCGGCCATCACCGTTCACGCCGATGACGGCACGAGCAAGGAGTACATCGACAAGAACCCCTACTCGCCGTATCCCGCATTTGCGATCTACGCCGGTGAGCCGATTCCCGACGCCGGCGTCACGCCCGGCGGCGGCGGCGGGGGGACCAGCGTGTGGGTGATCGTGGCGGTGGCGTTGATAGCGGGCGGGGTGGCCGTCGGCTTCGCCTGGTTCGTGAACAATCGCCGAGACGCGTAGCTGCCGGGCCAAGTTGGTGCGTCGATGACGCATCAGGGGTCGAACGTGCTTCACAATGGAGGGATGCCGCAGCGGGACTCATCGCGGGGAGCGACTCGGCGCTACCCCCGAACGGCGCGCATCGACAAGGTGCTCCAGGTCGTCGTCGCCGAGGCGCTCGAGCGCACCGACGACGACCGTCTTGGTCTGCTCACGGTCACGGGCATGCACACCGATCCCGACCTGCGCCACGCGACGGTCTTCTACACAACGCGGGGCAAGGGTGATGAAGAAGGTGTCGCCGAAGCGCTCGAAGACGCGCGCGTAGCCGTGCAGGCCGCAATTGGTCGTGAGGTGCGTATGAAACGCACGCCGCTGCTGCGGTTCGAGCGTGATCCAGCGATGGACGCCGGATGGCGGATCGAGGAGATCCTCAAAGCCGAGCGCGAACGGGGGAACAGTGGTTAGCGGCGACCTCGACCGCGCCGTCGCCGCGATCGTCGCAGCCGACTCGGTGGCGTTGGCTTGCCACATCGCGCCCGACGGCGACGCCCTGGGCTCGATGCTCGGGATGCATCACCTGTGCGTTGCCGCGGGAAAGCCCTCGATCGCATCGTGGCCCGCGCCGTTCGTCGTGGCGCCGCATTACACGTACCTGCCGGGGCTGGAACTGGCGACGCGGCCCGAGGATTTCCCGGCGACGCCCGACGTGATGATCACGTTCGACTGCGGGTCGTTGGCGCGTCTGGGTGAACTGGCCGGTCCGGCCCGGGCGGCGGGCGAGCTGATCGTGCTCGACCATCATTTGTCCAACGATCGCTACGGCACGGTCAACGTCATCGACGTAGACGCGGCGGCCACCGCGGTCGTGGTGCGACGCGTCGCTGCGTGTCTTGGTTGGCCGTTGAATCGCGACGCCGCGATGTGCCTGTACACGGGGCTCGTCACCGACACCGGCCGCTTCCAGTACCAGAGCACAACGCCGGAAGTCTTCGCGCTCGCCGAGGAGCTATCGCGCTTCGACCTGCCGATCGCATCGCTGTCACGTCAGCTGTTCGAAGAACACCGCCTGGCCTATTTGCAGCTGGCGGGTGCAGTACTGACTCGCGCCGAGTTAGACGAAAAGAATGGGTTCGTAATGGCAGCGATCACGGCTGCCGACTTCGCGCAATATGGCGTAACGGTCGAAGAGACCGAAGGCCTGATCGACCTCGTGCGTCGCACCAAAGAAGCCGAAGTGAGCGCGGTGTTGAAGGAAACCGACGAAGGCGTGCGCGTGTCGTTGCGGTCGGTCACCGAGGTCGACGTCTCGGCGGTGGCGGCGAGCTTCGGCGGCGGTGGTCATCGTTACGCGGCTGGCTTCACGTCGCATGCGTCGCTGGCGGCGGTGCAAGCCGAGTTGCGCGAAGCCGTGGCGGTCGCGGTGAAAGCGCTGCACGACACGTCGTCGTGATCGACGGTTTTGTCGTCGTAGACAAACCCGCCGGTTGGACGAGTCACGACGCGGTTGCCCGGTGCCGCAAGATCTTCCACCAGAAGCGCGTCGGCCACGCCGGCACGCTCGATCCCGACGCGACGGGCGTGCTGCTCGTCGGGCTCGGGCGCGCCACGCGGCTGCTGAAGTTCGTGGGTGACCTCGAAAAGGCGTACGTCGGCGACGTCGTGCTGGGCTCGACCACGTCGACGCTCGACGCCGCGGGCGAGGTGACCGCAACATTCGAAATGTCCGACGTCACGCGCGACGACGTGGCGAACGCCGCCGCGAAGTTCGTCGGTGACATCGAACAGATCCCGCCGATGGTGTCGGCGGTGCAGATCGGAGGGAAGCGGTTGCACGCGCTGGCGCGCGAGGGAATCGAAGTGGAGCGGGCGCCGCGGCCCGTCACGATCCATTCGATCGACGTAATCGGCGAGCCCGGGCCCGGCGTGTTCACGCTCGACGTGGTGTGTTCGACCGGCACCTACATCCGCACGCTCGCCGACGACATTGGCCGCGCCCTCGGCGGCGGCGCCCATTTGCGCAACCTGCGCCGACGCGCCATCGGCACATTCGCTGTCGACGACGCGGTGCCGCTCGAACAGCTGATTCCCGAAAATGCCCGGCCCGCTTCGGAGTTGGTGGTGCATCTGCCGTCGGTCACCGCCAACGAAACCGACCTCGATGCCATTTCCCACGGCCGACCACTGTTACATGAGATATCTACAGTGATAGTGGGACCGGTCGCGATCAAGGACCCGCAGGGCGAGCTGATCGCGGTGTATCGCCACGACGACGGGCGGTTAGTGGCCGACGTCGTGCTGCTCGGCAATTAGCGTCGGAGCGCCATGTACGTCGTCAACGAGCCGGGGGAGGCACGTTCACTGTGCGCCGAGCGGGGCTCGGTGGTCACCATTGGTGCTTATGACGGCGTGCACCTCGGGCACCGCGCCGTCGTCGACGAGGTTCGCCATCTCGCCGACACCCGCGGCGCGCTGAGCGCGATGGTCACCTTCGACCGGCACCCCGCCGAGGTGGTGCGACCCGACTCCGCTCCATGCCGACTCACGTCGCTCGACCAAAAGATCGAGCTGCTCGAGTCGACCGGGCTCGACGTGTTGGTTGTGGTGCGCTTCGACGAAGACCGTTCCCGCGAGCCTGCGGAAGAGTTCGTAGAAGAGGTCTTGGTCGACGGGCTCGCGGCGCGCGCCGTCGTGGTCGGCCACGACTTCCACTTCGGCAAGAACCGCGGCGGCAACGTCGAGATGCTCCAGCGCGAGGGCGCGGTGCACGGCTTCGACGTGCTCGGGATGCGGCTGGTGGCGGCGGGAGCGAGCCCAGTGTCTTCCACTCGCATCCGCGAGATGCTTCACGACGGCGACGTGGCGGCTGCCGCTGCGCTTCTCGGCCGCCCCCACGAGGTGCGCGGCACCGTGATGCACGGCGACGCGCGCGGACGCGAGCTGGGCTTTCCGACCGCAAACGTCCAAGTGCCCGACGGCGTATGCCTGCCCGCCGACGGCATCTACGCCGCGCTGTACACGACGCCCGATGGGGTGGCCCGGCCCGCCGCCGTTTCGCTCGGGCGCCGGCCCACGTTCTACGTCGACGCTCACGCTTCGTTGCTCGAGGCCTACGTCCTTGACTTCGAGGGCGACCTCTACGACCAGCCCGCCGCCGTCGGATTCGTTGAGCGCCTTCGCGGTGAACAGAAATTCGATTCGATCGACGACCTGATCAAACAGATGCACGCCGACGTCGCTGCGACACGCGCCGCGTTGCTCGGCTGAGCTCGCGTGACCCTCGACAGCGCGTTCACGCGGATGTTCGGGTGTCGTTTCCCCATACAGCTCGCGGGCATGGGCGGGTTCGCTTCGGCGGATCTTGCTGCGGCGGTGAGCGCCGCCGGCGGTCTCGGCATGCTGTCGGGCGTGTTGCCGTTGGGCGACCTCACCGCCCAGGTCGCCGCCATGCCACGCGATGGCGCCTTCGGCGTCAGCTTCCTCATGCCGTTTCTCGACCGACGCAACGTTGAAGAGGTGGCGCCGCGTTGTGCCTTGGTCGAGTTCTTCTACGGCGACCCGTCGGCGGACCTCGTCGCGACGGTGCACGACGCCGGCACGCTCGCCGGATGGCAGGTCGGTTCGGTTGACGAGGCACGCGCCGCGGTCGACGCCGGTTGTGACGTCGTGGTCGCACAAGGCGTGGAAGCCGGTGGTCACGTGCGCGGCACGACGCCGATGCTCGAATTGGTCGCCGCCGTCGCCGGCGGCGTCGACGTGCCCGTCGTGGCCGCGGGCGGAATCGGCGACGCCGCAACCGTGCGAGCTGCGCTCGACACAGGCGCCGCTGGTGTGCGCGTGGGCACGCGGTTCCTGGCCGCCACCGAGTCGGTCGCCCATCCGGCCTACGTGGAGAAGCTCATCGCCGCCGGCGCCGACGACACGGTGCTCACCACCGCCTTCGGGCTCGGCTGGCCCGACGCCCCCCACCGGGTGTTGCGGTCGTCGGTCGCGGCGGGCGAGGCGCTCGGTTCCGCCCAGAGGTGGACGCCGGAGTGGCCCGACGCGGCCTACAACGGCGACGTGTCGTCACGGGCGC
>JBEEFT010000059.1:0-2595 GCA_041166225.1 Actinomycetota bacterium | reverse complement strand
GACCATCACCACGCTGTTCGCGGGCAGGGCAACGTCAATCGAGTCGGCGCGGGCCGCGAGAACCGACGCGGTGGGCGCGGCCGTCGAATGGTCGGCGTCGACGCGGCGGACGACGACCGCCCGGGGTCGATCCTGCGCGTCGATCGCGATGCGCAGCTGGCGGTCGGTCGGCGTGGCTACCGAGAATGACGCAACGATGATCCGGGTCGTGCCGGCGTCGTCGGCGGCGAGGGCCCACAGGCCCGACGCGCCATCCGCGCCGGTCACGGTGCGAGTTGGTCCTTTCAGCATCCGCCAGAGGTCGAACGCATGCCACACGGGTTTGCGCGCGCCCGTCGCCGACGCCGTACCCCAGTCACCGCAGAACTGCGCGCGGCTTGGGTTCACGTCGGGGTTCGAGCAGTGCCGATCGACCGCGGCGAAGAACGTGGCGCCGTCGAGGCCACGGCGTTGCATTTCGATCAACGACGCGACCGTGTGCGCGGCGCCGACGTACGTGTCGTTGCGCGCGTCGAAGCCGCCCGACGACAGGTTCCACTCGGTGATCAGCAGCGCCGGGGTGGCCTCACCGGGGAGCATTGCGGCCTTCACCGCAGCGCGCATGACGTCGATACCGGCGCCGAGAACGGTCGGCGACGCCGCGGGGTTGGTGCCGTGTAGCGCCTCCCACACCGCGACAGCCGCCGGGCTGGACCGGTCTTCGGGTCCGTCGGGACCGAGCATCGGTGCGTTCGTGTACGTGTGCCACGACACGAAGTCGGGCAGGCGTCCCGCGGCGCGGGCCGCCGCGATGAACGCGGCCGCCACGGCGGGATCGGCGAACAACGCGGCCGGGCCGCCGTAGCTAACGGAGACTTTCGCGTCGGCTTCGACGCGCCTGATCGCGCGCACCTGCGCGGCGACATCGGCGGCAAGTTCGGACGGCAACTGGCCGTGCGACGTCGGCGGGAACTCCGGTTCGTTGCCCGACTCGAACCACACCGGAGGGTGGCCCGCCGCGCCGCGCTCGACGAGGTAATGACGCACGACGGCTGCGACCACCGACTCGTAACCGGGCGACCCGGCGGCGGGATCCCACGGCGGTCGTTCGATGAGCACGACGACCGGGGTTGCGCCCGTGGCGCTGATGGCATCGATTTCGGCGTCGGCCGCGCCGAAGTGCAGCACGCCGGGGGCGGGAGAGATTTGCGCGAGCCGTACCGCGAAGGAGCGCACCAGGCCCGGCCGCAGCGGCGCTACGGCTTCACCCCCGGCGCGCCAGTTGAAGCCGACGAGGTTCGGTTGCAGGGCCGCTCCCGCCGGCCCGCTCACGCGGAGTTCGGTGACGGCTGGTGATACCGCTCGACCGGGCTGTGACGCGCCGAGCGTGACGAGAACCAACACCAGCGCGATCGCCGCGGCCGTCGTCGCACGTCGGCGGCGTCTTGGGTCTGTGCTGATCGGGATGGCCGTGACCCGCACCACTACAGCCGGTGCGCGATTTGGAAAACGTTGCCGAACGGGTCGGTGACAATTGCTCGTCGGTCGCCGTAGGGCGTGTAGACGGGCTCCTCGATGACCGCGGCACCGGCGTCGACGGCGCGGGCAAACGTGGCATCGGCGTCGTCGACGTACACGTACAAGTATCCGTCGGGGGATGCCGTGGGCATCCGAGCAGTGTCGCGCTGCGGCGCGAAGCGACGGAGATTTGCTCAAGTCGTGAAGAAATCTGCGACGAGCGCAGCATGATCCGATGGCCGCTCGGCACCTCGCTCGACGTGGTCTATCCACGTCGTGGCGATGCGCTGCGCCAACGCAGTGTCGACGGCGAGCAGGTCGATGCGCATGCCAAGGTTGCGCGGGTAGCTGAACCCGTGGTTCCACCACGTGAAGCGCCGCGCTCGGGGTCCCCACACCGCGGCGTCGACGTCGACAAGGCCCTCCTCGAGCACCGCCTGCAAACCGGCGCGCTCGCTCGGCGTCACGTGGGTGAGGCCCACGAACGCGTCGGGATGAAAGATGTCGCTGTCGGTCGGAGCGACGTTTACATCGCCGCCGAGCATCACGTGGCCCTCGGCCACCCACCCGCGCACCTGCGCCGCGAGCGCGTCGAGAAACGCAAGCTTGTATTCGAAGTGCCAGTGGTCGATCTCTCGGCCGTGGGGCACGTAAACCGACGCCACCCTCACGGGATCGGGCGTCTCGACCACGCAAGTCGCGAGCCGCGGCTCACGGTCGAGGTGCTCGTTGTCGAACTCACCCGACGACTGCGCGTCGCGGATCGGAAAGCGCGACATCACCGCCACGCCGTTGTACGCGCCGGCGCCGACGTGCGTGCTGACGTAACCGTGACTGTCGAACAACGAGCTCGCAGCGTCGGACAGGGACGCGGTCTTGGTCTCTTGCAGTAGCAACACGTCGGGCTGGGCCCGCTCGAGGAACCGTTCCACCGCGGGCAGTCGCGCTCGCAGCGAGTTCAGGTTCCACGTTGCGACGCGCAGCCGATCGGGCGCGGGCCCCGGCGGCGACATCGTCTCGCGTAACGCGAGCGCCTCGTTTCGGCGCCGCAGACGCGCCGCAGCTTTGTCGGCGGACACGGACGGCACACTGCACTGC
>JBEEFT010000058.1:0-18691 GCA_041166225.1 Actinomycetota bacterium | reverse complement strand
GTCATTGTCGAGGCGTCAGCGCGACGAACGTTCGCGCCCGGCGCGCGTGGTGGTGCGCCGCGGCGCCGCGGCCATCGACTCGGTGAGCGCAGCGATCCCCTGCATCAACTCGGCGTGGTCGGCCCGGCGGGCCGCCTCGCGGTCGCGGTTTTCACGAATGAGGACGAGCTGCCATTGCGCCAGAAGGGTGACGGCGCCGATCACCGAGAGCGCGAGGCCGAACACCCCTCCGGAGACGAGATAGGGCACTTGCTCTTCCACGAGGATCGACCGCGAAGCGCCCAGCCAGCCCAGCAGGATCGCGGCCAATCCGAGCACCATCAACGTCGCGCTCAGCCACAGAAGGAACTGGGGCTGGCGCCACCACGCGCCGCGTGACCCTGAAGCGATGTCACCGGCTCCTTCGCGGAGCCGGTCGTCGCGCTCCCCGAGCGGCGTGCCGCTGAACAGGTCTACGAGTTGGTCGTTGTCGCTCATCGTTGTTCCTCTGTGCAGTCGGCGGCGCTCGTGGCGCCCAGCATCGAACCCATCGCGGTGGTGAGGCGGTAGCCGAGGATCGGTGACGCGATCAGCGCCAACAGGAGCAGGCCGGCGACGCCTTCCCCGAAGGGGAACTTCACCTTGACCGGCGCGGCGGTGGCAGCCGCGGGCGTCGCCGGCAAGGCCACGCCCGGTGCCAACGACGACGGACTGCTCGGGGCGAGTGCGTCGAAGCCCGACACGAGGCCCGGCGCCAGCGTGTCGTCGGTGAGCGACGGCACCGGCGCGTCGAAGGTGAAGCCGGGGCGAGCGTCGATGCTCACGGCGCCGGCTCCGAGTTGCAACCCGACGAGATGATGCGTGCGGGCCAGCACGATCGCGTCGGCGACACCCGGCACGCCCGGAGCCAGCGGCGGTACCGGCGGCAGCTTGTTGAACAGCGCGTCGATCGCGGGGTACGAACGCGACGACAACGCGAGGTCGACACGCAAACCCGCCGAAGTGAGCTGGCCCGCACTTCCGGCCACGACCTTCTGCGGGTCGACGACGTAGATCTTGATGCCCGCCGCCGTGAGCAGCTTGTTCACGTCGGGAGCGCCCTTACCCTGCGCGTGTACGCCGTCGGAGTCGATCGTGACCTTCCGGCCCTTCATCGTGGCCCCGACTATGCGCGTGCCGCCTTGAAGTTTGGGCTCGTGCGAATCGGTGGTAGCCGTGAGATCGGTGACGATCGAGTCGATTGACAGAAGGCCCGCCAGCAGCTCGAAATCGGTTGTCTTCGTGACCGAGTGCACCACGGCCGACGACCCGTCGGTGTGCGTGGTCGCCAACGACGTGACCGACGCGGCGTGCGCAACTCCCGGCGTGGCCGCGGCGGGCATGGCGGCCTGCGCGAGCGAGCCGTCGCTGTGTGCTTCGACGTGCGCGGTGAGGCCGGGTGCCGGGTTCGAGTCAGCTGTGGGCTGCCCGGCCCCCGAGCCCGCAGTGACGCGGAACGGCCACGGCGGGATCGTGCCCTGCGGGTACTTGGCGCTGGCCTGCGCGAGCAGCGCATCGGGATTGGCCAACAGGTCGCCGGGGTCGGCGATGCCGGCGCGGGCAAACGTGAGCGGCCCGGTGGAAATCGTGGCGAGCGAGTCGGGCGAGCCGAAGTCGACGGGCGCGCCGGTAGGCAGCAAGCCCTCGGGCTTGTACATCACGTGGATCCCCGACGCGGCGGCGAGGCCGCGTAAACCGCCGAGGGCCTGGGGGGTGGCGGCCGCATCAACGGCACCACAAAAGCCAACCGTCGACACGAGCAGAACCACGAGCGCGGAGATCATCATGCGCGGGTTCACGAGTGCGCCTCCTGCAGTGTGGGTTCCAGCGCGGTACCGCCGGGAGCCGTTGCGCCTTCGGAGGCGGGACCCTGCTCACGGCGGAAACGGTCGAGCACGAATCCCGCGATGCCGTTGGGCTGGCGCCCGAGCGTGATCGCGGCGGCACCGACGGCGATGAACACGACGCCGGCCAACTGCGAGTACGTGGCCTGCGCGTATTGCAGCGACGCGTACAAGGCTCCTGCGATCAGGGCACCGGCGACCGTGGTGATCCCACCGACGTATGCGAACAGCAACACAACCAAACTGTTTATCGGTTCGAACTGCGATCCCTGCACCGCCCCCGACAATCCGCCGTAGAGCGCACCCGCACATCCGGCGATAAACCCCGAAAGCACGAAAACCGCGACCTTGGCCGGCCGCACGCGAATTCCCAGCGTCGCGGCGGCGAGTTCGCTGTCACGCACGCCGGTGAGCTGACGGCCGAACCAGCTGCGCCGCACCGCGCCGACCAGAACCGCGAGCGCCGCGAAGGTGATCGCGCAGAACACCGCGAACGACGCGTCGGAGTGGAACGACACGCCGAGAAACGACGGGCGGCCCACGGTGATCCCGCCGAGGCCGAACACCTTGGGGTCGCCCAAAATCACCTCGCGCCCGACGAGCGCGAACCCGAACGTGCTCAGCGCCAGGTGCAGGCCCCGGAGGCGTACGGCGGGCAGTGCAACCAGTCCCCCGGCCACTCCGCCGACGACCCCGGCCAGGAGCAACCCGAAAACGCTGTGGCCACCGCTAATCGACCCGCCGATGAACGCGCCGAGCCCGACGAACATGTATTGCGTAAGCGACACCTGACCCGACAAGCCCGTGAGCGCGACCAGCGACAGCGCGGTGGTGGCCATCACGATGCCCGTGATCACGTACGTGCCGATCTTGACCGACGCGAATTGCATCACCACACCGACCGCGACGACCAGCGCCACGCCGTAGGTGGCCGAGCGGCGCAGCGTGGGCACAGCGGGCTCATCGCGGCCGACCACCCGACCCGCGGCGAGCCGGAACGACGGCACGAACAGCACGGCGAGAATCAAAAAGATGCCGGGGATCGCGAGGCGGAAACGGAGGAAGAACTCCGCGTCGGGCGACAGCCACGACACATTCGTCAACTCTTGGATCAGCCCGAGCAGCATGGCGCCCACGATCGTCATCGGGAAGCTCGTAAGCCGCCCGATCATCGCTGCGCCGTAAGCATTCAGCACGAGCAGCGTGAGCACGATGGCGTTGATGTTCTGACCGCCGGCGAACAGGATGCCGCCGAGAGCGGCGAGCGAGAAGCCGATCATCCAACTGCAGCGCGCGACGAACACCGAGCGCACACCGTTGAGTCCGGCGAGCTCGCGATCGTCGACCACGGCGCGCATGCGTGCGCCGAGAGCGGTTTGGAACAACAGCGCGCGCAGCCCGAACGCGACCACGATCGCGACCACCACGAACGCAATGCGGTCGTAGGTGATGGGCACGTCGAACAACACGATCCGGTGGTTGCCGAACAGGTTGGGAACGCTGCGCGCTTCTTTCGGGTCGAATACCTGCAGCGCCACGCCCAGCAGCCCGACTGTCATCGCCACCGTGACCACGAGCGACGTCGCCCAGTCGCCGCCCTGGAACCGGCGCATCATGCGCTCCACCGCGAGGCCGGCGATCGGCGCGCCGATGAATGCCACCACGATGATGGCCAGTGGCGCCGGCATGCCGTGCTTCACCCGTAGCTCGAAGTAGCAGAACGCCGCGAGCATCCCCACCGCACCGTGGGCGAAGTTGAACACGCCGGTGACGGTGTAGGTGAGCACGAGGCCCATCGCGGCGATCGCGTAGACGCAGCCGAGCATCAAACCGAACAGCGTGAACTGGAGCAACTCGGTCATGCGGACACCCCGAGGTACGCCGCGTGCACTGCGTCGAGCGCGCCATTGCTGGGGCCCGAGTACGTGAGCGACCCATGCGCCATCACGTACGCGTGCGACGCGTACTTCAAGCCGATGCTGGCGAACTGCTCGACCACCAATACCGATACACCGACCTGCGCGACCTCGGCGACCGCTTCGTAAAGCTGGTCGACGATGAGCGGCGCCAGCCCCATCGACAACTCGTCGACGAGCAGCACGGCAGGATCGGTGCCGAGGCCCCGGGCCAGCGACAGCATCTGCTTCTCGCCGCCCGACAGATTCCCCGCCATCACGGACCGGCGCGTCTTAAGTACTGGGAACAGCGTGTACGCGACCTCGCGCAGCCGGTCGATCGGCGCGCCCGACGATGACGCGACGACGAGGTTGTCTTCGACGCTGAGGTTCGGGAACACCGACCGGCCCTCGCGCACATGGCAGATGCCGATGCGCGACAACTCGGCCGCCGTCGCATTGTTCACGTGACGTCCGTACGCGTGGCGGCACCCCCGCGTCGGCGTGATCAGTCCGCTCATCACGCCCAGCGTTGTGGTCTTCCCCGCGCCGTTTGGTCCGAGCAGCGCGCACACTTCGCCGCGTCGAACGGCGATGTCAACGTCGTGCACCACGTCGATGCGGCCGTAGCCGGCGCGGACGTGACGCAGTTCGAGCGGCTCGGGCAGCCGGTCGGACTCGTCGGGATTCAACAGAGGAATCCTGAGGCGGGTGTAAGGCGCTTCCACTTGCCCGACACCACTTGGAGCGCAACCACGCAACTGTTCGACTTTTCGTTGCCCAACTCGATGGCGCCGAACATGCCGCCGGCGTCGAAGCTCTTGATCGCCTTGACCGCGGCGACGAACGACTCGCGCGTGATCGGTCCGGGCAACGACGACAGCGTGTCGAAGAAGGCCTTGCCGCTGGCCCATGAGTCGGCCGCGAAGGCGTCGACGGGGATGCCCGGCGCCACGCGTTCCATCCATTCCACGAAGTGGCCGAGTTCGGCGTTGGTCTTGGCTTCCTCGTTGGGCAGCCACCGCAGGAACGTGAGCGCGCCTTCGCTGTTTGCGCCTGCGGCCTGAATGAAATTCGTGCCGTAGGCGAACGTGAAGTACTCGGGGAACTTGAGCTTGTAGCCGGTGTCGGCAAGCGAGTTCGCCATCGACGAGTTCGCGTCGGCCGTGCCGATAAACAGCATGTAGTCGGCGCCGCTGTTGGCTACCGAGCGCGCCGTCGAGTCGTAGCTGAGCGTGCTCAGGGGCAGCGCCTGGGTCTGCACCACCTGGATGCCTGCGGCGCGGATCAACGACGCCTGATTGTTCGCCTCGAGCCGCGACTGATCGGTGTCGATGAACACCACCGACGCCTTCGTCGCGCCGTGCGAGTGCAGGTACGTGTACTTGCCGACCGCGGCGTTGATGTTCTTGTACGGGGGGTTGATGTCGAAGATCGTGGAGACATTCGACGACGAATCGGCGCTGGGCAGATCGATGCCGGGCAGCTTCTGTGCTTCGACGATGTCAGTGCCGCCCACGTCGCCGATCGCGAACCCGCCGACCAACCCGAACACCTTCGGGCCGAGGTCGGTGACAACCGACCGGTACTGCGAGTTGTCGGTGCCGTCGTCGGCTTCTTTCAACACCACGCTGCGCCCGCACACGCCGCCGGTCGCGTTTACGAACGCGACGTAGGAGCGGGCGCCGGCCGCTGACGACGCGGACAGCCCCGGCACCGGGCCCGAGAGCGACGAGATCGAGCCGACGGTGATCGTCTTGTCGGTGACGCCCGGCGCGTTCGACGCCGCCGCGCACGGCTTCGACGCGCTCGCCGCTCGCGCGCCGGTGGCACCGGCTGTGGGGCCGCTACCCGTCGCGGCGCCCGAACCCGTGGCCGCGTTTGTAACGGTCGCGGAGCCGGCGGCGCCGGTGTCATTCGCGGCGGCGTCGGTTCCGGTGCTGTCGGTACCGGTGGCGGTCGACGCTCCCGCGGACTGGGCGAGGGCGGTGCGTCGGCTGATCGCGGCGCGTTGCGCGTCGCTCCAACGCGAGCCGCACGCGGTACTCGACACGAGCATGACGGCGAGGATCAGGCCGAGCCGAGCCTGGGCATGCCGCTTCACGCTTGACGACACCTCGCGGTGCCGATGTCCAGAACGGACATGTCCCCCTCCTTTGCCGACGCCCATCGGGCGCCCACTCGTGTGACGCTACCGAACGACGTAGCCACACCGCAACTACGTTCTCGTCCGACGATAGTGTGATTCTCGTCGCGGGTGTGCGCGCCGAAAATGTCCTAATAAGGGGGGCCAATGCGGATTGTCGTAGTCGGAGCATCGAGTGGTCTCGGGCGTTGCATCGGCGTCGGTCTGGCGCAGGCCGGTGCGCAGGTCGCGCTCATGGCGCGGCGCAAAGACCGCCTCGCCGAGGCTGCGGCGCAGGCCGGCAACGGTGCAGTGTCGATCGCGTGCGACGTCACCGACGCCGCTTCGTGCGCCGCGGCAATCGACGAGGCGGTCACCACGCTCGGCGGCATCGACGGCCTCGTATACACACCGGGCGTCGGCCCGCTCGTTCGCCTCGAAAACGTCTCAGCCGAGCAGTGGCACACGGTCTTCGACACGAACGTGGTGGGCGCGGCGCTGATGACTTCGGCCGCCCTTCCCCACCTCAAGGCGTCGTCGGGCGCCGCCGCGTTCCTGTCGTCGGTGAGCGCGTCGAGCACCCCGCCGTGGCCCGGCCTCGGCGCCTACGCCGTTACGAAAGCCGCGCTCGACAAGCTCGTCGACGCGTGGCGGGCCGAGCACCCGTCGGTCGGCTTCACCCGCATCGTGGTGGGCGACTGCGCGGGCGGCGAGGGCGACGCGATGACCGAGTTCGCCAACGGTTGGGACTCCGAGCTGGCGTCAGAAGTGATGCCGATCTGGATGTCACGGGCCTATTTGAGCGGCTCGCTCATGCCCGTCGAACGGCTGGTTGCAGTGGTCGACCTGGTGATGCGGGGCGGGGCGCAAGACTCGATCCCGTCGGTAACCGTCGCGCCGCGCTCGGTGCTCTAACTCTTGTAGACGACTCCGCCCTTCATCACGAAGCGCACGTCTTGCGTCACCGTGATGTCCGTGGTGGGGTCGCCGGGCACTGCGACCAGATCGGCCAATAAGCCATCGGCGATCTCGCCGCGGTCGGTGACGTCGATCAGTTCCGCGCTCTTCACGGTGGCGGCGCGCAGCGCTTCGATCGGC
Source organism: Actinomycetota bacterium (assembly GCA_041166225.1). Taxonomy (GTDB): domain Bacteria; phylum Actinomycetota; class Acidimicrobiia; order Acidimicrobiales; family JACCXE01; genus JACCXE01. The sequence goes on along the minus strand of JBEEFT010000058.1, from coordinate 11,711 downwards.
GCCATGCCGCGGTCGACCATCGCCCACAGTTCCTTGGCGTTCTCACCGTGGGGAATCGCGGGGGCGTCGGTGCCACAGGCGATCTTCACGCCGGCCGCGATCGCCTTGCCCAACATGGCCCGCGCCTTGGGGAACACTTCCGCCGCTTTGGCCTGCAGCTCGGGCGCGGCGCGGGAGATGTCGAGGCCTTCGGACAGATAGCTCGTGGGCACCAGAAACGTGCCGTGCTCCACCATCATGCTGATCGTGTCGTCGCTCGCGAGCGAGCCGTGCTCGATGCAGTCGACCCCGGCGCGGATGCAGGCGCGGATGCCGGCGTCGCCGTGCGCGTGCGCGGCCACCTTGATGCCGGCGCGGTGCGCCTCGTCGACGATCGCTGCCAACTCCTCGTCGCTGTACTGCTGGGCGCCCGCTTCGTTGCTGTGCGACATCACGCCGCCCGACGCCGAAATCTTGATCAGTCGGGCGCCGTACTTGATCTGGTAGCGCACCGCCTTGCGCACTTCGGGCACGCCGTTGGCAATCCCTTCCTCGACGCTCAACGGCATGATGCCCGGCGCCAGCCGCTGGAACATCGTGGGATCGAGGTGGCCGCCCGTCGGGGTGATCGCGTGGCCGGCGGGCACGATGCGAGGCCCGTCGATCCATCCGTTGTCGACGGCGCGCATCAAGTCGACGTCGAGCAGATAACCGCCCGACTTCACGAACAGGCCGAGGTTGCGGACTGTGGTGAACCCGGCCAGCAATGTGGTCTTGCAGTTGACGATGCCGCGCAATGTGCGAAACGCCGGGTCGTCCTGCACGTCGCTACGGGGGTTGCCGCCGCTGGGCCCACCGAGCAGCAGGTTGATCTCCATGTCCATGAGCCCGGGCAGCAGCGTCATGTCGCCGAGGTCGACGGCGCGCGCGTCGTCGGGGACCGTCGACGGGTTGACCGCTTCGATGCGGTCGCCCCGCACGAGGACGCGCGCGTCCTTTTTCAATTCACCGTTCGCGACGTCGACCCAACGGTCGGCCCGTACGACGACGAGTTCGGGTTCGGCGGTGGGCTTGGGCACCGGGCGAACCTACTTAACGAAGACCGGAAGCGACTCCCAGCCTCGAACCGTCGACGTGCGCGCTTGCACCGCGTTGTCCCAGTCGACGTCCCATTGCGGGAATCGCTTCAGCACCTCGTCGAGCGCGACCCGGCCCTCGAGGCGGGCCAGCGCGGCACCGAGGCAGAAGTGAATGCCGAAGCCGAAGGAAAGGTGCGGCTCGGGCTTGCGGTGGATGTCGAAGTCGTCGGGGTTGGCGAACTTGCGCTCGTCGCGGTTGGCCGACGCGTTGAGCAACGCAATCGCGCTGCCAGCGGGAACGGTGGTCCCGTAGTGCTCGACGTCGTGGGTGACGTAGCGCGCCTGGACGGGCGACGGTGGCTCGAAACGCAGCAACTCCTCGATGGCCGCGGGGATCAGGCTCGGGTCGTTCGCGATCTCGGCCCGCTGATCCGGGTTCTCGGCCAGCACCTTGCCCGTCCAGCCGATGAGGCGCGTGGTGGTCTCGTTGCCGGCGGCCGCGATGAGGTTGATGTAGTTGAGGATTTCGGTTTGCGTGAGCCGGCGCGTCTCGCCGTTCTCGTCCTGAAACTCAGACTGCAGTAACTCGGTCATTAGGTCGTCGGACGGGTTGTCGGCGCGCCATGCGATGTAGTCGGCGAACTCGGCGATGGGCTGATGGCCCACTTGCTGGCTCACGTCGGGCATCTCGCCTTCGGTGAGGCGCAGGCCCGCGTCGATCTGATCGCGGATCGCCTCTTGGTCTTCCTCGGGAATGCCGAGCAGGAACCCGATCGTGCGCATCGGCATCTGCGCGCCGAGGTCGGCGATGAAGTCGAACCTGCCCGAGCCGACAAGCGGGTCGAGCGTGTGCGCGCAGAACTCGCGCACCTTCGGCTCGATCGCCGCCATCTTGCGGGGCGTGAACACGCGCGACAGCAGGCCGCGGTGCAGGTCGTGGGTGGGCGGGTCTTCGAAGATGAATGTGCCCGGCGGCATGTCGAAGTCGGCTTTGATCAACTCGAGCAGCGTGCCCTTGGCTGACGAGTACGTGCGGGTGTCTACGAGCCCCCGCTCGACGTCGGCGTAGCGGCTCAGCGCGAAGAAGTCGTGCTTCTCGTTGTAATAGAGCGGCGCCTCTTCGCGCAGGCGCTTCCACACCGGATAGGGGTCGGCGTCGATCGCGAAGTCATACGGGTCGTAATACAGGTCGGCACCTGTGGCGGTCATCGGAAATCCCCCGTTTTGGCCTCGGTCGGCAGAATGAGATTGAGGTTACACTCAGAGAAGAACGCAATTCTCGCAACGCGGAGGGAGGGCACAGGTGCGGATCGGCGTGATGGTCGGCCCCGAACGCGGGCGTTACGCCACGAAGGTCGAACGCCTGCAGTCCGACGCCCGCTGGGCCGACGAAGCCGGCTTCGCATCTTTGTGGATCCCGCAGATTCCCGACGACTTCGACGCCCTCACCGCCGCGACGGTCGCCGGTTCGGTGACCACGCGTATCGAAATCGGCACCGCGGTGGTGCCCGTGCAGCCCCGCCACCCGATCGCGCTGGCGCAGCAGGCGCTGTCTACCCAGGCCGTGTTGCAAGGCCGGCTCGCGCTAGGCCTCGGCGTGTCGCATCACTGGGTGATCGAAGACATGCTCGGGCTACCCTACGACCGTCCCGCGGCCACGATGCGCGCCTACCTCGACGTGCTCGACGCCGCGTTGGCCGGGCCCGGCACCGTCGACGTGGAGAACCACTTGTTCCGCGTGCACAACCCGATCGACATCACCGACGTCACACCCACGCCGGTGCTCATCGCCGCGCTTGGTCCAGTGATGCTGAAGCTGGCGGGCGAGCGCACCGACGGCACCATCTTGTGGCTGGCCGACGAGCGCGCGATCGAAAGCCATGTGTTGCCACACATCACTGCGGCGGCGAGCGCCGCGGGCCGGGGCGCGCCGCGCATCGTGGCCGGCATCCCCGTGTGCGTGTGCGACCCAAGTGAAGTCGACGTCGCCATCGCGCGCACGAACCGCGTGCTGTCCGAAGCTGAAGTGTCGCCCAACTACCAACGCCTGCTCGACACGGGCGACGCGCAGAACGTGGGTGACCTGCTGGCGGCGGGCGATGAAGCCGCGGTCGAGAAGCGCTTGCGGTCCTACGCCGACGCCGGCGTCACCGACCTGTCCGTGCGCGTCGTTCCGATCGGCGATAACCGCGACGAACTGATTGCGTCGCGTGATCGCACCCGCGCTTATCTCACGTCCCTCGCCGGCTCGCTCTAACCAGGAGAACCGCATGTCCGCTACCCCCGTCCTCGATATCCCCGTCTTCGACGCCGACAACCACCTCTACGAAACGCGCGAATCGCTCACGAAGTTCCTGCCCGACCGCTACAAGAACGCGGTCGACTACGTCGACGTGCGCGGCCGCACCAAGATCATGATCCGGGGCCACGTCAGCGAATACATCCCCAACCCCACCTTCGACGTGGTGGCCCGGCCCGGCGCGCAGGAGGACTACTTCCGCCACGGCAACCCCGAAGGCAAAAGCCGGCGTGAGATTTTCGGCGAGCCGATGCGCGCGATCCCCGCCTTCCGGGAACCCGCGCCGCGTGTCGCGCTGATGGACGAGCAAGGCATCGACCGCGCGCTCATGTTCCCGACGCTGGCCAGCCTCGTTGAAGAACGCATGCGTGACGAGCCGGAGATGACCCACGCCGTGATCCACGCGTTGAATGAGTGGATCTACGAGACGTGGAGCTTCGAGTACGAGGAGCGCATCTTCGCCACTCCGGTGATCACGCTGCCGATCGTCGAGAAGGCAATCGAGGAACTCGAGTGGGTCTTCGAACGGGGCGCGCGCGTCGTGCTGATCCGTCCCGCGCCGGCGTGGGGCGTGCGCGGCCCGCGTTCGTTTGCGCTGCCCGAGTTCGACCCGTTCTGGGCGAAGGTGGTCGAACACGACGTGCTCGTGGCGATGCACTCGAGCGACAGCGGCTACGAGCGCTACACGAACGACTGGATGGGCAGCAACAGCGAGATGTTGCCGTTCCAACCCCAAGCCTTCCGAATGCTGTCGCAATGGCGGCCGGTCGAAGATGCAGTCGCTTCGATGATTTGCCACGGCGCGGTGTCGCGGTTTCCAGCGCTCAAGGTCGCGGTGATCGAGAACGGCAGCAGCTGGGTCGCGCCGTTGCTGAGCAACCTGGCCGACGTCTACAAGAAGATGCCCCAGGACTTCCTCGAGAACCCGATCACCGCGTTCAAGCGCAACATCTACGTGAGCCCGTTCTGGGAAGAAGACCTCGGCGCACTGGCGCAACTGATCGGCGAGCAGCACGTGCTGTTCGGCTCGGACTATCCGCACCCCGAAGGCCTGGCCGAGCCCGCCAGTTACGTGAAGGAACTCGAAGGCCTTCCCGAGCAGACGATCCGCAACATCATGGGCGGCAACCTGGCCCGGCTCATGAACGTCGAAGCCAAGGTCCTGCGCTAGTAGATGCCGCTGCACGGGGCGCTCGAGCGCGCCGCGGCGCGCTTCGGCGACCGCGTGGCGGTGAGAGCGGGTGAGCACGCCTATTCGTGGCACGACCTGATCGCGTCACGCGACGCGTTCGCTTCTTCATTGGCGGCGCGAGGCGTCGGCGCCGGCGACCGCGTTGCATTGCAGCTGACCAACCGGGTCGAGTTCGTGTCGGCCGTCAATGCGATCTCCGCGCTCGGCGCCGCCGCGGTGCTGATCAGTCCGGCGTGGAAACAACGCGAAGTCGACCACGCCCTGGCTCTGACGGCGCCCCGCCTCCTGATCACCGACGATTTCGTTTCTCAGGTCGAGGGCGCTTCGCACGGTTCCGAGAACGACGACGCAATCTTCGTTTTCAGTTCGGGGACCACCGGGATGCCAAAGGCGGTACGACATACGCACGCATCGTTGGCCGCGGGCACCGCCCACTGGGTCGCCGCGCTCGGCCTGACGGCCGACGACCGCTTCCAGGTGGCAACTCCCCCGTCGCACATCCTCGGGTTGCTCAACCTGCTCGCCGCGGCCGAAGCCGGCGCGACGGTGCGGCTGCACGCGCGGTTCGACCTCGACGAAGTGCTGCGCTGCATCGAGGCCGACCGCATCACGCTGGAGATGGCGGTGGCGCCGATTGCGCTCGCGATGGCCGACCACCCCGACATCGAGCGCTATGACCTGTCGTCGCTTCGCTACATCATGTGGGGCGCCACGCCCGTCACCGAGAGCGTGGCCCGGCGAGTCACCGAGCGCACAGGCGTGCGCTTCCTCACCGCGTACGGCGCGAGCGAGTTCCCGGTGTTGTCGTGCAACCCCGTCGATCATCCGGAGCAGTGGCGTCTCGACTCGGCCGGGCTTCCTCCGGCGGGCGTGGAGTTGCGCGCCGTCAGTCTGGACACGGGCGCGCCGGTGCCCGCGGGTGAGACGGGTGAGATCCAGGCACGCGGCCCATCGGTAATGGCGGGCTACCTGCCCGACCATGCGAACGCCGAGGCCTTCGACGCCGACGGCTGGTACCGCACCGGTGACGTCGGCTGGCTCGAACCCGATGGATGGGTGCACTTGACCGACCGATCGAAAGAGATGATCAAGGTGAACGGGTTTCAGGTGGCGCCGGCCGAGATCGAAGCGGTGCTCCACGGCCACCCCGGCGTGCGCGACTGCGCGGTGTTCGGCCTCGCCGACGCGCGCTGTGGCGAGGTTCCGGTGGCGGCGGTCACGCTCGATGACGCGGCCACCGTCACCGAGCGCGAGCTCACCGAGTTGGTGGCCGACTCGTTGGCGACCTACAAACACGTGCGCCACGTCGTGGTCGTCGACGCGATCCCTCGCCTGCCGTCGGGCAAGGTGTTGCGCCGCACGCTGCGCGACGAGTGGACCCCGAAGCTGCAACAACAAGAGAGCTAGGCATCGATGGACTTCACCCTCACCGACGAGCAAACGGAACTTCAGCGCGTCGTGCGCGAGTTAGCCGAGCGCGAGTGCCCGCCCGAGCTGATCCGGCGTGTGATCGCCGGCGACGACCACGGCGACACGGTTTGGAAAGCGTTGCTGGCGATGGAGTTGCCCGGGCTGACCGTGCCGGCCGAACAGGGCGGCAGCGGCGCGTCGATGGTCGAGCTCGCGCTCACCCTCGAACAACTCGGCTACGTGGCCGACCCGACTCCGTTGCTCGCCACCACCACGCAGTACCTGCCGCTGGTGCGCGACTGCGCGGCCGGCGAGACGCGCACGCAGCGCCTCTCGGCGATCGCGGGCGGCGCCACCGGAGCCGCAGTGTTCGCGACCGCCGCGGTTACCGCACGTCACGACGGCGACGGGTGGGTGCTCGACGGCGCGGCTCGTCACGTGCTCGACGGCGACCGGGCCGACGAGTTCGCAGTAGTGGCCGACACCGGTGACGGGCTCGGCGTGTTCCTCGTGCCCGGCCCGCCGACCCAACGCGAACGGACGACATTGTTCGACGCGAGCCTGCATGCGGCGGTTGTCGACGTCACCGGCGTCCACGTACCCGCCGACCTCGCGTTCGTCGGCCCCTCCGTCGCCGCGGGCGTTGCGCGCGCGTATGAAGAAGCGGTGGTGGGCTGGTCGGCGGTGACGGTTGGCGCGTCGCAGCGCGTGTTCGACATGGCCCTTGATCACATCCGGCACCGCAAACAGTTCGGCGTGCCGAGTCGGCTCGTTCCAGGCGCTCAAGCACATGGCGGTCGACGTGTACGTCGCGATCGAACGGGCGCGGGCGCTGTACCAGTTCGCGGCGCTCGCGATCGCCGAGGACGACGAGCGGCGCGCGCTGGCCACGTCGATGGCCAAGGCCGCGGCCGGCGACGCCCAGCGCATCGCCGCGCAGCACGGCTTCCAGTTCTTCGGCGCGCTCGGCTACACGTGGGAGAACGACCTCCAGCTCTACCTGCGTCGGGCCAAGGCGGGTGACGCGATGTGCGGCACGGCTAACCAACACCGTGAGCGCGTGGCGCGGTTGACGCTGGCGTCGCTCGCCGCGGGAGGGTCGCGATGAAGCTCCAGTTCGACGAGGCCACCGAAGCGTTCCGCCGCGAGTTCGATGCGTGGCTCGACGCCAACGCGCCGTCACCCGACGAGGCCGCCGAAAAGTCGCGTTCGTCGGCGCACATCCCGGAATGGGCCCGCGCCTGGCAACGCACGATGTTCGACGCGGGCTGGCTCGTGCCCGGGAACTCGCCCGAGTACGGGGGGCGCAACGCGAGTGTGATCGAACAGTTCGTGCACCTCGAAGAACTGGGTCGACGCAAGATCTACCAGAGCTTCAACCCGCAGGGCCTGTCGATCATCACGCCGTCGATCCTCGCGTTCGGTACCGACGAGCAGAAGCAGAAGTGGGCGAGGCCTGTGCTGCGAGCCGAGATGACGGCGGCGCTCGGCATGAGCGAGCCCGACGCCGGCTCGGACCTCGCCGGGCTGCGCACCCGCGCCACGCGTGACGGCGACGTGTTCGTGGTCAACGGACAGAAGGTGTGGACGTCGGGCGCGCACGACGCCGACTTCATCTTCGCCTTCGTGCGCACCGAACCCGACGCCGCGAAGCACAAGGGCATCAGCGCGCTGATCATCCCCACCGACACGCCGGGCGTCACCTGTCGTCCCTTTGGCTCGGTGAACTCGCCCGACGACCTCGACTTCAACGAGGTGTTCTTTGACGACGCGCGCGTCCCCGCAGAGAATTTGATCGGTGACCTCAACGAGGGCTGGCGCGTCGCTACCGGCTCGCTCGGTCACGAGCGCGCGTTCCTGTGGCTGGGCTACGCCGATCGGCTCGACGAGCTCGTGGCGCGCGGTGGCCGCGTCGTGCGCGAACAAGGGCTGCACGATGATTCGCTCACGCTCGACTGGTACGGGCGGCTCGTGGTCGACCAGCATGCGTTGCGTCTGCTGGGCTACCGGACGCTGGGCGGTGCGCAGCGCGGCGTCGAAACGCAGGAACAGTCGATCTTGAAGTTGCTCGGCAGCGAAGCGGTGCAGCGGGCGACGCTGCACATCGTGGAGGCACTGGGCGAGGACGCCCTCGACCCGACAGGACGCAGCGGGCCCGACGAACCGCTCAACCTCGACGTGTGGACTGCGGGCTGGTTCGAGATGTACCTGCGGTCCTTCGCTGCCACCATCGCGGGTGGCACCTCGCAGATTCAGCGCAACATCGTGTCTGAGCGCGTGCTCGGGCTACCGCGGTAAACCGCTAGCGGTTACGTCTCGGCGACGGTGTCGCCTACGCCCGCGCGGATCTTGCGCACGAGCCTTACGAGTTGGTCGAGTTCCTGGTCGGTCAGGCCGACCTTGCCGAACAGGTTGTCGTTGAGTTGCTCGACCGCCTTGTCGAACACCTTGCGACCCTTCGCCGTGATCTCGGCCAGCGTGGCCCGCGCGTCGTCGGGGTGCGACACGCGTCGGCACAGCGCGGCGTTTTCCAGGCGGTCGATCGCGTTGGTCACCGTGGCTGGCGTTATCCAGAGCCGGTCGCCGAGTTTGCCGAGGGTGATCGGCCCCGTCCAGCGCAACATCCCGAGCACCTGGTACCGGGCGAAGGTCAACCCGAGCGGGCGCAGAATGTCGGTGGCCTCGTTGAGGAAGATCTGCTCGGCCCGCATGATCGACACCACCGCGGCCATGCCGGCGGCACTGTCAGACCAGCCCTGCTCAATCCAGCGCTCGCGCGACGCTTCGACGGGGTCGTAGGAAAGCGGGCGCGGCACCGCGAGGAAGCTAGTGGGCCGGGGCGCGGCCGATGACGCCGTCGGCTTCGAGGGCGGCCATCGCCTCGTCGTCGAGACCCAGCCCGCGCAACACGTCGTCGTTGTGTTCGCCGAGCAGCGGAGCGTGACGGCGGTGGAACTGCTTGGGCCCGTTCGAGAACCGGATCGGTAGCGTGCTGTGGCGCGCCGTCTTAGCGACGGGGTGCTCGACGGTCTCGTAGAAACCGCGCGCGAGCAGGGGCGGTAGATCGGCTTGTTCGTGGGGCTGCACCACCTTGGCTACGGGCACGCCGGCGGGCCACAACGCGTCGACGATCTCGTCGGCCGAGCGCGCCGCGCACCACTCGGCCAGGTCGTCGTCGACGACCGTCCACAGCGCCGCGAGTTGTTGCTCGGTCTCAGCCGCGATCGCGACCCACGCGTCGTCACCGTTCGCGGCGAAAAGGTCTTGTAGGAGCGCGCTGCCCTGGTTCCCGGTGCGCTCGAGCAGCACGCCGTTCTGCGCGTACTCCACGATCTGTTCCGCCGCCACGTTCAGCGCGGCGTCGACCATCGCGGCCTCCACGAGGGTGCCTTGTCCCGTGACGGCGCGGTGATCGAGGGCGCGCAAGAGTCCGGCGAGCGCGTGCAGTCCGGCGTTCGGGTCGCCCAGGCAATACGGCGACAGCGGGTTGCGGTCGGGGTAGCCCGTGCGCCACGTGAGACCCGACGCGTCTTCGATCACGAACGCGAACGCCGGCTTGTCGCGCCACGGCCCGTCGAGGCCGAAGCCGGGCATGCGCACCACGATCAAGTCGGGCTTCTCGGCCCGCAGCGCATCGAGGTCGAGCCCGAGTTGGTCGATCACGCGTGGGGTGAAGTTCTCGACGAGGACGTCGGCGCTCAGCACCAGGTCGCGCAGCAGCTCACGCCCGCGCTCGGTGGCGAGGTCGAGCGTCACGCTCTTCTTGTTGGTGTTGAGCCCGGAGAAGATGCCGGACTGCTCCCACCAGTTCGGCGTCTTGAAGCTGAGCCCCGCGAGCATGCGGGTGCCGTCGGGCCGCGTGGTCGACTCGACGTGGATCACCTCAGCGCCGAGCATCGCGAGCACGTGCGTGCAGAGCGGCCCCGCCCAAAACGCCGTCAGGTCGACCACCCTGAGCCCGGCCAACCCCTCACCCCGACTTTTGGCGTGTGACGCACCCGGGTCCCGCCCTGACACGCCAGAAGTCGGGAGGGGTGGGGTGAAGCGCCAGGGTGGAGCGGGCGCGCCGTCGACGATCGAGCCCCGTTCGACGAAGTGATCGGTCTCGGGGATGGTCTTGCCGTTGCCGATGCGGGCGTGCGGGATGCGAAACGCGCCCGCGATGTCGATGATCTCGTCGACGGAGCGTTGCGCCATCCACTCGGCGATCACGGGCGCGAGGTGGGTGCGGTTGGCGAAGAGCTTGCGGTCTTCCTGCCACTCGGGATGGCCGACCATCACGCAGAAGTCGAGCCACTGCTGGCCGGTTCCGACACCGAGGCCGACGAGGCCGTCTTTCGCAGACTCGACGCCCGGTGTCACCGGGGCCCGGCCCGTGCGGAACGGTCGACCCACCATGTCGAAGTAGGTGACCGGGTAGTACGTGAGGCACAGCGCGAGCGCTTCGAGCATGGAGACGTCGACCAGTTCGCCACCGCCGCGCGCGAGCGACACCATCGCGCCGATCGCCGCGTACAAGCCGGCCATGAACTCGCCGACTTGTCCGCCGACATGCACGGGCGCGCGGTCGGGGTAGCCGCGCCCGAGGCCGATCATCGCGCCCGACAATGCCTGCAAGGTGAACTCGGTGGCCGGCTTACCGGTCCACGGTGTGTCGAGCCCGAACGGTGTGATCGCGACGACCACGGCGTTGGGCGCCTTGGCCCGGAGCTCGTCGACCGACACGGGAGCGTCGGCAGTCCAGACGATCACTTCCGCGTCGGTGACCGAAACCGACGCGCCGCGCTTGTTGCGGGCGAGGAACTGCTCGAGCGCGGAGTCGCCCGCCGTCGCGAACTTCACGACATCGTGTCCGAGGTCGCTCAGCACCTTGGTGCAGTATGCGCCTGCGATCCCCGTGGTGAGATCGAGGATCATTCCGGCGCGGCGCGACCCTTACGCGACAAGCGCCACTCGGGCGGGAAGCGATTGTCGAAGTCCTTCACCGCGTTCGTGAGGCCCTTGTCGATCGCCTCGTTCGTCGACATTTCCCCGTCTTTGTCGAAACTGCGATCGGGCCGGCTGTAGCTCGTGAGCGACTCGAGCATCCCGCTGATGAGCGACCCCATGTACTCGCCCTGCGATTGCTTCATCACTTCGAAGAACGCCTTCTGCACGAAGATCGTGTCGTTCGACCGGTTCGACGCGCAGGCGAGCGCGTACTTCTGCACTTCGGCCTCGAGTTGATCGCGAGGCACAACGCTGTTGCAGAACCCGACCTCGGCCATCTCCGCCGCGGTGAACGGGCGGCCGGTGAAGACCATTTCCATGAACTTGCGCATGCCCATCATCTGCGCCCACCACCACATGCGCGGCGCGGCGCCCGCATACCGAAACGCGGCGTGGCCGAACAGCGCGTCGTCGGATGAGATCACGAGATCGGCGTCGCCCGCTTGGTAGAAGTGCCAGCCGTAGACGTAGCCCTTGGCTTCGACGATCGAGATCTTCTTGAACTCCTGCAGCGTGCGACAACCGCCGCGCGGATCGGTGAACCACGCCTGTGTGGTGAACGCGCCGTGGCGGAAGTTGCGCTTGGGCGGATACACGACGTCTTCGCCTTCGAGGCCGACCTCGCGCAGCAGCCCGTCTTCGGAGTTCACCGCCTCCATGAACTCGGGCAGGTCTTGTCCGGTACCGAAGTCCTCGCCCTCGCCCCGGATCACGAGCACCTTGACGTCGTCGTCGACATTGGCGCGGTGCAACAACTCGGCGT
>JBEEFT010000057.1:0-7892 GCA_041166225.1 Actinomycetota bacterium | reverse complement strand
GTCCACGAGATCTCACCCAAGACCGAGACGTACAGCTCGGTAACGATGAGTTACTTCGTGTCGGCGCTGCTTATGCGCGACGCAATCGCAAAGCTCGGCGACAACATCACGCGCGCCCGGCTCAAAGACGTGCTGAATACCTTCACCGACTGGCGACCGGGGCTCACGTCGGACGCGAACCAACCGTCGTGGACCTGGCGACCCAACTGCCACGACGCGCTGCGCGGTGGCTACGTGATCCAGATCCAGAAGCACAACGGCGAGCTCAAGTGGACGCAGATCACGCCCCAGATGCTCACCGTCCCTGTTCCCCCCGGCGAGACACCGCCCGCGCAATACGCGGGCTGCGACATTTTCAGCAAGGGCTAGATGACGACCGCGACCATCGAACCGCGAACGCAAGACAAGCCGCTCACGGAACAGCAGTTCCTCCGCAGCGGGCTCGTGTCTGCGGTCGTGCTGCAAGTAGTGCTGTTTTTGATCTTCGCTGGGCTTGCGACCTCCCGCGCGGCCGGCCACGTGTTGTCGGCCACTGCGGTATTCGGCATCGTCACGGTGGCTGCTGCGGGTTCGACGATCGTCGGCTGGATTTCGAACCTGTACAGCGCGAGCTACGCGGGCTTGATGGGCACTGTGACTCTCGACCCCGACGCGCCGGTCGCGGGTAACGACCCCTTCGCGTTCGGCACCTTGTGGCGCACCACGCTCGCGTGGGCGCTCGGCGCCGCGGCGTGGGCCGCCGCCGGTGCAGGCCTCATCGCCGTCGCGCTCAACGGACGCGTGGCGCGGTTTCCCGTGATCTTCGTGTCACTTGTTGCGATGGCCGGCGTGAACGTGATCGCAATCGGCAACGCGGCCCGCAGACGCGGCGTAGCTGCGGCGACCACCGCGCCGTCGCGAGTCGTCTCAGTACGCCGCCGGGCGTGGCGCGAACTCGCGGTGCCGCTGGCGCTGTCGCAAGGACTGCTCAACGGCAGCGTGGCCTGGTTGTTGTTCCATTCGTATCCCACGGGCGATGCCGCCATTCCCGGCGTACTCACCGACTCGACGGCACTCGCCGACGCCTTGCTAGTGGTGGTGCCGCTCACGGTGTTGTTCGCGGGAATCACCCGATACTGGGGCGCGTTCGAAATCGCGACGGGCCGTGTGTCGCTCGACGACCCCGACACGCAGACCGTTGCCCGTCGCTCGCCGATCGGCGTGCAGTTCATGGTTTACGCGTGCATCCTCGGGCTTGTTGCGTTCAAGATCGCCGGGCTCCTCTTGCCGGCTACGCCGAGCCTTGCCGCCGTGATGATCACCCGAGGCGTGCTCGCCGCCGTGCTCGTGTTCGTGTCGGTCGGCGTCGGCTTTGTCCGCGGGGCGTGCAACGGGTTGCCGGAATGAAACAGCTCGCGCTCGCCCTTGTTGCGCTCGTCGTCGGCATGGCGACGGTGCCGCTGATTTCATCGGTCGGCGCGGCCGACGGCCTCGACGGACTGGTAACCGCAGAAGCGGAGAGCTACGCGCTGCGCGTCGAGTACGACATCCCGCTCCCCGCCGGGCCCGGGACGATCCCGTACACCGTCGGTGAAATCCGCCGGACCACCGCGGGCGAAAACGCCAAGGGTCTGGCCGCGGCGCCCAGCGGCTTCGGCGCCGTGGTCGCGGGCCAGTACGTCAACCCCAACCACGAGTTCGACGACCCGGCCAAGTACAACCACCTGCCGCAGGCCGAGTGCTTCTATCCCGGCGATCTCGTCGACACGCACTTCCGCTTCCCCACCGAGACGCGCGACGAGACGAACCCGCTGCCCCCGCTCAGCTTCTCGACGGCGCGCTGCAGCGCGGGGCCCGTCAGCGACTTGAAGGCGTCGACCGACGGGTTCGGCGGCACCGGCGTCGTCGCCCGCAACCTTGCGTCGTCGTCGTTGATGCAGACGGTTAAGGGCGTCGACAAGGCCGACACGTCGTCGCACGCCTCCGCGATTGAAATCGCCGGCGGCGCGGTGAAGATCGGCGGCGTAGACATCTCGAGTTCGTCGAGCGTCACGGGAAAGAAGGGCGGCGCAGTCACCGGCACCCGCCTCACGATCAGCGACGTGGCGATCGGTCCCCTTACGTTTTCGATCGCCGACGATCGTCTTGTGGTCGCCGGACAGAACGTGCCGTTGGTAGGCGACGCCGCACAAGGCATTGTCGACCAGGCGAACACGCTGCTGACAGGTTCGGGGTGCCGTGTCGACGTGATCGACAACCCGGGCCGGTACCCCCAGGGTTATCTATTCGCCCGCCCCGATCCGAAGGTCGGCGTCGCGGGCGACGGGTCTTTTGCCGGCTCGATGCGGGCCGGGCTTCTCGTCGTGTGCGACTTGCCCGAATCGGTAACTCCCAAGAACCTCACGCCGCAACGCGTCCAGGTCGTCGTCGGTTTCGCTTACAGCTCGGCCAGCGCCACCGCCGACCCCGGCGGCTTCGGCATCGGCGACCTCACGGGTGGGCTCCCCGAATCCGCGCCTGCGGTGTTGCCCAACCTCGACGTCGCTGTGCCCTCCATCGGCGATGTGCCTCTTGCGCTCGCGCCCCCAACCCCGACGCCGGCAAAGCGGCGCCCCGCTGTGGCCGTCGTGAAGCCGGTGTTGCCGATCGCGACCACGCCATTGAATAGCGCGACCCGACTCACGCTGTTCCTCGCCTGCGCCGTCGCGTGGGCGTTGCTCACCCACTTCGGCATCGATCGATTGCGACGCACCCCATGACGGAATTTCTTTCGACCCTGCCCGGTGGCCTCGTGACCGGCGCCGTGTACGCGCTGCTCGCGATGGGCCTCGTGTTGATCTACAAGGCAACGCGGATCCCGAACTTCGCGTACGGAGGCATGGCCACGTTCGTGGCGTTCTTCCATTACGACATCGTCAACGGGCGCACGTACGGGTTCCACTTCAACGCGCTGTTCGTGCACGCCAATTGGCATCCCACTATCCACCTCAGCTTCTGGGCCGCAGTACCGGTGAGCCTGGCGCTGGCCGCAGCCCTCGGCTGGGTGGTGGAGCGCTTCGTCATTCGCCCGTTCGCACGGATGTCGACGGTGACGCTCACGGTTGTCACGCTGGGGCTCGGCTTGTTGTTGTCGGCGATCACCCAACAGCTCTTCGGCGCCAACGACCTCATCGTGAGCAACAAGAACGCGATTTTCTCGCGCACTCCGGCGTTCGCGATCGGCGGGGTGAACGTGTCGTACGAACGCGCCGGTGTGATCGGCATCGTCGCCGCTTTCGCGCTGTTGACCTACGCCTTCTTTCGTTACACCTCGACGGGCCTCGCCATTCGCGCGTCGGCAACCGACCCCGATGTGGCCAGCCTGCTCGGCGTGTCCTCAAAACGGCTTGCGGTCGTGTCGTGGGTGGGCGGTTCGATGGCCGCCGGGATTGCCGGAATAGCGCTGGCATCGCTCGTGGTGTCGTCGAACCCGAACCTGTTGTCGTTGCTGTCGTTCAAAGGATTCGCCGCGGCGATCGTCGGCGGACTGGTGAGTTTCCCGATCGCTGCGTTCGCGGGATTCGCGATCGGCATCGGCGAAGAGCTCGCTCGCCACTATCTCGTGGGCCACAACGCGTCGCTGTGGCAAGGCGCGCCGGAAGTGCTCACGCTCGGTGCGGTCATCGTCACTCTGGCGGCCCGACCGAAATGGATCTTCCGCGGCCTGCGCGACGACGAAGACTCCGGCCTTCTCAGCCGGGTCGGCGCAACCGACTCGCGCCTGGCGCGTGCGATCGACCCCGTCGAGGCGTACCGGGCCTTCCGCGCTGCAGTGCCGACTGCCGGCGTGTTCGGTCGTTTCGGCAAGGTCGTGCGTTACGGCGTGCCCGGCGTTCTGTTGTTGTTCACGCTGGTGTTCCCCATGTTGCCGCTGCCGTCGTTCTGGACGCTGCCTGCGAACTTCGCGCTCATCTACCTGCTGATCGTGTTGAGCTTCGTGGTCGTCGTCGGGTGGCTCGGCCAAATCAGCGTCGCCCAGGGTGCCTTCGTCGCAGTAGGTGGCGCCGGCGTGGCCATCTGCGCGAACAACCTCAACCTGCCGTTCCCGCTTCCACTTATCGGCGGCGTTCTCCTCAGCATCCCTGTTTCGATCCTGATCGGGTTGCCGGCGCTGCGCCTGCGCGGGTTGCACTTGGCTGTGGCCACGCTTGCCTTCGGCCTCGCGGCAGAGCGCGCGATCCTGCCGCGATTCAACGCCTCCAACCGCGTCGCCCTGCCCGACTCGTTGAACACCGACGGCGCTCGCTACTACCTGATCCTCGTGCTGACCGCGTTCGCGGTGTTGATCGCTTGGCGCATCTCCAAGAGTCGAGTGGGTCGCAGCTTCTACGCGATCCGAGACAGTGAGACTGTCGCAACGGCCTACGGCATCCGTCCGGTGCGGGTGAAGCTCACGGGCTTCGTGGTGTCAGGTGCGATCAGCGCGCTGGCCGGCGGCTTGCTCGCCTACCAGTTGGGCGGCGTCAACTCGCAGTACGGCTCGGTGTTCTTCAGCATCACGTGGCTGACCTACGCGGTTGTCGCGGGCATCGGTTCGCTCGGCGGCCCGGTCATTGCTGCGCTGTTGTTCGGCTTGTACCCCGAGCTAACGAAGGGGGCGGTGAACGCGACATCGATCAGCTTCATCCCCGAGATCGTGGCCGCCGCGTTGTTGCTGGTGATCATGATGATCAACCCGGGCGGACTGGCCAGCATGAGCCGCTTCATCCGGTCGCGGGCCAGCGCGCACGAAGACGCGGCTACCGACGAAACCGGCGCTTCGCTCGCGCTCGCCGCGGCCGACGCCGACGAGGCCGCGGCATGACCGACGTCGCCTTGTCTATCCAAGACGTACAACTCGCCTTCGGGGGTGTCCGCGCCCTCGACGGCGTCACCTACGACGTGCCTGCGGGCCAGATCGTGGGCATCATCGGCCCGAACGGAGCAGGCAAGACAACGCTGTTCGACACCATCTCGGGGTTCCGCAAGCCCGACCGTGGCTCGATCATCCTTTCGACCCCTAACGGACCGGTTGATCTCGTGAGGGAACAGCCTTGGCGACGCACCGCGCTCGGCGTCGGCCGCACGTTTCAGAATGCGCGGCTGTTCCGTTCGCTGTCGTTGCGCGACATCCTGCGAACGGTCCAGCACGACTCGATGAAACACTCGGGGCTGCTTCGGTCGGTGCTCGGCACCCGCGGCGCTCGCGCCGACGAGGCCATGGTCAGCAGGAACGCTGACGAAGCGCTCGAACTCGTCGGCCTCGCCCGCCACGCCGACAAGCCCGCGCAAGAACTGTCCACCGGCATGTTGCGCTTGTGCGAACTCGCTGCGGTGATCTCGGTCAAGCCCAAGCTCCTGCTGCTCGATGAACCGAGTTCGGGCATCGCCCAAGCCGAAACCGAGGCCTTGGCGCCGCTACTACGACGCGTCGCCGAACACCTCGGCGCCACGATGCTGCTGATCGAGCACGACATGCCGATGATCATGAACCTCAGCGACACGATCGTGGCCATGGCGGCGGGCAAAGTTGTGACCTACGGCGCGCCCGCCGATGTCCGCAACCATCCCGAAGTGCTCACCTCGTACTTAGGCCAGTCGGTATGAGTGCAGCCGTAGCTCCGACGCCTCTGCTCGAAGCGACAAACCTCGACCTTCAGTACGGCAAGGTTCAGGTGCTGTTCGACGTGTCGATCACGGTCAACGCCGGCGAGTTCGTGGCGTTGCTGGGCACGAACGGCGCCGGTAAGTCGACGTTCCTGAAGGCGGTGTCGAATCTGTCCGGGCTCACCGCAGGTCGCGTGCTGTTCGACGGCGTTGACATCACCGGATGGGCGCCCGACCGCATCGCAGCCGCGGGCCTGGCGCACGTCCCCGGTGGCCGCGGCGCACTGCCTGACCTCACGGTAGATGAGAACCTGCGCCTGGGCGGACACCTCTTGCGCAACCGCACGAAGCGGGCCGAGTTCGCTGCTGGGCTCGACTACGCCTACGGCCTGTTCGCCTGGATGGGCACCCGCCGCAAGCAACTCGCGGGCACGCTGTCGGGCGGCGAGCAACAAATGCTTGCGATCGCACGCGCGCTCGTGCTGCGTCCGAAGATGCTGATGGTCGACGAGCTGTCGCTCGGGCTCGCGCCGGTGATCGTGAGTCAACTGATGGGCGTGCTCAAAGAGCTCAACGCCACCGGGCTCACGACTCTCGTGGTCGAGCAACACGCGACGCTCGCCATGGAAACCGCCGAACGCGTGCTCTTCATGGAAAAGGGTCAGGTGCGCTTCGAAGGGCGGGGCAAAGAGCTCGCCGGTCGCCGCGACCTGCTGCGCTCGGTGTTCCTAGGCGCATGACCGACGCGTCG
The DNA here is from genome assembly GCA_041166225.1 of Actinomycetota bacterium. GTDB lineage: Bacteria > Actinomycetota > Acidimicrobiia > Acidimicrobiales > JACCXE01 > JACCXE01. The sequence continues at coordinate 1,537 of JBEEFT010000057.1, read as the reverse complement.
ATCGACGAAGGCGTCCGCCGCGACGGCAACCAGGAGCTGCCACTGGGCCCGCGTGCCCGACAGACCCGCACCACGATCCTGAAAGCCGCGGCCGAAGCGTTTGCCGCCAACGGCTACGCCTCCACCACGATGGCCGACGTCGCCGGTGCGGCCGGCGTCAGCCTCGGCACCGTGTACCAGTACTTTCGCGACCGCGCCGATCTCATCAGCGTGCTCGTGCGCGGCCGCGTCGCGACGCGCCTCAACGACACCGAGGTTGGTTGGCGGGCGGCCGAAGGCGCGGCCGGCCTCGAGCGGCTTCTGACCAACTTCGTGTCGTCTTACGCGCAGGTCGCGCCGCTCGCCGCCGTGTGGGAAGAGGTCGTGCACGTCGAACCCGCGCTCGCCGACTTACGGCGTCGCCTGGGTCGTCAGTTCACCGACGCGGTGGCCCGCGAGCTACGCCGGGCTGCGAAAGCCAAACTCGTCCGCAGCGATCTCGACGCCGACATCAGCGCCCGCGCGCTCACCGCCATGGTCGACCGGTTTTGCTTCGTGACGTATGTCTTCGACCCGCCCGACAGTCTGCCCGAGCCGTCGGTAGTGGCGCGCGAGCTCGCCACACTGTGGGCCGACGCGATCGGCCTACGTCGTTAGCTGGGCGACAGGCTCTTCAGTACCTTCTCGACGGTCTGGCCGTTGGCCGTGACCTTCTCGTAAACCTCGAGACCGCTCGTCGGCTCGTAGTACGTAGTACTGACTAACTGCTGGGTTTGGTTGACCGGGCCGGACACCACGATGTTCACATTGGAGTCGACCGACCACACCGTCACCGTGGTGTCGCCGACCTTCGTGAGCACCCGCCCAACCACCTTCGCGGTGCCAGTCGCGTGGACCTTGACTTTGTACGTCGGGTCTTCGCACGACGAGTCGACTTGCCACTGCGTGCCCACCTGGAGCTGGGCGGGGTACTGCACGATGTCGGGATTCCAGTCACAAGCAACGTTGGCGCCGCCGTACGCGATGGTGAACTTCTCGCGGATCACGCCCGGTCCGTAGCGGCGGGTTTCGGTTTGCGCCCCTTGCGGCGTAGACGTCTCGAGGACCCGATGCGCGGGGTCGGCGCCCGCAGAAACCTTCAAGGTGTCGGCCGCGCCGCCGTCAGCGCAATTGGAATACGTGTACGTGCCGACAGCCGGAGGCTTTTGCGCACCGGGATCTTTGGCCGCGGCCGCGCCGTGACACGGTGTCGGTGCGTCGGCTTGGGTCGTGGCCGTGCTCGGCTTCGTTGTGGCCGTCGCAGGCTTGAGCGTGGTTACGGCACCTACTCCGGTGGTTGGAACCGACACCGCTCCCGGCAACGACGTATCGGGTGAGTCATAGGTCGTCGTGGAGGTCGACTTCTCTGCCGCGCTGATGGCGTTGTGTTTCGAGTCGTTGTTGCCGACGCCGGCGAGTACGCCCGTAATGCCGGCGAGAGCGAGAACGATCGCAGCGGCGAGCACGGCCATCGGAGCGCGCGCGGCGCCGGTGGGAAAGGTGACGGGCATCACCCGAT
>JBEEFT010000056.1:0-12675 GCA_041166225.1 Actinomycetota bacterium | reverse complement strand
CCCTCCTTCTTGCGGTCTTCCATCGCGGCTTCGGTGAAGCGGTCGTCGGCGCGCGTTGCGCCCCGTTCGGTGATGCGCGACGCGGCGACCTCTTCGATGATCGCGTCGAGCGTGGTCGCGTCGGACTCGACCGCGCCGGTGCAGCTCATGTCGCCGACGGTGCGGTAGCGCACGATGCGCTTGGCCAGCGTCTCGTCGCCCATCGGCTGGAGGAACGGCGCGGGGGACAGGAGCATGCCGTCGCGCTCGAACACCTCGCGTTCGTGACTGAAGTAGATCGACGGGATCTCGAGTTCCTCGCGGCGGATGTACTGCCACACGTCGAGCTCGGTCCAGTTCGAGATCGGGAAGGCGCGGATGTGCTCGCCTTTGCGGATGCGACCGTTGTAGAGGTTCCACAGTTCGGGGCGCTGGTTCTTGGGATCCCACTGGCCGAACTCGTCGCGGAAACTGAAGAAGCGCTCCTTCGCCCGGGCCTTCTCTTCGTCGCGCCGGGCGCCGCCGAACGCGGCGTCGAAGCCGTGCTGCTCGATTGCGTCCAAGAGCGTGACGGTTTGGAGACGGTTGCGCGAGGCGCGCGGCCCGGTCTCTTCCACGACGCGTCCTGTGTCGATCGACTCTTGCACGCTCGCCACCACGAGACGCTCGCCCAGCTCCGCGACGCGCCGGTCGCGGAAGTCGATCGCTTCGGGAAAGTTGTGCCCCGTGTCGACGTGCATCAACGGGAACGGGAAACGCCCCGGACGAAAGGCCTTCTCGGCGAGGCGCAACATGATGATCGAGTCTTTGCCGCCGCTGAACAGCAACACGGGCCGCTCGAAGCTCGCCGCGACCTCGCGCATAACGAAGATCGCTTCGGCCTCGATCGCGTCGAGGTGAGACAGCTCATACCGCCCGCGCGGTTCGTGATCAGTAATGAGAGACATCTTTTTAAAGGTGGAGCCCGCACTCCGTCTTGTCGCGGCCGGCCCAGCGGCCCGAGCGCGGGTCTTCACCATCGGCCACAGGTTTCGTGCACGGCCAGCAGCCGATCGACGGGTATCCCTGACTGATCAGCGGGTTCACGATGATGTTGTGGTCTTGGATGTAGCCCTCGACGTCGAGCCGCGTCCAGTTCGCGATCGGGTTGACCTTGATCAGGCCGCGCAGGTCACGGGCGACGATCGGCGCATTCGCGCGCGTCTCGGCCTCGTCACGGCGCAGGCCACTCATCCAGGCTTCTTTGCCGGCGAGCGCGCGGTCGAGCTGGCCGACCTTTACCGCTGAGCAACAGTTCTCGGGGTCGACCTTCCACAGTTCTTCGTCATGGGTCGGTACCGTCATCATCCGTAGGTTCAACCCGTACTTGCGGCGGACCTGCTCGACCGTGTCGAGGGTCTCGGGGAAGTGGTAGCCGGTGTCGATGAACACGACCTCGACCGACGCCTCGACCTTCACAGCAAGATCGACGAGCACCGCGTCGGTCATCGACGCAGTGAGACAAAGGTGGGGATGGAAGTTGTCGACGGCCCAGCGGATGATCGTGGACGCGGATGCGGTTTCGAACGAGGCGCTGATGTCACGCAACTCCGCGTCGCTGAAGTCGGCGCCGGTATTCAGCGGTGCAATGCTTGCCACAACACCTCCACTGATTCGTCGAGCGTCATGCCGCTGGTGTCGAGCGTGATTTCGGGATTGACCGGCGCCTCATACGGATCGTCGACTCCGGTGAGGCCCGTGAGCTTGCCCTCGCGCTGCAGCGCGTACAGGCCTTTGACGTCGCGCTCGGCGCACAGTTCGACCGGCGTCGCGATGTGAACCTCGATAAAGCGGCCCTCGTGGCGTTCCCGTACCGCATCGCGTGCGTCGCGGTACGGCGCGATTACCGGGCAGATCGCGACAACGCCGTTGCGCGACAACAGCTCGGCCACAAACCCGATGCGCATCACGTTCGTACGGCGGTCGTCGGCGGACAACCCGAGGTCGGCGGTGAGCGACTGACGGATCACGTCGCCGTCGAGCACTTCGACTGGTTGGCCGTGTTCGGTGAACTTCTTCTCGAGCGCATAGGCCAGCGTGGTCTTGCCGGAAGAAGGCAACCCCGTCAGCCAAATAGTCGCCCCCTGCGTCAGGTCGCGCACTACCAACCCCCGCGCGAAGCTTGCGAGGCCGAAGGGGTCAGGTCGCGCATTCAGACTCGCCGAGTTCGACTTCGTAGGGACCGGTTTCGTCGTAGTCGACGTAGTACTCGGGACCTTCGTCGGGCGTGGGGAAGTGGTCGAGGTCGCGCAGGTCGTCGGCGAGAGCCTTGACCCCACCGATGCGTTCCATCCACGCCGGGAACAGCTCGGCCACGGTGCGTTCGTTGGCATAACGACCGATGACGCGCACCGCCGCCTCGCCACAGTTCTTGGCCGGCAGGCGCAGGGCCTTCTGACCGAAGGCGACTTCGGTGTCGGCCAGGTGGCCGCCGAGCAGCATCTGGTAACCGGGTGCGGACTGGCCGTGCGCCCGTCGTTCGACGCCCATGAAACCGATGTCGCTGATGTGGTGCTGGCCGCATGAGTTGGTGCAGCCCGAGATATTGATGCGCACACCGCCGACTTCGCCGAGGCCGGCTTCCTCGATGGCTTCGCCGATCGCGTCGGCCAAACCGCGGCTCTGCGTGACCGCGAGGTTGCACGTGTCTGCGCCGGGGCAGCTCACGACGTCGCGGGCCAACTCGGCACCCGGCTGCGCCATGCCAAGCGCTTCGAGGCGCTGGTACAGCACGGGGATCTGTTCTTCCGTGAGTTCGCGGAACGCGATGTTCTGGCGGTTGGTCAAGCGCACAGTGGCGTTGAACTCGCGCTGAATGTCGGCGAGGGCGCGGAACTGCGCGCTAGTGATGTCGCCCAACTTGGCGTAGGCGATGGCCGACACGGTGCCCTTGGCGTTGCCGCGCACCACGTTGGCCTGTTCCCAACGCGTGAACGGGTCGCGTCCGTTGATCATCACCGACATGCCGCTCGAATAGCCGACGGAGTCGACGTCGACCCCAGTCGCCATACCCGCCGGCGCGTCGCCCACCTCTTGCACGTGCGCCGGCACGCCGCCGGGATAACCGGCCGAGCCGATGAGGAAACGACGCTCCTTCAAGACACGCGCAATCACTTCTTCAGCCCCGAGTTGGGCCATGACCCACTTGAGGCGAGCCCGAAGCTTGTTGTCGCGGTTGCCGTAGTGGTCGAACGTGCGCAGCACCGACTCGATCGTGGCGAGCAGTTCGTCGCGCGGCGTGAAGTCTTCCAGCGCGATCGCCGGATGAGGATTGGCACCGAGGCCGCCGCCGATGAACACGCGGAAGCCGGGTTCGACGGTGCCGTCGGGCAGCGGTCGACCGACGGCGACAACGCCGACGTCGTTAAACATCGCCTGGCCGCAGTCAGTCGCGCAGCCCGAGAAGTTGATCTTGAATTTGCGGGGCAGGCGCTGGGCGTACGGATGACGGATGAAGTACCGGAACGTCGCTTCGGCCCACGGCGTGATGTCGAGCACCTCGAAGGGGCAAGCGCCGGCGAGGTGGCAGCCCATCACGTTGCGCACGGTGTCGCCGCACGCTTCGCGCGTGGTCATGCCGACGCGGCCGAGCACGCGCAGCACGTCGGGCACCTGGGTCAATTCGACGAAGTGGAACTGGATGTTCTGCCGCGTGGTGATGTGGCCCCAACCGCGGCTGTAGGTGTCGGCGATCTCCGCCATCGCTTCGAGCTGCTCAGGGTTGACGCCGCCATAGGGAATCTTAACCCGCACCATTTGCTTGGTGCCGCCCTGCCGCTGGCCGTAGATGCCGTTGCCGAGGCGGAAGACGCGGAACCGGTCGTCGTCGGTGCCGTTGGCCAAATACCGCTCGAGCTCCATGTCGAAGCGCGCGATGTCCTTGGCGATAAGGGGGTCGATTACAGGGTGTTCAGCGAGGGTCATGTGTAGGTGACCTCCTCACGCTCGTGGATAGCTGAGGCAGGGCGCATCAGCGTACTAAAACCCGACCGATTCGATCAACATTCCGAGAATCCCGGAATTGGTCGCGGAAATTGTCGGTCAAACCGACAGATCCCGCGACCAGTTCGGCGGGGGTTCAGTTTCCGCGGAGAAGTTCGGCGACGCGGAAGGCGAGGTCGAGGGACTGGCGGCCGTTGAGGCGGGGGTCGCACATGGTGGTGTAGTTCGTCGCAAGGTCGCCTTCACCGATGACTTCGGCGCCGCCGAGACACTCGGTGACGTCTTCGCCGGTCAACTCCACATGGATGCCTCCCGGCCACGTGCCGTGAGCACGATGCACCGAAAAGAAGCCTTCGACTTCGTTCATGACCTGGTCGAGATGGCGCGTCTTGACCCCGCTGGCCGAGGTGAACGTGTTGCCGTGCATCGGGTCGCAGAGCCACGTGACGATCGCGCCCGCCTCGCCCAGGGCGTCGATGAGACGGGGCAAACCGTCGGCGATCTTGTCGGCACCGAAGCGCGTGATGAGCGTGAGGCGGCCCGGCTCGTTGTCGGGGTTCAGCGTCTCGACCAGCGTTTTCACCTCGGCCGGGTCGGCCGTTGGGCCGAGCTTTACGCCGATCGGGTTCTTGATACCGCGGAAAAACTCGACGTGGGCGCCGTCGAGTTGCCGGGTGCGCTCGCCGATCCACACGAAGTGCGCGGAACAGTCGTAGTAGTCGCCGGTGAGTGAGTCTTTCCGGGTGAGCGCTTCCTCGTAACCCAGCACGAGCGCCTCGTGCGATGTGTAGAAGTCGACTTGGTGCAGCGCGGCCTCGGCCGTGAGGTCGATGCCACACGCCTTCATGAAGCGCAACGCGCGGTCGATCTCGGCCGCGACCTCGTCGTAACGCCGGCCTTCGGCGGAACTGGCCACGAACTGTTGGTTCCACGTGTGCACCTGCGACAGGTCGGCGAAACCACCGTGGGCGAACGCGCGCACCAGGTTCAGCGTGGACGCAGCTTGGTGGTACGCCGCCAGCAAACGCGACGGATCGGGGATGCGCGCCTCGGCATCGGGCGCGTCGTCGTTCACGATGTGGCCCCGGAAGCTGGGCAGGGTGACGCCGTTGATCACTTCGGTGTCGGCCGAACGGGGCTTGCCGAACTGGCCGGCCATGCGGCCGAGCTTGATCACAGGGACGCCCGAGCCGTACGTCAGAACGACGGCCATTTGCAGGATCACGCGGAGCTTGTCGCGGATGCTGTCGGCCGAGAAGTCGTGGAAGCTTTCGGCGCAGTCGCCGGCCTGCAGCACAAAGGCCTCGCCCGCGGCGACCGCAGCCAATTGCTTGGTCAGAGCCCGGGCCTCGCCCGCAAACACGAGCGGCGGCAGCGTGGACAGCGTCTTTTCGGCCTGCGCGAGCGCGGCGGCGTCAGGCCATGCAGGCTGCTGTGCAGCAGGCCGGTCTTGCCAGCTCGTGGGGGTCCAGGTGGACGGCGTCACCCCTCAATGTTCGCCGCAACCGGCGGCAATGGCAAAGCACTTGCCACGAAAACGGCCGCCAGAGCCGCCACTGCGCCGGAAATGAGCAGCGGGACACGCCCGTTTCCGTGCCACGCGAGACCGGCCCAAACGCCCGCGAACAGGATCGCCCCACCGGTGACGCCTTGGAACGTGCCTTGCGCGCGCCCTTGCAGTGCCTTGGGTGTGAGGCGGCTGATCCATGCTTTGCCTACCCCATCGGTCGCGCCGGCAAAGCCGCCGTAGACAACCAACAACGGCCACACCCAGAACGAGCGCGTAGCGAGACCCAGCCCGAAGTACGCCACCGCGAAACAGGCCAGGCCGACCGCGTAAATGCGGTTCGGCGCGACGCGGTCAGACAGCGCCCCGAGGGGGTAGCTCAGCACTGCGTAGGCGAAGTTGTACAGGCAGTACGCGCCGATCACCCCGGCCAGCCCGAGGCCGAGCTCGCTGGCGCGCAACAGCAACAACGCGTCGGGGAAGTTGGCCAGGCTGAACACACCCAACGCCACGATGACCCCGCGGGTGGGGGCGGGCAGACGGCCCAGGTCGAGAGACGGCGGTTGATCGTTCAACGTCGCGCTCAGCGGTTTGACGACGGGTGGCGTCGGCCGGTCGCGTACCGCAAGCACCAGGAGCGCGCTCAATACCGCGGGGATGACCGCGATCACGAGCAACGGCCGAATGTGGTGGTGCAGCGACTCGTAGAGCGCCAGACCGATCAGTGGGCCGACGACCGCGCCCGCCGTGTCTGCCGCGCGGTGCAGCCCGAAGGCGCGGCCGCGCGCCGCATCGGGCACACCGTCGACTAGCAGCACGTCGCGCGGGGCGCCGCGAATGCCTTTGCCGAGACGGTCGACGCCGCGCCCGAGCAGCACCACGGGCCAGGCTCCCGCCGCGGCCACGATCGCTTTGCCAACTGCGGCGAGCCCGTAACCGAGCCCGACGAAGCGGCGGGGCCGAGACTTGTCTGCGGCGCGACCGGCCAGGTACTTGCTCAGCGCGGCGATGCCTTCGGCGAGCGACTCCACGAGGCCGACGGCGAGAACCGGCGCGCCAAGCGTGACGGTCAGGAAGATCGGCAACACCGGATAGAGCAACTCGCTCGCGGCATCCTGCAAGAAGCTGACGCAGGACAGAACTACCAAGTTGCGCGTCAGCCAACTGCTTCTAGGCTCGGTCAATGCGTCCATTCCGGTTCAGTGTGCAACACCATGCGGCGGCGAGTGGGGAGGCGTGGCGCGAGCTGGCCAAGAAAACCGAGGACCTCGGCTATACCACCCTGTACCTGCCGGACCATTTCGGTGATCAGTGGTCGCCCACGATCGCGATGACGATCGCAGCCGAGGTCACCACCTCACTGCGGGTTGGTGCGCTCGTGTACGACGTCGACTACCGCCACCCGATCACCCAAGCCAAGGAGGCCGCCACCCTCGACCTCGCGTACCCCGGCCGCACCATCTTCGGCTTCGGAGCCGGTTGGATGAAGACCGACTACGACGAGTCCGGCATTGCCTACGACTCGCCGGGCACGCGCATCGCCCGCATGAAGGAAGCACTTACGATCATGAAGGCGCTGTGGGCCGACGGGACGTGCACGTTCGAAGGTGAGCACTACACGATTACGAACGCGCAGGGCTTTCCCCGTCCGTCGACGGCCGGTGGCCCGCCGGTGCTCATCGGCGGCGGCGGCAAGAAGGTGTTGACCATCGCTGCGCAAATGGCCGACACCGTCGGCGTCAACCCGAACCTCGCGGCCGGCGCAATCGGTCCTGAGGTCGCGCAAACCGCGCTGGGCGACATCTACCGCGAACGCATGACCTGGATAAAAGACGCCGCCGGCGACCGGTTCGACCAGCTCGACCTCCAGGTGCTCACGTTCATGACGTCGATCGTGCCCAACCGTGACGAAGTGCTTACGAACATCGCGCCGCTGTTCAACGTCACCCCGGAGCAAGCCGGCGAGATCCCGTTGGTGATGGTCGGCACCGAAGACGAAATCGTCGAACAGCTTCAGAGCCGGCGCGAGGAGTTCGGGTTCAACGACATCGTCGTGCAGGGCGATGTGATGGAGGTCTTCGCTCCGATCGTCGCGCGCCTCGCCGGCACCTGACCGCGCCGTGCGCATCGGCATTCTGGGCGGCACGTTCGACCCGATTCACGTAGGTCACCTGGTTGTAGCGGCCACCGTCCACCACGAACTCGCCCTCGACGAGACCCGCGTCATCGTGGCCGGCGATCCGTGGCAGAAGCCAGCCCCGCCTCTGGCGCCTGCGCCCGAACGGTTCGACGCGGTGCGGGCCGCGATCGACGACATCGACGTGCGCGGCATCGTCGCCGACGACACCGAAGTGGTTCGCGCCGGGCCCACCTACACGGTCGATACCGTCGAACACATTCTCGCGGTGGACGCTTCGGCCGAGCTGTTCCTCATTCTCGGCTACGACGCGGCGCGGTTTCTCGACACGTGGCACCGGGTAGACGAGCTGCGTGCCCTCGTCACCCTGGTGGTCGTAAATCGTCCCCGCTTCGACGAAGTGGTCCGGGTGCCCGGCTGGACGGTGGAAGTCGTCGACATCCCGTCGGTCGATGTCTCCAGTTCGATGGTGCGCGAACGCTTGGCGGCGGGCCAGCCGGTCGACGGGCTCGTGCCTGCGGCCGCGATGCGCGTGGTGCGACGGAACCAGCGGTACTCTGTACCCAGATGACCAAGGGACTTCCCCCTGTTGCTGCGGCGAGCTAACCGCCAAATTCAGTGTCGTGACGCCTCCCGGGGCGCCACCCTGTGACTGCAATCAGCGCCGTCATCTCACCCCCCGAAAGGAGCTCCATCCACGTGCCTGTCCTGACGCGTCCGAACACTGAAGCGAGTCCCGCGCTAGCGCTGGAAGCGGCGCGCGCGGCCGCCGACAAGAAGGCCACCGATCCGGTGATCCTCGAGGTTGGCAACGTGCTCGCCATCTGTGACTACTTCGTGATTGCGTCGGCCCCCAACGATCGACAAGTGCGTGCGATTTGCGAGGAGATCGAGGAGCGGGTCAAGCGCGCCGGCGGCGGGTCGCCCCGCTTCGTCGAGGGTCTCGGCGACGCCCGGTGGGTGCTGATCGACTACGGCGACTGGATCGTGCATGTGTTCTTGCAAGAAGCACGCGAGTTCTACGACCTCGAACGCCTTTGGGGCGACGTGCCCCGCGTCCCGTTCGTCGACGACGTCCTGGTCGACTGACCGCGGCGAACGATGCGCACGCGCTGGCCTGAACGTCGCCTCTCCGCGATCGCAGTTGGTCCGCGCGACCACTGGGCGCCGAAATGGCCGAACGCCAAGAACGCTCGTCAGGTGTCGGCGCTGCGAGGACGCCCGCCTCATCGCCGATGGCGCGGGCGGTCGAAGGGCAACGCCTGAGGGGCGCATCGTCGCCCGCAGAAACTCGCAGGACCTTCACAGTATTTCGGCAGGCTGCGTGGGTACGTTCCGCGAATGGCCACGTCCCGGATCCTCGTTCACGACGACGCGCATCACGTCCCCGCCCGTGCGGTCGCGTCTGCCGGTCTCTTCGGCATAGCGCTTATCCATCTGCTCGACCTGCCCGGCAAAATTCACGAGACGCCCTACCTGGGCGCGGCCTATATCGCGCTCATCCTGGCCGCGGTCGGGGTCGGCTTGGCGTTGGTGTTGCGCGACGAACGCCGACTCTGGCAAGCGTCGCTGTTGGTGGCGGCGATCACGCTCGTCGGATTCGTGATCAACCGCACCGTCGGGATGCCGAACGCGATGGACGACGTGGGGAACTGGCTGGAGCCGCTTGGGCTCGCTTCCTTGTTCGTAGAGGCACTCGTGGTACTCGTAAGCGGGCTCGTCCTCGCTACCTGACGGCGCGGACGTCGGCGTCCGCGGCCCGCTCTAGCCTGACGGCATGCATCTGCGCCACGCCACGTTTCTTCGCATCGTCGCGGGCTGGACCGTGTTCGTGTGGGCCGTGTTGATCAAGAACATGCTCGGTGACAGCAACCATTCGATCGCGTTCCGGGCCGTCCACATCGGCCTCGCGGTCATCTCGATCGCCTTAGCCGCCGGGACTTTTGTGGTCGTGCGCATCGAACGAGGGCGCCGGTGACGAACTACGACCCCTTCAGCGCTTCGAACGTCGCCGACCCGTACCCCGTGTACAAGCAGATGCGCGACGAGGCACCGGTGTGGAAGGGCCCAAAGTTCGGCGAAGTGTTCGTGTCGCGTCACGCCGATTGCGTTGCGATCTTGCGCGACACCGAGCGATTCAGCTCTGACCCCTCGAAGCTCGACATCCCCGAGATGGAACAAACGCCTGCCGCCATTGGCGGCGTGTTCCTCAGCGGCAAGGTGATGTTGTTCAGTGACCCGCCCGACCACTCGCGGCTGCGCCGCCTCGCCCAGCACGCGTTCACCCCGACCGCGATCGAGCGCTGGCGCCCGCGGGTCGCGGCACTCGTGGAGGAAGCGCTCGCGCCGTACGGGCCCGGCGACGAGTTCGACCTGATGGCCGCGCTGGCCCGCCCTTTGCCGGTGGTGGTGATCGCCGAACTCCTTGGCGTGCCGGTGTCGGACCAGGAAAAGTTCGCCAGTTGGTCGACGCCCTTGGGCCGCATGATCGATCCGAACGACAACGTCGACGAGGCCGATCAGAGCGCGGCCATGGTGGCGGCGATGGAGTTCGTCGGTTACTTCAACGCACTGATCGACGAACGCCGTGGCGCGCTACGCGACGACGTGTTGAGCGCGCTCATCGCGGCCGAGGACGCGGGCGACCGCCTCAGCCATCAGGAGCTGCTCATCAACCTCATCTTGCTGCTGATCGCCGGGCACGAGACGACGTCGAACTTGATCGGCAACGGCGCGCTCGCACTGTGCGAAAACCCGTCGGCCCGCGACCAGTTCGCTGCTGACCCCGACGGGCTCGCCCGCACCGCCGTCGACGAATTCTTCCGCTACGACTCGCCGGTACAAATGACGGTGCGCACCGCGACCGTCGACGTCGATATCCACGGCGTCACAGTCGAGCAAGGTCACCAGGCTCTCGTGATGCTTGCGGGCGCGAACCGAGACCCGGCCGCGTTCGAGCAACCCGACGGGCTCGATCTCACGCGCACGCCGAACAACCACCTCGCATTCAGCAACGGCATCCACTTCTGTCTGGGCGCCATGTTGGCGAGGATGGAAGGACAGGTCGCGTTCCCGGCGCTGGTCAAGAAGTTCCCCGAGCTGCGCCGGGTCGACGATGCCCTCATCTACCGACCGAACATGACGTTGCGCGGGTTAGCCGAACTCCAGGTCACCGGTTGAGCCTGTGGCGCCGCAACAAGCCGGCGCAGATTCGATGGGGCACCGAGGCCAACCAGCTTCTCGACGTCTACACACCCGACGCCAAACCACGCGGAGTAGTTGCGCTGATCCACGGCGGGTTCTGGCGCGCGATCTACGGACGCGAAGGCTTGGCTGAGCACTGCACGATGTTCGCGTCAGACGGCTACGTCGCCGCCAACGTCGCGTATCGCCGCGTGGGCGAAGCGGGCGGAGGGTGGCCGGGCACCTGCACCGACGTCGTCGGCGCCCTCCAGGCGTTGACCGACGCGCACGGCCCGCTCACCGCGGTGATCGGCCACTCGGCCGGCGGTCACCTCGCGCTGTGGGCCTCGAAGGAGGTCACGCCCCGACCGAAGGTCGTGATCAGTGTGGCCGGGTGCAACGACCTCGGGCGCGCCCAACACATCAACGCGGGCAACGGTGCGGTCGACGACTTCCTCGGTGGCCCGGGCAGGCTCGCCGAACTCGCCGCCGCCGATCCGGTGCGCCGCGTGCCCCTGGGCGTCAAGACGCTGCTCGTCGTGCCCGACGACGACGGCGTCGTGTCGCAATCGCTGAGCGACTCGTACCTCAAGACGGCGCTGGCGGCGGGCGACGACGTGGAGTTGACGCGGGTCGTCGGCGACCACTTCTCGGTGCTCGACGTCGGGTCCGCCGTGTGGACGGCGGTGCGCGCCGCGGTCGATGCCGCAGCGTGACGACGCGGTCGCGCTCGACGAGCACGACCCGCTTGCGCACTTCCGTGACGAGTTCATGGCATCGTCGTCGACCGCGGTGTACGCCGATGGCAACTCCCTCGGTCCACCCCCGCGCACCGCAACGGCTTGCGTCAACGCGCTCGTCGACGATTGGGCGAACGCGCTCACCGGCGGATGGGAGCGCTGGGTCGACTTTCCGCTCGAAGTGGGCGACCGGCTCGGCGCGGCGTGCCTCGGCGCCGCCGCTGGTCAGGTGGCCGTGTGCGACTCGACGTCGGTCAACCTGTTCAAGGCGGTAAACGCGGCGATCGACGGTACCGACGCCTCGCGCCACGAACTCGTCGTGGCGATCGACGAGTTCCCCACCGATCGCTACATGCTTCAAAGCATCGCGTCGCAGCGTGACCTCACCTACGTCATGCTCGACGCCAAGGGCATCGTCGACGCGGTTGGTGCTTCCACTGCGGTGGTGGTGTTGTCGGCGGTGAACTACCGCAGCGGCGAGCTGCTCGACGTCGGCGCCATCACCGAACGCGTTAACGCGGCGGGCGCCGAGGTGGTGTGGGACTTGTGCCACGCGGTTGGCGTGATGCCGCTCGAACTCGACGCGTGGGGTGTGCGCCTCGCGGTGGGCTGTACGTACAAGTACCTCAACGCGGGCCCGGGCGCTCCGGCCTTCGTGTACGTCGCGCGCGCCGACCAGCAACGCCTACGGCAGCCACTGTGGGGATGGTTCGGTCAGCGCGATCAGTTCGCGATGGGCCTGCAATACGAGCCGGTGCCGGGGATCCGCTCGTGGTTGGCCGGTACGCCGAACATCATCGGCACCGCGTTGGTCGACGAAGGCGTTGCCGTGATCGCCCGCGCCGGGATCGGTGCGATTCGGGAGAAGTCGGAGCGACTCGTAGCGTTCGCGACGGAGTTGGCCCGTGACGTGTTGGTGCCGCGCGGTTGGACTGTGGTAACCCCGGGCGACGCCGCTGGCCGCGGTGGACATCTCGCGATCGCGCGGCGCGACGCCGACGCGGTGTGTGCCGCGCTCATCGCGCGCGGGCTGGTGATTCCGGACTTCCGCGCTCCGGACGTTTTGCGTCTCGGGTTCTCACCGCTCGTGACGTGCTACGTCGACGTCTACGACGCGATCAGTTCCGTTGCGACGCTTTAACCGCGGG
>JBEEFT010000055.1:0-15437 GCA_041166225.1 Actinomycetota bacterium | reverse complement strand
CACGCCTACGGCTATCCGAGCCCGGGCCCGTCGATCCACTCCGTGAAGTGGATGCACGATCACGAAGTCGCGGCCGTCGCGACCGACACGTACGTGTTCGAGGCGTTCCCCGGCGACGACCCCGACTTCCTGTTGCCTGTGCACCTGCTGCACCTCGTCGAGATGGGTCTGCTCCAAGGACAGAACTGGGACCTCGAAGAACTGAGCGCGCATTGCGCCGACGACGGCGTCTACGAGTTTCTCCTCGACGCGTCGCCCCAGCCCTTCGTCGGCGGGCTGGGGTCGCCCGTCAACCCGGTCGCGGTGAAATAGAACCTGTTACAGTTTTGCCGAATCGCTCGGGAGGGGAAGCCCCATGGAATTCGGCATCTTCAACAGCTTGTACTTGCCGCCACAGCTCAAAGACGCCGACCCGGTAAACGCCGAGCACAACCGGCTGATGGACGAAGTCGAGTGGGTCAAAGCCGCCGACCGGTCCGGATTCAAGTACACGTGGGCCACCGAGCACCACTTCCTCACCGAGTACTCACACTTGTCGTCCAACGAGGCATTTCTCGCCTACGTGGCGGGTGTCACCAACCGCATCCACATCGGCTCGGGCATTTTCAACATCACGCCCCCGGTGTCGCCGCCGGCGCGGATCGCGGAGAAGGTCGCGATGCTCGACCACCTCAGCGGCGGCCGCTTCGAGTTCGGCATGGGCCGCGGCTCGAGTTCGACCGAGCAAAAGGGCTTCGGCATCGACGACCCGGAACTGACCCGCGAGATGTTCGACGAGGTCATCCCCGAGTTCAAGAAGATGTGGCGCGACGAGATGTATTCGTTCGACGGGAAGTTCTTCTCGATGCCCGAGCGCAACGTGTTGCCCAAGCCCTACACGCTGCCCCACCCGCCAATGTGGGTCGCCGCGGGTAGTCCCTCGACGTTCGAGAAGGCCGCTCAGATGGGCCTCGGCGTTCTGTGTTTCACCACCGGCTCACCCAAGACGCTCGCCCCGCTCATCGAGACTTACAAGCGTGAGATCAAGAACGCAGAGCCGGTCGGCGAGTACGTCAACAACAACGTGATGGTCACGTCGCAAATGCTGTGTCTCGAGGACGGACAGAAGGCGCGTGAGATCGCCACGAACATGACCTCGGGCTACCACACGAGCCTCGTGTTCAAGTACCTCGACACGTTCCCTCGTCCGCCGGGCGTGCCTGAGTGGCCGGCGCTGATTCCCGACCAGACCGTCGAGCAGTTGGATGAGCAGATCAAGCGCGGCCTCACCACCATCGGCACGCCCGACGAGTGCGCCAAGTGCGTGCAGAACTACGCCGACATCGGCGCCGACCAGATCACCTTCGGCATGCTGTCGTCGACCATGCCGATCGAGATCGCAGTCGAAGCAGTGGAGACGTTCGGCCGCGAAGTCATCCCACAGTTCGACAAGGACCCGATGCATTCCACGCAGCGCCAGCGCGAAGAACAGCTCGGGCGTTAGCCGCCGCGCCGCGACCGGCGCGCGCCTCAGCTCATTCGGGGGCGTGCTCCTGCACGTACTCGTCGGGGTCGACGTCGTCGGTGTCGAGCGCTCGTCCGCCTGCGTGCTCGAGGTTGAACGCGATGAACCGGGTCCCAAGATCCTTGCGCAGTTCGTGAATGCCGGCTTGGCGGAACTCCGAGAGTGGGCCTCGCTCCTCTTCGGCCATGTGGTCGCTGTTTTCCTCGTTCGCCGCGTCGACTGCGCTCCACCATTCGTCACTGCCCGGTGAAGCGTCGGCGACTTTGCGGACGGCGTCGCGGATCTTGTTGTGGTCACGAATCGCGTGGTGCGCTTCGTGCTCTCCCTCAGAAACCCGTTCGAGGACGGCGGGGTAGAACACGTCTTCCTCGGCGCTGGCGTGGCGCTCGAGGTGTTCGGCCAACGTGTCCCACAACGCGGAGACGACCGCAGGCTCGCTGCGCCGCTCGTCGTCTAGTTCGGCGAAACGCCGACGGAAGATTTCGTGGTCGTCGAGGATCAAGTCGCAGATGTCAGGCACGGTGCTTCAGTACCCCACTTCGGCGCTCCGCAACGCGACATCGCGCTGCCGCCAAAGTGCCGCCGGGCCGAGTCGAGCACCCACGCATGGTGCCGACGCGCGCGCACTAGTTCGGCACGTGTGCGCTGCTACTGGACGGCTTCTCGGCATCGGATCGGCTGCAGAACAACCGATTTGATGCCGAGACGATCCGGGGATGAGCAAGGATCACCCGATGGCTGCTGTCGTTAACCGTCTTCGCTTCAAGGAACCCGTCGACCCCGAACTGTTCGCGAGGGCAGAACGAGACCTCACGTCGCAAATGCGCGCGATCGACGGTTTTCAGGAATTCCACGTGATCCACACGTCGGACAACGAAGTTGTCTTGGTGATCTTCGGAGACGATGCCGACGTGCTCGACCGAGTTGCAACGGAGGTCGGTTCGCCGTGGATGACAGCCAATGTTGCGCCACGCTTAGCGGGACCACCGGATCGCCAGATCGGCCCGACGATCGCATCGTCACACTCCCACTAGTCCTACCTCGGGATCCCGATTGGCGCTCCCGCAGCGCCTGGCGACGCCGCGCCGCATGACGCGCAGGTTCGATACCCACCATCGGCGAGGCTTGCGAGCGCGTCGTCAAGCGCGTCGCCGGTGAGGGCCTCAATGTTGGCGACAACGCGAGCGCGCTCGTCACGCAGTCGATCCGCGTCCGACGCAGCTTCGTCCAACACAGCTTCGTCCTACCCAGTAGTCGACTCTAAGAACTGGCGGCCAAGGAGTTGAGCACCGCGACTTCTGGGAACGTCGCCGGCGCGCCGTAGCCGTGCTCAGCCAGCCACCGGGTCGCCATCAAACTTCGCAACGACCAGTACGCGCGAATCACGTCGATGTCGATGTCGGCGCCATAGCCCGCGACGACATCGTCGAGATGCTCCTCGTGTGCGAGCGTCAGAGTGGCAAGGTCATACATCGCATCGCCTTGGCCGCCCTCGGACCAGTCCACGACGCCGCTCACCTTGTCACCGTCGACGAACACATGAACGATCTGCAGGTCGCCGTGGATGAACACCGGTGTCCATGGCCGCAGCGCCGCCGCACTCCGAGTCGAGCTGCAGCGGAAACTCGGCCGTGCCCCGACTGCTGAGGGCGGGCTGCTGCTGACACTGGCTGCTCGGCCACGGCGGCAGCGCAGCGTCGTGCAGCGTGCGGACGGCGGCACCCGCCGCAACCCACGCCGCCGAAGACGCAGGCGAAGGCTGGTTCAGCACGCCCAGCGCCGCTCCAGGAACTGCCGCGAGGGCGAGTGCCGGCGGCTTACGCCAAAGGACCTCGGGGGTGCGGATCGGTGCCCTCGCCATGACCTCGACCTCTCGGTCGATGCGCGCTTGATCCGTGTCGATCTTCAGGAACACATCGCCGACGCGCAACGTCACTCGCTCCGAATGCGCGACAACGACTTCGATCTCCGCCATGTCGTCGATCTTCGCCCTCGGCCACCGACGGCGCAGAGAATATTGAGCACCCCCGGTGGCGCGGCGTCCGCCGGACCGTCAGACGAGCGTTACTTCTGTGAAGCTGCGGCAATGCGAGCCGCGTTAGTGACCGTTGCCGCCGCGCTGATGCTGGCGGCGTGTTCATCTGACAAGCCGCATGCCGCGTCCACGTCGACTACTGCGCACACCCCGACAACATCGACCATCCACCTCTTATCCGGTCGTGACCGGACAATGCAGCACTCTGCCGATGCACTTTGCCCCGCTGCCGTTCAGGCCTGGGACGACCAGAAGAACGGCTGGACCGGCGAACAGATCGCATCGGGCAAGATCGCTTCCGGTCCTGGTTCAGACGCGGTCCAAACATCGTGGGTGATCTGCAGAGGCGAGCCCGCAGGCGGCGTCGGCGTGGTGGCCGCACGGTCCACCGACGGTCAGACGTGGCTTACGCGCGAGTTGCCCATTCCACCCGCGAATCACGCGGGCGACGATGTGGCGGTTGACTTTGCCGGCTTCGGGCGCGTGTACCTCACCTATGACTCGCTCGTCGGCGAGCAACACAGGCACGTGTGGACGCGGTCTAACGGCTCAACCTGGCAGGAAGCCGACGACAGTTAGCGTCGATTGTGACAGCGGCGTTCAACTAGGGGTTACAGATGCGGCACGGCGACAACGTGGTCGACGCCGCGTTGACTTGCTTGAGGTTGTTCTTGCCCGCCACCGACGCGCAGTCGGCGCGGTGGTACAGCGTGCCCTTCGGAGTGGCGACGTAGGTCTGGGTCGGCACGAGCTCCGCGACGGCAGCCGAGGCACTCGCGCCGCCCGACAGCAGGTATTCGATGCGTTCGAGGACGGCCCGCGTCTCGGCGGTGTCGCGGCGAGTGGCGTGCACGAGCTGGGTCATCCAGTACGCGAAGTAGGCGAAGCCACCGGCGAACACGAGGCCGAGGCCGAGCATGCCGCCGCTGATCGAATACGGGATCTGCTCGTAGAGGTTGGTGGTGTGGGACGCGCCGAACCAGCCCAGGATGATCAACACGAGACCGAGCGGCGCCGCGACGGAGCCGACGATCAGCAGCACCCGCGCCGCGTCGGTTGCCTTGGTCCGGGTGCGTACTCGCGAGATCGCGTCACTCAAGCGGCGCTGCCGCGCGTCGCCGCCGTCGCGTTCGAGCGCGACGTCAGTGGTTGCTGTGGTCATGCCACTCCTCCGAGATAGGCCGCAGAAACTTCGTCTGCAATGTCTTGGGGCTGGCCCATCGCCACGAGCGTGCCGTGCGACATCACCGCGGCGTAGTCCGCGATGGCCAACGCTGTCTGGGCGAACTGTTCGACGACGAGGATCGAGATGCCCTCGTCGCGCAGCTGCCGCACGAGTTCGTAAAGCTGACCCACGATAATCGGCGCGAGGCCGATGGAGATCTCGTCGAGCAGCAACAACGACGGTTCCGTCGCAAGCGCGCGAGCCATCGCGACCATTTGTTGCTGACCGCCCGACAGGCTGCCGGCGAGTTGCTTGCGGCGATTGCTCAAGTCGGGGAAGCGCGCGTAGGCGCGCTCCTCAACGTCCTTGGCACGCACCCCGCCCGCGTAGGTCATCATCCGCAAGTTCTCGCCCACCGTGAGGTTCGGAAAGATGCCGCGGCCCTCGGGGATGGTGCACACGCCGGCGCGGGCGATTTGATCGGCGTCGGCTCCGTTGACGTGAATGCCCGCCACGTGCACGCAACCGTGCGTCGGTTGCAGCCGGCCGCTTGCGACTTTGTGGATGGTCGACTTCCCGGCGCCGTTGCCACCTAACAATGCGAACACGGAACCCGCAGGCACGGTGAACGACACGCCGTGCAGCACCTCGATGCGGCCGTATGCGGCGCGCACGTCGCGCAGTTCGAGCGCGGGTGCGGTCACTACGCGTCCTCGCCCGGCAGCGTGCAGGCGATGCCCGCGGTCGGATCCGCGAGCACCGCGGTGTTGAGGCGGCGCATACCGACCGCGAAGAGAAGCGCGGCGACCACGCCCAGCAGCACGGCCGCGGGGGTAAGCGGCCGCCCGGACGCGGCGGCCGCGGTGGGCGTGAGAGCGAGCGGCGCTCCGGGGACGACTGAGGAACCGTCGCCACCGGTCGACCCCGACCCGAGATCGCCGAGCGCGCCGAGGTCGCCGGTGAGCGACGTGCCGTCGCCCGACAGGTCGGTGCCGCCGAGCAGATCGCCGGCACCGCCGGTATCGCCCGAAACTTCATCGCCACCGCCGCCACCCGCGGACGCGACCGACGCGGCTCGCGCCCCGCCGATGGTGTAGCCGACCGTGTAGCCCTTCTGCGTCACCGTTATCACGAGTGAATTGGCACCGACCACGGCGCCGGCGCCGGTGATCTCTTTCGTCGCCGGCCCGACGGCGACTTTGATCCCGGCCTTGTCGAGCGCGGCTTTCGCGACTTGCTGCACCACTGCGTCGATCGGTTGCTTCGTGGCTCCGAAGTGCAGGCCGGTCTCGTCGATCGTGACGCCCTGGCCCATCACCGTGGCGCCGCTGATTGTGGTGTGGGCGTCGCCCGAACCGGTTGCGCCGTCGCTCTTGGCGGACGCGGTGCTGACCACTTGGTCGATTTCGAGCACGCCGGCGAGGTTGAGGTTTTGCACCACGCTGCGCGCCGTCGCGACGGCGACGTCGTTCACCACACGCGTACTGCTCGTGGTCTTCGCGGCAGCGAAAATACCCGGCAATACCGAAGTCCCCTGCGCGCCCGCTTCGGACTCGGCCGACGACGTATCGGCCCGCGACCGCATGGTCAGCCCGGGTAGGTCGTAGGTGGTGACGGGCGGATCCTGGCCGGTGCGCGCTTCAGCGCGGACCGGGTCGACGAGCAACGCCGCGACCGCGGGTGGAAAGCCGGGGACGAGTAGCCCGACTAGCGACCCGCCGTTGGCCACGATCGCTCCGGGCCACGCCGCGCTGGCGAGGCCGTAGCCGTTTCCGGACTGCTGCGTGCTGCTGGCCTGCGGGATGTTGAGTTCGGGCTGGATCTGCTGATCCGGGATCACCGTGAACACTTGCAAGCCGCGGGCGTCGGCGGACATGTCGTAGCCAAGCAACTCGTCGGCACCCGCGCGCGGCGCGCCGACGACGAAGCTCGCGACGCTCAGCGCAGCCGCTACGAACGACACGCCGATAAACGTCCACGCGCGTTTCACGCTGGCACCTCGGCTCCGAGGTAGGCGGCCTGAACGTTGCGGTCCGCCTGGACCTGTTTGGGCGTGCCCTGCGCGATCACGCGACCGAAATCGAGGACGTAGACCTCGCGGCTGATGCGCATTACGAGTTCGACGTCGTGCTCAACCAACAAGATCGCCATGCCCTCCCCCGCGAGTTCCGTGAGCAATTGTCCCAGGCTCAAGGTCTCGCCGGGGTCCAGGCCCGACCCCGGTTCGTCTAACAGCAGCAATTTGGGACGGATCGCCAACGCGCGCCCTAACTCCACAAGTCGGGCCAGGCCGGTAGGCATTGCGTCGACCGGCTGGTCAGCCACGGCCACAAGCCCGACGCGTTCGAGGATCTCGTCGGCCACGGCCCGGGGCTCTTCGGGCGTGGAGTCCCAACGCTTCCGGATCTCGGCGGCCACGAGAATGTTTTCGCGCGCCGTGAGTGAGCCGAACACCTCGAGGCGCTGGAACGTGCGGGCGACGCGTTTGCGCGAGCGCAGATGCGGCTTCAGCTTCGTCACGTCTTCCCCGTCGATTCTTACGCGGCCACGCGTGGGCTGCTGCAGCCCCGTGATCACATTGAACAACGTCGTCTTGCCCGCGCCGTTAGGGCCGATCAGGCCGGTGACGCAGCCCGCCTCGGCCGCAACGGTCGCTTCCGACAGCGCGTTCGTGACGCCGAACGTGACGTCGACCGCTTCAGCGCTGAGCACTACCGACCGCCTCGTGCGGAGTAACGAACACCTCGGGTGCCGTTTCGGGCGCGTCAGCCGCGGGCGGACCGCGACGAAGCGCGGCGCGCACGCGCGCGATGTTGGGCCCGATGTCGCTGGTCCAGCCGTTGGGGTTGCGCCCGAGCGCGATTGCGCCGAAGCCCGCCCCGAGGAACGACAGGCTGGGGATGCCGGGCAAAGCTCGCTGGAGCTTGGGGAACAATCCGAAGGTGAGGCCGCCCATCAGTGCGCCGGTGACCGTATTGATGCCGGCGACAGACACCAGCAGCAGGAGCACCAGGCTCTGCAACATCTCGAAGTCGTTCAGGCCCACCTGTCCGCGCAGCCCGCCGTAGAACGCGCCGGCCAGGCCGGCCATCGCCGACGAGAGCGAGAACACCGCGAGCTTGGTGACAGTGAGGTTCAAGCCCAACGTCGCGCACGCGGCCGGGCTCTCGCGCATCGCGATGAGGCGGCGCCCGAACGGTCCGCGCCGAAGCGCGAGCACACCGATTCCGCACGCGGCGAATGTGATGCAGACCAGCACGAAGAACGCGCGATCGCCCCGGAACGAAATGCCGAGGATGTCCGGGCGTTTGACTACGAGGCGCCCGCCGTAGCCGAAGACGTTCGCGTTCTTGAAGAACAGCGCGCTCATGCCTTGCGCGAACGCGAGGGTGCTCAGCGCGAGGTAAAGGCCCTGCAGGCGAATCGCGGGCAGCGCGGCGAGCGCGCCGGCCAAACCCGCGAGCACCGTTGCCGCGATGATGCCGAGCAACGAACCGCCGCCGAAGAACTTGCCCATGGCGAACGCGCCGACACCGACAAATGTCATCTGCGCCAACGACACCTGGCCCGCGTAACCGGTGAGCAACACCATCGACAGCATGATCAGGGCGAACACAACCCCTTGGCCCACCGTGAACAGGTCACCGGGCGACAGCACCGCCGCGAGTATCGCCGCCACTGCGACGAACCCGGCTCCGGCGACCAGCGACTCGCGTAGCGACGCGACCCGCGGCGCGCGGTGGGCCGTGACCACTCGACCGACGCGGAGCCGGGCCTGGGGTAACAACAGCAGCACGGCGTAGAGAAAGAAGATCGGCAGCGCCGGCTTCACGATGTTCAGCACGTTCGAGGGCAGGTTGCCGATCGTGTACGCCTCGCCGAGACCGAGCGCGAGGCCGCCGACGAACGTGAGCGGCAGGCTCTTCAACCGTCCGACCATCGCCGCCGCGTAACCGTTGATCACCAGCAGTGTGAGCAGGATGATGTCGAGCGACACGAGTGGTGCCAGCAGGATGCCGGCGAGCCCGGCCAGCGACGCACCCAAGGCCCAGCTCACTGCGGCGACGCGGTCGGGCGACGCACCGTTGAGCGCGGCGAGCTCGGGATCGTCGACGACCGCCCGCATCGCAATACCGATGCGCGTGCGAAACAGGAATAGGCGTAGGAAGATCGCGACGAGCACCGCGACGGTGATCATCGTGAGCTGGTGGTAGCTGACGAAAATGCTGAAGACCTTCACGCGGTGTCCGTCGAAGAACTCAGGCAGCGATCGCGGCTCGCCCGGATCCCAGAAGATCGTCGCCACTCCGATCAACGACAGCAGCAGCCCAAGCGTGATCACGAGCGTGGTGCTGATCGACGCGCCATAGAGCCTGCGCATCAGTGTCCGTTGGATCAACGCACCCAACGCGGGCGCGATGATGCCGAGCACCACGATCAGCGCCAGCCATTGCGGCCACCCTTGTTGCACGGTGAGTTGCCAGTACGTGAATGCCATCAGCATCCCGATGGCCCCGTGGGCGAAGTTGAAGATGCCCGACGTCGTGTACGTAACGACCAGCCCGCTCGCCGTGAGCGCGTAGATGCAGCCGGTCGCGATGCCGATGACGGTGTACGCGAGGAACGAGGTCAACGGATGTTGCCCGTTACCCGAAGAACCAGGGGCCGTCGGAGCAGCGATACGCGGCGGGCGGCGAATCGAAGCGTACGAACTTGCCGCCGGTGATCTTCAACACGATGAAGCACGACGCCGGCGCTTTGGAACCTGGGTTCGAGGGGGCGAACAGACCGAAGTCGTCGAAGACACCGATCTTGCGGATGGCCTCGGTGATCGCGGGCCGCGTGACCTTCGGCCCGACGTTCTCCATCGCCTGGAACAGCAGGCGTCCGCCCGCCCACGCGTAGGCCGTGAAGATGTCGGGCTTGAACCCGGGCTTCACGTTCTGCACCCACTTGTCCATGAGGGCGACTTCGGGCACGACGCTGGCGTCTTCGCCCGCGTACATCGACGCCGCGCTGGGCACGAACATTCCGTCGGCCGCGTCACCGGCGAGAGCGATCACGTCGGGGTCGTACGCCGAACCATTCACCACGAAGGCCGTCGGTTTGAAGCCTTGTGCCTTCATCGCCTTCGCGAAGCGCGCCGTGGTCTTGTCGTCGACCGAAGTGAAGTAGACGAGCTTCACGCCGGCGTCGCGCATGCGGACCACGTCGGAGGTGAAGTCGGTCTCCGTCGCGCCGATGCCGCGTTCGTAGATGAACTTGTATCCCACCGATTCCGCGGCTCGCTTGTAACCCTGATGGAGGGCGGCGGCCGACGGGATGTCGGCATAGATGCTGCCCACGAACTTGATCGCGTCGGGGTAGCGGCCCTTGAAGTAGTTGAACGGCCCCAGCGGGCCACCCGACGCCGACGGCTGTATCGAGAAGTTGTTGGGCATCGCGAGCCGGCCGTTGCCGAGGGCATGGCTGACGTCGGGCAGGCCGGCAGCTTTGATCTCGTTGACCGCGGCGTCGTCGTAGAGCGAGAACGAACCCAGGAAGCCGAGCGCCTTGCCGATGAGGTCGACCGTCTGCGAACGGTTCTGCCCGGTGTCGAACTGGTCGTCGCGCGCGTCCAACTTGAACTTGCGGCCGAACAGCCCGCCCACGGAGTTTTCGTATGCGACCGCGGCCTGCGCGCCGACCGTTGCGCCCTGGAACAGCCCGGGCACGGGACCGGTGAGCGTGCTCACGTTGCCGAGCGTGATGCTGGTCGCGGACACGCCTACGTCGGTAGAACCGCCGTTGCCACCTGCGGGCATCGCATGGACGTTGGTCGTGGATCCGCCGCCTCCACCGGAAGCAGAGGTGGTCGCCGTGGAGCCGCCACCACCGGTGTTGTTGTTGCCAGTAGAACCGGGCACGGTATCGGCCGAGCCGCTGTCACCTGGTGTGGTGTCTTGCGTGGCGCCAATGCCGTCGCCGCTGGTTCCGCCGGCGTTGCGGGTCGCGCCGGCACGCGCCGCGGCCACCTGTTGGTCGTTCAGCCGCGCTCCGCAAGCGGTCGTCGCGAGTGCGATCGCCGCCAGAAGAGATACGAATCGAAGGTGTTTCTGTCTCACGGGCCCCCCAACCTGTGGTGTGGTCGAAATCTAACGCACCGTCAGATTTTATTCCGGGCGGCCTAAAATCAGGCCGCTGGTGGGCACGCCCGTGCCCGCGGTAACGAGCACGTGCTGGACGTGTGGAACCTGGTTCGCCGACGTTCCCCGCACCTGGCGGACGCCTTCGGCGATCCCGTTCATGCCGTGGATGTAGGCCTCACCGAGCTGGCCGCCGTTGGTGTTGATGGGTAGGCGGCCGCCCAACTCGATGCCTTCGTCCTTGATGAAGTCTTTCGCCTCACCCCGTGCGCAGAACCCGAACTCTTCGAGTTGGCACAGCACGAACGGCGTGAAGTGGTCGTAGATCACGGCGGTCTGGATATCGGCGGGCGACAGGCCCGACGTCGCCCACAGCTGCCGCGCCACCAGCCCCATTTCCGGTAGCCCGGCCATGTCGTCGCGGTAGTAGCTCGTCATCATCTCTTGACCCTTCGACGCGCCTTGCGCCGCCGCTTCGATGATCGCGGCGCCGTTGGGCGAGTCCATGGCCCGCTCGCGGCTCGTGATCACCAACGCCTGCGCGCCGTCGCTTTCCTGACAACAATCGAGCAGGTGCAACGGCTCGACAATCCAGCGCGAGGCCTGATGGTCTTCGAGCGTGATCGGCTGTTTGTAGAACCACGCCGCCGGGTTGGTCGACGCATGGAAGCGGTCGGCCACAGCTACCCGCCCGAAGTCTTCGCTCGTCGCTCCGTAGGTGTGCATGTAGCGCTGCGCGAACATCGCCACCCACTGCGCGGGCGTCAACAGTCCGTACGGCGAGTACCACGAGTAGTGGGCGTTCTCGGTGTTCGGCGCGGGAGGACGGTCTTGCACGCCGGTGCCAAAGCGGTGACCGGAGCGTTCGTTGAAGGCGCGGTAGCAAACCACTACGTCGCACACGCCGCTGGCGATCGCCATCGCCGCTTGCAGCATCGTGCCGCCGCCCGCGCCGCCGCCGTAGTGCACCCGGCTGAACAACTTGAGGTCCTTCATGCCGAGGTTGCGGGCGACCTCGATCTCGGGGTTGTTGTCCATGGTGAACGTGACCATCCCGTCGACTTCGCTCGGCGCGATTCCGGCGTCGTCGAGGGCGGCCTTCGTGGCTTCAACCGCGAGACGCAACTCGCTACGCCCCGAGGCTTTCGAGAACTCGGTCGCGCCGATACCAGCGATTGCGGCGCGTCCTCCGATGGCGCTGGCGTCGTCGCTCACGGGCCAGCTTCTATCGGTAAGGCCAACGTGACCGTGCCGGTCACGTGGTCGCCCAGTTCGTTGGCGCCGCGCACCGATACGTCGACCTCACCATCGGCGACCCGGGTGACCGAACCGGTGAGGTGCATCGTGTCGCCCGGATAGTTGGGTGCGCCCAGGCGGATCGCGACTTTGCTCAGCACCGCGGCCGGCCCGGCCCAGTCGGTGACGAACCGCCCGACGAAGCCGTTCGTCGACAGGATGTTCATGAAGATGTCTTTCGAGCCGCGCTCCTGCGCGAGCTGCGAGTCGTGATGCACGTCTTGGTAATCGCGCGACGCGATTGCGGTGGCGACGATCAAGGTGCGGGTGAGCGGAACGTCGAGCGGTGGCAGTTCATCGCCCACACTCACCTCGGCGAAACGGATCGTCATCGGTATGCCGCCGCGATCTCGGCACCGAGGCGCGCGAGCTGACTGCTGGCGCCGCCCAACGTGTCGGCGATCTGCTTGCCCCACAGGAAGTACCGGTGGACGGGGTAGTCGACGTCTGCGCCCATGCCTCCATGCAGGTGCTGCGTGGCATGAACCACGCGCTCACCGCCTTCGGCCGCCCACCATTTCGCGATCGCGATCTCCTGCGACGCGTCGAGTCCTTCGTCGAGGCGCCAGGCCGCTTGCCATAACGTCACTTCCATCGCGCTCATATCGATGAACGCGTCGGCGGCGCGCAACGACACGCCTTGGAACGTCGACAGCGGCTTGCCGAACTGGAGCCGGCCCGAGGTGTACTCGGCCGCGAGGCGCAACGCCTCTTCGGCGACGCCCAACTGCATCGCGGCCAGCGCGACGCGTCCGAGGTCTGCGATGCGCTGCGTGACCGCCACTCCGTCGCCCGGCCCGCCGACCGTGCCCTCGGTGGGCGCGCCGGCGAACGTGAGGCGAGCCGCACCCTGATGATCGGTGGTGTCGACGAATTCGATCGTCACACCCTCGCCGCGGGGATCGACGATGTAGACGCCGACGCCGTCACTCGTCGCCGCCGGCACCAGCACGCGGTCGGCGATGTGGCCGGCCGGAACGGCGAGCTTCGTACCGGTGAGCTTCGCGTCGGCATCGATAGTCACCTGAGGCTCCGCGGGTTCCAGCGACCCGGCTTCGACGAGGGCCGCTGTGAGAATCACGTCGCCGCTGATCACGCCGGGCAGCCAGGCGGTCTTCTGGTCGGCGGTCCCGAACTCGACCAGCGGCAGCGCGCCCAACGCGAGCGTCGGGAGCAGCGGCACGGGGGCCAGGCGCCGACCTTGCTCTTGCAACAACAGACACAGGCCGACCATCCCGAGGCCGCTGCCACCGTGCGCTTCGGGCAGCGCAATGCCGAGCAGGTTGGCGGTGGCCAGCCTGGCCCACAGGTCGCGGTCGACGCGGTCGGCCGAGGCTTCGATCTGCTTGATGCGTTCGACGGTGGCGTGGCCCGCGAAAATCTGTGCCGCGAGCTCGCGCACCGCGAGCTGCTCGTCGCTGAAAACGAAGTCCATTACTTCCCCGCCGATTCGATCGAAGCCGCGGGGTGGAACTGCGGCAGCGTCAGGTCGTCGTCGAACGCGGTGAATTCGGCGACCACCGGCATGCCGATGGTTACGTCGTGGGCGTCGACGCCGATCACGTTCGACACGAGCCGGGTGCCTTCTTCGAGTTCGATCACGGCCACGACCAGCGGGTAGTCGAAGGCCGGAACCTGCGGGTAGTGGTTCACCACGAAGCTGTAGACGCTGCCCCGTCCGCTCGCTTCCACCGTGTCCCACTCGAGCGACTGGCAGTGCGGGCACATCGGTCCGGGCGGGTGGCGCAACTGCTGGCACGACGCGCAACGCTGGATCAGCAATTGGTGGTTCTTCGCTCCGTCGAACCAGAACGCGTTGTCGTGGGTGATCGACGGGCGAGGCCGCAACGGCCTCGGTTCGACCTTGGGCTTCGGCGCGAACTTCAGGATGCGGAACCGCATCGTGCCGACCACGTCGCCCGCGTCGTCGCGATACTCCTGCACCGTGGTGACGAAATGCCCCACACCGAGACCCGTGGTCTTCTCCTCGCTTACTGATTCGATCGTGGTGGTGGTAGTCACCCGGTCACCCGGCTTCAAGTAGCGCGCGTACTCCTGGTCGCAATTCGTCGCGACCACCGACGTGAAACCAGCGCTGTCGAGCAGGCTCAGCAGGTCGTCTTGAGCCGTGGTTCCCGTCCGGCCGCCCAGGCCGCGCATCGACCACGCCTGCAACATCGTGGGCGGGGCGACGATGCCGTCGTGGCCATTCGCCCGGGCCGCGTCGGCGTCGACGTAGATCGGATTGTGGTCACCGATCGCGTCGCACCAGTGGCGGATCATCGGCTCGTTCACCGCGTCGAGGGCGACCGCGGGCGGGCCGATGACGCGGCCTTCGAACGCTCGCAGCTGCTCGACGAAGTCGCTCATCTAGCGGGCCTGGCGCGCCATCTTGAGCGCGACGGACGCGACGATCTCACGCTGCACTTCGTTGACGCCGCCGCCGAACGTGTTGATCTGCGCCGAGCGGCCCGCCTTCTCGAGTTCACCGGCGAGCACTGCGCCCTGCGAACCGGCCCGGAGGTAACCGGCGGCGCCGACAATGCCGAGCAGCACCCGGTACACCTCCACCGCGCACTCGGTGCCGTACACCTTCACCGCCGACGAATCGCCCGCGCTGAGCGTGCCCGCGGCCACCGCAGCGGCCATGCGCCAGTTCAGCAAACGCATCGCTTCGAGCTTCGCTTTCGTACGCGCGAGGTCGAGTTGCACCCACGCGACGTCGATCATCGTCTGGCCGTCGCCGGCGTCGGTCGCCGCGCACCACGTCGCCACGTCGCCCCACAAGCGATGGGCCAGGCCACCGAGCGCGGCGAGCCCCACGCGTTCGTGGTTCAGCTGGGTGGTGATCATGCGCCACCCCTCGTTCTCCTCACCGACCCGATTGGTCACCGGCACGCGCACGTCGCTGTAGTAGCTCGCGGTCGTCTTGGTGCCGCCGACGGTGACGATCGGCGTGGCGCTGAACCCCGGCGACGACGTCGGCACCAGGATGATCGAGATGCCCTTGTGTTTCGGCGCTTCGGTGTCGGTGCGACACGCGAGCCAGATGTAGTCGGCCTGGTCGGCGCCACTGGTGAACACCTTGTTGCCGTTGATGAGGTACTCGTCGCCGTCGCGCACGGCGCGCGTCTTCAACGACGCCAAGTCGGTGCCGGCCTCGGGCTCGGTGTAGCCGATTGCGAAGTTGACCTCACCGGCCACTATCGCGGGCAGGAACTCCTTTTTCTGTTCGTCGGAGCCGAACGACATCAGCGTCGGCCCGACGGTGTTCAGCGTGACGAACGGAAATGGCGCGGCGGCGCGCTGCAC
>JBEEFT010000054.1:0-16240 GCA_041166225.1 Actinomycetota bacterium | reverse complement strand
AACTGGAACTCGACGATCGCTTCGTCGCACCGCTCGCGGCGCTCGTCGGCATTCCCGCCAGTGCGGGATACGACGCGGTGGAGTCCGACGCGCGCCGCCTGCGGGCCGAGATCGAGGACGCGGCCTTCGCCTTCGTGAACGCGTGGTTCGGCAACGGTGCGGGCGTATTCATCTGCGAAGACGCGCACTGGTTCGACGAGCAGACGCGCGAGTTCGTGACGCGCGCGGTGCAGCAGTTGCCGCCCGCAGTGCTCACGGTCGTCACGAGTCGCGACCCGCTTGTGGTCCCGCGCGGCTCGGTCGTTGCCACGGTTGGGTTGGCGCCGTTGGAGCCCGCCGACGCGCTGGCGCTGGTGCGGGCGCGCACACCTGAGGGCGCACCAACTGCCGACCTCGACCGGATCGTTCGGCGCGGAGACGGCATCCCGCTGTTCCTGGAGGAGTTGCTGCGGACGTCGGCCGACGGCGCCAACACCGACCCGTCGCCGCCCGGCGCGACTACCGCGTCCGGGGTGCCCGAGAGCTTGTACGAACCGCTGGTGGCCCGGTTCAACCTGTCGCCGAACGGCTCCGCGGTGGCCGCGGCCGCCGCGGTGATCGGGGCCGACGCCGACCGCGGCGTGCTCGGTA
Source organism: Actinomycetota bacterium (assembly GCA_041166225.1). Taxonomy (GTDB): domain Bacteria; phylum Actinomycetota; class Acidimicrobiia; order Acidimicrobiales; family JACCXE01; genus JACCXE01. Next base: position 15,610 of record JBEEFT010000054.1, on the reverse strand, counting down.
TCGCCGCTGATCTTTCAACCGCGCAGACCGAGGACGGCCTCCAAGCGTTGCTCGACGCGCGCATTATGCAGCCCACCGATTTCGGCGCCGACCGGTTCCGGTTCCGGCACGAACTGTTGCGCGAGGTTGCCTACGACCTGCAGCCGCCGACGCGGCGCCGCGCCATGCACGCCCGCGTGGCCGACGCGCTCGTGAACGGCGCCGCCGACACCGACGCGGTCGAGTGGCAACGCGTGGCGGGGCACTACGCCGCCGCGGGCTGGGTCGACGACGCGGTGTCGGCCTACGACCACGCGGCCGAGCGGGCACGTCGACGCGGTGCGCTGAGCGAGGCGCGGCTGTTGTTGACGAACGCGCTCGATCTGTTGCTCGGCGAACCGACGGCGAATGCCAAACGCGAGATTGCACTGCGTCTCGAACGCGGCTTCGTTGCGTTGACGATCGAGGGGCACTCGAGCGCGCAAGCCGCCACCGACTACGAGCGCTGCCTCGAGTTGAGCTTGGAGATCGGCGCGTGCGACGAGGTGTACGCCACGCTGTTCGCCGTGTGGAGCTACTACTCGGCCCGCGCCGAGTTCGACCGCGCCGACGAGTTACTCAGCGTGCTCCGCGGCTTCGGTTCTGACGTGCCCGACATGATCACCGCGCTCGTGGAAGGCGCGCAGGGCGTGGTCGACTTCTACCGCGGGAACTTCGCGCACGCCTTCGAAGTGTTCGCGCAACAGAAGCGCACCCTCGGTCACGCGAGCGAGGTCGACGTGTCGCGCTGGTGGTTCGTACCGACCGATCCCGCCGCGATGATCGAGGTCGCCGGCGCCTTCGCCGCGCTCCACGCGGGCGATGTGGGACGCGTCGAGCAGGTCGTCGGTAACGCCCGCACCATCTGCGGCGCGCTGCCGTTCCCGCGCGGTCCGTTCACGCTGTCGAGCCTGCTGACACTCGAAGCGTGGATCTACGTCGAGCTCGGTGACTTCGACAGCGGCATGCGCGTCGTCGACGAAATCGTGGAGGTGTCGGCGCGTTACGGATTCGACAGTTGGGCGATCGTCGGCGCCACCCAGCGCCAGGTATTCGAAGGGCTGCGCATCCTGGCCGACGGTGCTGCGGCAGACAACCAACGCAACCTGTCCGCGCTCGCCCTCACCATCGGCAGCTACATGGCGATGTGGAAGATGATCGACCAGTGGGTCTTCGTGACGTACTACACGACGATCCAAGGCGTGTTGCACGCAGCCGCGGGCGAACCCGAACTCGCGCGCGCCGCGTACGACGAGGCCAGCGCGATCGCGGCGCGCACCGGCATGTACTTCTACGAGGCGGAAACCCTTCGGCACACCGCTCGCCTCGAAACCGCCGTCGCAGCTCGAACCGAACGGCTGCGTGACGCCTTGGCGCTCGCCCGGGAGCAAGGGTCGGTCCTTTACGAACTGCACGCGGCCGCGGATCTGGCCGAGCTCGGTGGCGTCGACGACCTCGCCGTCGCGGTCGCGAAGTTCGCGCCCGGCGTGTCGTTCCCGGCCCTCGACGCGGCGCGGGATCTGCTCAGCCGCGACTGAGCGCTTCGACGTACTCGTCGACGAACGCGTTCACCCCGTTTTCGTCGAAGTACTCGCCGCGGTACATCACCATCAGATGCACCTGGGCGAACGCCGTGTAGATCGCGATCCCGACCGGCAGAAGCGGCATCGCTGCCGTGGTGACGGAGATCGCGTGATGACTGTCGTCGGTAAAACTCGGCGGGTCGGCCACCGCGCCGAAGTTCGACAACATGCACGTGTCGAATTGCTCTCGCGGCACCGCTGCCAGCGCGCGGCGCCGCAGGGCGTAGGGCACCAACCGTCCGGCCGCTGACGCGGCGACGAACTCACGGGCCCGGGCTCGCTGCACCTCCGCGGTGAGTTGCGGACCCAGCCTCGCCATTGCGGTTTCGACGTCGACGCGATCGACCGGACGTGAAAGCACCGACGTGATCGCCGCCATGCTCGCGACCACGTCGTCGTGCCAGTCCGCGGGGCGCAGGTTCACGGCTTGGGACACGCCGACGTGATCGCACACGGCGTTGTGCGCGCGGTTCCATCGCTGGATGGTTACGTGGAGCGCCGCCATCGCGTGGGCCCCGAACGATCCGGCGTGCCGGTGGGCGGCGGCGCCGAGCGCAGCCATCGGTACCGAACGCGTCGTGGCACCGGCGCCCGCGCCCACCCTCCCGCCGCTGCTCGCGAGCGGTGACCGCGCCGTCACGGCGGTGGCCGCCAAGTCGAGGCGCGTCGTCCACTTTTGGGCCAGGCCTGACCAGTTGGACGAAGGCGCCGATGCAAGCGCAGCGTGCGCGGCCGCGATGTCGACCACGGGCGCCGGATCGGGTTCACCGCGATAGGCGCGCGCCACCGAACGCAGGAACCGGAAGCCGCCCAACCCGTCGGCTAACACGTGACTGAAACCGGCGCTGAGCACGTCTCGGTCACCGCAGCGCGCGATCACTGCCCGCACCAGCGGAGCTTCGTCCAGTGCCATCGGCGTTGCGATCTGCGCCAGCACGACGCGCTGACGGGCCGCGTCGTCGGCACACTCGACTACCTCGATCGGGCCGATCGTCGCGTCGGGATCGTGGACCCAGTGGAACCCGCCGCGCTCGTCAGCGTGTACGGCGCAGCGCGCGAGCTGATGATGCGCCAATGCGGAGTCGAACGCGGCCTCCAAGCGCTGCGGGTCGAGCGTTGGCGCGGACACGCCCAACTCGAAGCGCCAACCCCCGTTCACCTCGTGCCACAACAACAAGGCTTCTTCGAGCGGTGACAGGCTTGCGACCCGGTGATCAGTCACGCGCCGAGACCATACTGAGCGGCGGTGGGGGACAAGCCGGCGGTCGCGATCCTGGGCGGAGGCATGGCGGGGCTGAGCGCGGCGTGGCGCCTGAGCGAGCCCGCGCACCGTGACCGTTTCGGCGCGATCACTGTGTACCAGCGCGGTTGGCGACTCGGTGGGAAAGGGGCCAGCAGCCGCGGGGTGAACGGACGCATCGAAGAACACGGACTGCACGTATGGCTCGGTCACTACGACAACGCCTTCCGGTTGATGCGCGACTGTTACGACGCGCTCGACCGGCCGCGCACGAATGCGGCGGCGCCGGTGAAGACGTGGGAGGACGCGTTCGTCCCGGCGTCTGACGTCGGGATTTTCGATCATCACGACGGTGTGTGGCGGCCGTGGGTCGCGCATTTTGCCGAGAACCAAGGGTTGCCGGGCGACGACGCAGCGCACGATCAGGAAACGCCGCGCGAAACGATGCGGCGCGCGTCGCGGCTGCTCCAGGATCTGGTGGAGTCGCTGCGCGAAGACGAACCCGGCGCCGTGCTGTCCACGTCGCCAGACACCGCACCGCGTCAACGGTCGACCGCGGCCGCGTCGCTGCTCGCCGCCGGCGTAATGCTCGAAGGCGTTGCGTTCGCGTCGGGCCCAATCGCCGCCCGGGCCGGTGCCGAGGTCGTAGCGGCATTCGATCTGGCCCTGGCCGAAGTGCGCGAGGCGCTGGGCGCGATCAGCGCCGACGTGTGGGGTGCGCGCCAGACGTGGCACATGATCGAGCTCATCGCGGTGATCGTGCGCGGCAGCGTCGCCGACGGCCTGATGCAGAGCGCAGCCACGGCGCGTGCGTTGAACGACGTGGAGTTCCTGGACTGGATCGCGCGCCACGGCGCGACGAAGGCCACGATCGATTCGACCTACGTGCGCGGCCTCTACGACCTGGTATTCGGCCACGCGGGCGGCGACCCTGACCGCCGAGGTTTCGGCGCCGGTCTCGGTGTGTTGCTGAGCATCCGCACGCTGCTCGACTACAAGGGCGCGTTCTTCTGGAAGATGACCGCGGGCATGGGTGACGTGGTGTTCGCGCCGATGTACGAGGTGCTGCGAGCGCGCGGCGTCGACTTCGAGTTCTTCCACCGCGTCGACGCCCTCCACATCGGCTCAGACGGAACCACCATCGACGCGATCACGCTCGGGTGCCAAGCGGCGCTGGGCGACGGGCGCGATCGCTACGAACCGCTGGTCGACGTCGACGGCCTCCCGTGCTTTCCGGCCCAGCCGTTGCTCGACCAGCTAGACGCCGACCCGGCCATCGCGCACGAGCCGCTCGAGGCGGCGTGGTGTTCGTGGCCCGACGCCGAGCAACGGGTGCTGCGGGCCGGCGTCGACTTCGACCGTGTCGTGTTCGCGATCCCGCCCGCCATGGCCGCGCACGTGTGCACGGAACTCGTGGCGACGCGTCCAGAGTGGAGCGACCTCGTGCACAACGTGACGTCTGTGGCCACGCAGTCCTTGCAGCTGTGGATGCGCGCCGACGAACGCGAACTGGGCTGGCTCTACCCCCGAACCACGATGACGGGCTACGTCGACGGGTTCGACACGTGGGCGTCGATGCCGCAGTTGCTCGCGGCCGAGCCGTGGCCCGACGGGGACAGGCCGCGCTCGATCGCCTATTTCTGCAACAGCTTCGACAGCGCGTGGCCGCCGGCGGGTGACTGGGCCGAGCACGCCGAGAAGGAGACGGCGCGCGTGCGCGCCACCGCGGAACGGTTCTGCCGTGACGACTTGCGCGTGCTGCTGCCGAAGTTCACGCCCGACGCGTTGTGCGGCGGCGATCTCGACGCGCAGTACTGGCGCGCCAACGTCGACCCGTCGGACCGTTACGTGCAGTCGCTGCCCGGTTCGGACAAGTATCGGCTGCGCCCCGACGAGAGCGGTTTCGACAACATGGTGCTCGCCGGCGACTGGACCGATAGCGGCCTGAACGCCGGATGCATCGAGGCTGCGGTGATGTCGGGCCTCGAAGCGGCGAACGCGCTTCTCGGCCGTCACCGTTTTCACCGCATCCTCGGACGCTGGTTGGTCTGACGACCGAGTCCGCCGCTGTGCAAGACTTTGCGACAACGGGGGAAAGGAGCCACGCATGGGCGACGAAGCGGCACAGGCGGCATCCATCGTCGGCGAACTCATGCAGGCATGGGTCGGCGGCGTCCAGCAGTTCTACGACGCGATGCAAGGCAACGAATCGTTCGGCGCCGACGACGCGGTGCGCCAAACGCGCGAGTTCGTCGACCGCGTCATGCCGGCCGCCGAACGCGGCATCACCCTCACGCTCGACCTACTGCGCCCGTGGTCGGCGGCTTTCGTCGAACGGATGCCCGATGCCTGAGCCCACCGACTCGCTCAACGAGGTGCTCGGCGCGATGGCCGATCGCATCGGCAAATACGCCGACATCTGGCAGGAAGCGGCGCGCCGCAACGCCGCCGGCGACTACACCGCGACCGACGCCGTGAACGACATGCAACAGGCGTTCGCGCTCGGTCTGCGCGATGCAGCCGACGTCGGTACTGCGGCGCTCGCTGCGTTCGCGACCGTCACCCGCCCCACCGACGACTCGACCTATGAGAAGCCCGCACCGGCGAAGCGGGCCGCGCCCAAGAAGCGCGCGGCGGCGGCCACGAAGCGCGCGGCGGCGCCCACGAGGCGCCCGGCGGCGCCCAAGGCCGCGAAGCGCACCCGTCCGTCGAAGTAACGACGCCGCATGAAGATCGACGCGGCGATGGCCGTGCTCTACCAGGCGCTGCTGCCAGGCGAAGTCGACCCCGCCGCATTCGGCAACCCGCCCGACTTCGCCACGTCGCCCCAGGCCGCGCTCGCCGACATCGCCGCACAGGTCGACGTCGACACGCGACAGGGCCGCTACCTGGCCAACCTCGCCTACGTCCTCGGTCTGCGGATCGACGGCGAGAACATCGACGCGGTCACCCCGGAGCTGAACGCGCTCGGCGCGAAAATTCTCGCCCCGTTCCCTGGTGTCGACGGCCCTGCCCTCGAACCCAACCTGGCCACGGGCCTGCGGCGGGTGCTCGGATCGCCGATGATCACCCAGGACGTCGTCGACGATCTCGACACTGCATTCGGCGGGTCACTCGAGTCGTCACTGAATGCGTCCGACCAGTGGGAGTTCCACGGGCCGGCGGCCGAAACCGCCACCATGCTCATAGAGCTCGCGGCGCTCGACATTCATTGCCAGTGCGAGGACGGGCTCGTCACGGTCGACGGCGCGCAAGTACCTGTGCTCAAGTGCGTCTTCGAGGTCTGCACCAACGCGCCGTACGACCTGTGCATGCGCGGGGTCGACCCGCGTAACTGGCCGACGTACAGCCCGCTGTTCTTCCAAAGTGTCGAAGTGCTGTCGGGCAGCCCGTCGCCGGGCAACTGGGAAGGCGTGATCCAAGAGAGCGTGGGCGCACTGCTTACCGGAACTCCGCTCATCACGAACCTGCTCGTGAGCTACCACGAGCAGGCGAAGATGGCGGTGACCGCGTACGACATCGCTCCCGACTCGTCGATCCTCAAGGCCGACGACGGCACGATCGACGTCGACTACGGGTACTTCTCCGTCACCGACGAAGGGCTACACCGGCGCGTGTCGGTGGTGAAGATCGTGCACATCCGGGGTAAGGAAGACGTGCCGACGAACTGGATGTGCCCGCTCGTTTTGCAACAACAAGCGATGATCGGATGGTGGCTTTGAGATGACGCGTGACGCCGACGCCGTAGCTGCCGCCTGGGGCCGGCTCGTGGGTCTCGCGGTAGACGCGTGTCAGAGCCATCACGCGGCGCACGCGGTCACCGACAGCGGAAAGAAAGCGTTCGGCAAGAAAGAGCGCGGCGGGACCGACCCCGATCCGCAGCAGATGTCGTTCACGGTGAGCCCGCACCAGCGGTGCCGCCCGACCTCGACGGGCCAGCGCGGTGTGGTGGTGCTCAACTACGAGCAAGCGGGCCAACTGCAGTTCGACTACTCGCCCGTGTACCTGCTGCCGGCCGGCGAGCCGCGCACCAATGCGGCGCAGACGGCCACGCCGAGCCCGATGCAGTTGACCGCCCCTGGTTACGTCGAAGTGAGCATCGAACCGCAGTTGCCGCGCGGCTTATACGTCGGCGAACTGCACGACGCAACGGGCAAGGGCGACCCGCTGCTGATCTACATCGACGACTTGATTTAGCGCCGCGCTAACGCGGCCCGACGTAGGGCGCTTGGCCGACGCTCAACGTCACCCGGTCTTGGTAGAACGCGATGTGGCCCGCGATGCGCGCCACTTGCGGATAAGGGGAGTCGTAGGTCCATGCGATCGGCGTGTCGTCGCCGTCACCAGCCAACGCGTAGTGCTCCGCCGTGCCTTTGTAGGGACAGCGGGTGGGGTGGTCGATCGCGCGTAACGCATCCATGCGCACGTCGTCGCGCGGGACGTAGAACACGAGGCCATGGTCTTGTTCGTCTACCAGCAGCGTGCGGGTCGAGTCGGTCAACTCGACGTCGCCGATGCACACGCGCACGCGGTTGCGCCGCGACAACACGTCGACTCGGTAGTCGAAGCGTTCGTCGTAGCCAGAGGGCAAGTCTTCAGACATTGCCGCCGAGGCTACGACGAACGCTCAACCAGGTTTGCCGTCGCTAAACGGCGCCGCGGCGGTTGAAGATGCTGTAGCCGCCGGGGCCGACGGCACAAGCGACGACAAGCAGCAAGATTCCGAGCAGCAATTGACCCTGTAGAAGTTGGACGACGCCCACTACGGCAATGAGCACTGCGAGAAGCCACAGCAACATGTCAGGTTCTCCCGTTCGTTTCGCAGTGGACGTTCCACTGAGACTGGAAAACGGATACCCGTTCGCGATTCGCGTCAATCTCTCGCGGTCACACGGCGACGCAGACGTAGTGTCGGAGCGTGCACGAGCGGTTGGTGGGCAAGATGGGACGAGTGTCCGACGTGATCCCCGCGGGGGGAGACCGTCGCGGCGAGGTGATGATCGACGGCCAGGCGTATTACGCCACCGACGTGGATCATCAAGCCGTCGCCAAGGGCACGCGTGTTGTCGTGGTCGAGCATTATCCGCCGCGGACTGTCGTCGTCACCCCGATGTAGCGACGACGGGTGCACGTTTCGACAACTCAAAGGAGCACCACATGATCGCCGCACTCGCCGCCATCCCCGTTGTACTGATCCTCCTCGTTATCGGCCTATTCCGCGCGATGTGGAAGGTCCCGGAGCCGAACCAGGCGCTGATCGTTTCGGGCCGCCGCCACGTACACGAGAGCGGGGCCGACTTCGGATTCCGCATTGTGGTCGGGCGCGGCATCCTGGTCATTCCCGGCGTACAGGTCGTGCGGCGCTTGAACCTCGATCTCAAAGAGGCGGAACTCCAGGTCGACTGTGTGACGTCGCAGGGCATCCCGATCGGTGTGCGCGGCGTCGTGATTTTCAAGGTGGGTGACGACTACACGTCCACTGCGAACGCCGCCCGTCGCTTCCTTGATCAGGAAGATCAGATGGAGACGCGCGTCCACAACGTGTTCGCCGGCCACTTGCGCAGCATCGTCGGCGGGCTCACCGTCGAGGAAATGATTCGCGACCGGGCACGCCTCACCAGCGAAACGCGTGAGTCGTCGTCCACCGAGATGGAGAAGCTCGGCTTGATCATCGACTCGCTGCAGATCCACGAGATCGACGACCCGACCGGTTATATCGAGAACCTCGCCAAGCCCTACACCTCGGCAGTGGCGAGCCAGGCTCGAATCGCGCAAGCAGCCGCCGACCGCGAAGCAACCCAGCGCGAGCAAGAAGCCGAAGCATTGATGGCGGAAGCGCGCCGCGACGCTCAGATCAAGCAGGCCGCGTATCAGGCCGATGTCGACAAAGCCACGGCCGAGGCGAACCAGGCCGGCCCGCTCGCCGAGGCCGCCGCGATGCAGAACGTCGTGGTGGAGCAGACCAAGGCGGCGGAGCTGAACGCCGACCTTGCCGAGAAGCAGCTGCAGGCCACCGTGCGCAAACCCGCCGATGCGCAGGCGTACCAAACGATCACCGTGGCGAATGCCCAACGCGACGCCGACATCGCGAAGGCACAGGCGCGTAAGCAAACCGTCGAACTTGAAGCGGCAGCAGAAGCGCAGCGGGTGAAACTGGCCGCCGCGGCGGAAGCCGAGAAGGTGCGTCTCACAGCAGGCGCCGAGGCCGAACGTCGCTCGGTTACGGCCAGCGCCGAGGCCGGTGCGATTCAGCAAGTCGGTGTCGCGGAAGCTTCTGCAACCAAGGCGCGTGGCGTCGCCGAGGGTGAAGCAACCGAGGCGAAAGGGTTGGCCGAAGCGAAATCGATCGAAGCGCGCGCCCAAGCCCTGGCCGAAAATCAAGAGGCGGTTATTGGCCAACAACTGGCCGAGAACTACCCCGCGATCGTCGCCGCGGCAGCCGGGGCGTTCCACGGCATCAACAACATGACCGTGCTCAACGGCGCCGATGGTGTGACACAAGCGTTGACCACGCTGATCGGAAACGCCGGCGCGGGCATCAGCGCGGTTCGTGGCCTCCTAAACGCGGAGACAACGGGCAACGCGCCGGCGCGCAAGAACGGCGCCGATACGGAACCGGCGCTGGCGGGCGTTGCCGCGGCACCGCCCAGCGACGACGGCTAGACCATCGGCCCCCCGGCGGAGCCGGTGGATATGGCTCCACGAGAGCCGGCGCGCTCGGGCGCGACCGCGTCGCGCAGGTCGAGCACGATGACTTGGTCCGCCATCACGTCGCCGCCGTGGACATCGGTTGTGACCGGTTGCGCGACCGGCACCGCGAGGCTCGCGACGGCCGCCGCTACGGCGAGGCCTATGGCGATCGACGTCGCCAGGTTTTGCGACGCCGCGCCCGGTCCGAGTCTCGGCAGGATGAACACGGACGAGGCGATGTAGCCGACGAACAGACCTGCGCACGCCGCTCCAAACGCGACCAGGCACCGGGTGGCGAGCAAACGCACGAATTCGACTGAGCGGCGCAAGACGCGGTGCATCTCGAAACGTTCTGCGCGGCGTTACCGCCATCCTGCCCAGAGTCGCAATCCGCCTGAACAACGCGATCCGGAAGCGGTGCTTTACGCTCCACCGTGATGGGCCGCCGGATCCTTGCGTTGGTCGCGGCCGTCGCGATGGTGCTGGTTGCGGTGACCGTGCGCGACCGGCGCGACAACAAGCACACGACATCGCACGACGCCGGCGGATCGGGCGCCTTGAAGCTGGTCTGCGCCACGGAACTGGAGGCGGTGTGCGACGCGATCGACGCCGCAGAGCCCGGCGTGGACGTGACGATCGAACCGGTCGCGACCACTGCGGCGCGCCTGCAATCGGTCGAGCCGGCGAAGGCCGAGGTCGACGGGTGGCTGGCACCGGGACCGTGGGGCGCGGTCGTCGACAGCGCTCGCGCGTCGAGCGCGGGCACGTTGTTCGCCGACGCGTCGGCGCCCCTCGCTCGTTCGCCGTTCGTGCTGGCCGTGTGGAAAGACAAGCGCGCGCAACTGGCGTGTGCTGAGCCGGTTGACCTCGGCTGCGTCGGTGACGCGGTGATCGCCCGAGGCTTTCGCCTGGGCATGGCGGCCGACGCCGAAGCCGAAGGCGGATTGGCCGACGCCGCGCTCGCGGTCGGCCACATCAAGAACAAGAACTTCGCCACCAACGACCTCGACGAGACCGACCTGTCGGCTTGGATCGCCGCAGTCGACACCAACGCCGATCGGGTGGGGCGCAATCCGGGCGGGCGGTCGTTCACCGAGTTGCTCACGTTCGGCGCGGCCGCGGCCGACGGGTACCTGTCCACCGAAGCCGAGGTCGGGCCCGAATACATCGCGGCCGCGAAACGCAGCCAGATCGACCTCGTTCACCTCAGCCCGACGGTCACCGCCGACGTACAGCTTTCGCCACGGCCGGGTGACCGCGGCCAACGGCTGGCCAAAGTCGTGAACACTGATCGAGTGCGTGAATTGCTGCGAACAAACGGATGGCGAGTCGCCGGCTTGCCGGGCGTCGCGGGCGTGACCCCCGACGCCCCCCGGCTGCCTTCCGACGACGGGCTACCCTCCGCAGGCGTGCTGGCGGCCCTGACAAGGATCACCCGATGATGCGGTTGCGCCGCGTCGTAGCCGTGTCCGCGGCTCTGCTCGTCGCCGCGGGGTGCTCGGTCAACGTCGCCGATAACAAGGCCGGCGGTAACCAAGCGTCGGGCGGCGGCTGCACGCAGGTACCGCTCGCCACGTCACCGGAGAAGTTCGACCTGCTCACCGGGTTGGCGAACACGTTCAACAACGGCAACGACAACAAGGTCGACGGCAAGTGCAGCTTCGTGCGGGTCACGAAGGTGTCGTCGGGCGTCGGCGCGTCGTTGCTGTCTGATGGGTGGTCCGACGAAGCCAGCAACGGGCCACCCCCGGTGGTGTGGTCGCCCGCGGCGAGCTCGTGGGGCGCCGTCGTCAACGAGCGCCTCGCGCAGAAGCATCAGGCCGCGATCGTGCCGGCCACCGCGAAGCCCTTCATGCTTTCGCCCCTCGTTATCGCGATGCCCAAGCCGATGGCCGAAGCGCTCGGCTACCCGCAAACTCCCATCGGCTTTGGCGACCTGCTGGCGCTGTCGAAGGCGAGCGACGGGTGGGCGAGCAAGGGGCATCCCGAGTGGGGTGCGTTCAAGCTCGGCAAGACCAACCCGAACTTCTCTACGAGCGGGCTGTCGAGCACCATCGCCCAGTACTACGCGGCGACGGGCAAGCAATCGGACCTCACGCTCGAAGACGTGAACCGCCCCGACGTCGACGCGTTCATGCGCGGCGTCGAATCTTCGGTGGTGCATTACGGCGACACGACGCTGAGCTTCCTCAACAACCTCTACCGCAACGATCGCGCCGGCCTCGGGCTCACGTATGTGTCTGCGGTCGCCGTGGAGGAGACGTCGATCATCGCCTACAACCGCGGTAATCCCGACGGCATCCTCGACCCCGGCGAACAGCCCCGACCGCCGCGGGTTCCGCTCGTCGCGATCTATCCGAAGGACGGCACGCTGTTCTCGGACAGTCCCTTCTACGTGATGGATGCGCCGTGGGTCACGCCCGCTGAGAAGAAGGCGGCGCGGCAGTTCGAGTCGTTCGTGCAGCGCCCCGCCAACCAGCGCCGCGTGCTGCAGTACGGGTTCCGCCCGGGGAACCCCGGTGTCGCAGTGGGCGACCCCATCTCGTCGCGCTACGGCGTCGACCCCACCGAGCCCAAGACCGCGCTTGGCGTCCCCGATCCCGCGGTACTCGTGCGCCTGATCGACCGGTGGGGCGAACAGCGCAAAGCGGCGCGGGTGATGCTGGTGATCGACGTGTCGGGCTCGATGGGCGACGAGGTATCCACCGGTGAAACGAAGCTCGACCTCGCCAAACGCGCGTCGATCGACGCGCTCGCGCAGTTCAAGCCCGACGACCTTGTCGGGCTGCGCGTGTTCTCGACGAAGATCTCGCCCAAGGAGCCGACCGACTACCTCGACCTCGTGCCGATCGGGCCGATCGCGGAGAACCGCGAGGTCATCGCCGGGAAAATCCGCAGCCTTGCGCCGGTCGAGGGAACACCGCTGTACTCCACGGCCAAGGACTCCGTCGAGCAGATGAAGCAGGCCTACGACCCGACGCGCATCAACGCCATCGTGTTGCTCACCGACGGCAAGAACGAAGACAACTTCGACGACCTCAACGCCACCCTGACGTCGTTGCGCGCCGGCTCGGAAGGCCAGTCGTCGCAGCCGGTGCGGCTCTTCACCATCGCTTACGGCCAAGACGCCGATAAGGCGGTGCTGAAGCGGCTGTCCGAGGCGACGAACGCCGGTTCCTACGACGCGACCGATCCGCTGTCGGTGAGCAAGGTCTTCACCGCGGTCATCTCCAACTTCTGATGCTGGCGCGGCTGCCCGAGAAGGTCCGTACGCCCGCAGTGGCCAACGCCATAACGTCACCGTCGGCCTTGCTGCTCGCCGGCGCCGGCATGTCGGCCGCGATCCTGGGTGGCCTGCCCATTGCGGCCGCGGCGGTTGTCGGCGGGCTTGGCTGGCTCGCCCGTGTCGCGCTCGCGGTGCCCCGCGGCAAGGCGGGTGACCGGATCAACCCGAGCCACGTCAGCGAGCCGTGGCGGCGCTTCGTGGTCGACGCGCAGCAGGCGCAGGCGCGCTTCGACCGCACGGTGCGCCAAACCCGAGAAGGCCCCATCCAAGAGCGGCTCGCCACGATCGGTCGCCGCATCGCCGACGGCGTGGGGGAGTGCTGGCGCATCGCGCGTCAAGGTGACGTGCTGCAGGAAGCGCTGAAGTCGTTGGCGCCCAACGAGATCGAAACCGAACTGTCGCAAGTCTCGGCCGAGTTGGCTCACGCCACCGGCAACCGGCGCGACAGCCTCACCCGCACACGCGACGCGCTGCTCGCGCAGCGTCACGCCTTCGAGCGCCTCGCCGCCGTATGGGAAGACGCCCGCGACCGGCTGCAGGTGTTGAACGCGCAACTCGACGAGGCCGTCGCCCGCGCGGTGGAATTGTCGGTGCACACGGGCGACGTCGCCGCGCTCAACCCGCTGACCAACGACGTCGAAGGCCTCGTGAGCGAACTCGAGTCGCTGCGCCTCGGTCTCGAAGAAGCCGGCGGCGCCACCGCGACGACGTAGCGGTCATCTGACCGCGCTACGCCGCGGCCAACAGTTGCGCTTCGGACTCGAGGATCTGGCCGAGCGGACCGATGAGACGAGTGACGCCGGTCGCAACATCCCACGTGAGCTGCCAGCCACCTTCGTGCACGAGGTGGTGGTGAAACGCGCACAGGGGCACGCCGTTGTGGACGGCAGTGACGCCGTCACGTTCCCAGTGCTCGATGTGGTGGATCTGCGTGATGCGACGGTGACACCCGTGTGCCGCGCACCGGTGACCGTGCCGGGCTCGGATCGCGCGCCGCATGGGCCATGGCCAGCTGCGCGTCTTGCGCCCGATGTCGAGCAACTCGGAGGCGCCTTTTACGACCATGCGGCACACGCCGCTGTCGCACGCCAGCCGCCGGACCGCTTCGCCAGTGAGCAAGCTTCCCTGTGCCGTGCCGCCCCAACCGTCGGTCCCGCGGAGGGTTTCGTAGGCCACCGTCACTCCAATCGTGGCGCGCTCGGGATCGATCTTCGTCGGCTCCACGAGAGCCACCTCTTCGAGTAGATCGAACAGCGCGTCGAGTCGTCGAGCGGCCAATGACGGCCGCGCCGAAGGCTCTCGTGGAGCCTCGCCGTCGGAAGGCTCTTGTGGAGCCTCGCCGTCGGAAGGCTCTTGTGGAGCCTCGCCGTCGGAAGGCTCTCGTGGAGCCTCCTCGGTGAAAGGCTCTCGTGTAGCCATCGCCAACTTCGCGGCTTCGTCTGGGTTGTTGAACAGGAAGTCCAGATAGGCGTCGAGCACACCGACGAGACGGTCGAGCTGGTCGTCCGGAGCTTCGATCGTGATGCGACCCATCCCGCCACCGAACCCGCGCGACCGCGTGATGCCGTAGTGGTCATCGATGTCGCCGGGACGCCGATCTTGGTCGTTGAAGTAGTTCCAGTTCTTCACGCGGGCATCGACGACGTGCACCGAGTACTCGCCGGCGATGGCGACGAACTTCTCGTCGCGCTCATTGTCGACGCCGTGCAGCCGCGTGATCACACGCGCCTTGCTGAACGGGAGCGCGCCCGCGGCGAACGCTTCACGCACTACGGGCCGGCGCTCCAACTCGTTCGCGACCCGGAGTCGTTCTTTCGCCGTCGACCACCCCAGATCGCATTTCGACACGAGCCAACTCGCACACGTCGAGTAGCCGTCCTCGGCCCACAACTGACTGGCGTCGAACGCGGCCAAGTCGAGGATCCACTGCACGAGCGCTTGATCCATGCTTCGCCACGCCGCGATGAGCGACCGACCGGACTCGGTAACAGACGTCGACAAGGGAAACCTCCAACGAGAAACAGTTGTGAGGCAACCGCCGATCCGGCTGCGATTAGACCACCAGTATATCCGAACACGTGTTCGCCTGCCGAGGATCGGCACGGCCGCATTACGGTCCGTGGCATGCGGTCGGCGGAAATCTCGGAGGTCGCGTCCGTTCGCAAAGTGGTGGGAGAGGCGTTCGCGCGCGACCCGTTGTTCAAGTGGATGTTTCCCGCCGACGCCCACCGCCTCGAGATGACCGCGGTGTTCCTCGGTCTGTTCGTGGAGACGTATGTCGCGTGCGGACGCGTCGACGTGATCGAAGTGGACGGGGAGATCGTCGCCGCGGCGTTGTGGCGCATTCCCGACGACCCGTCGCCGCCCGCGCCCACGCCTCCTTCGATCGGAGGTGTCCTCGCGGCGTTCGTAGGCGAGGAACGCGCGCCGTCCATCTTCGAAGGGATGTCGGCGCTGGCGACCACGCGTCCCGAGCCACCGTTCGCATATCTCCACTTGCTCGCCGTTGCGCCCTCGCATCAACGCCGCGGTTATGGCCGCGAGGTGATCGCCCCGGGCATCGCTGCCGCGGAGGAGGCCGGGCTCGACGCCGTGCTCGAAACCATGAACGAAGAGAACCTCGCCTTCTACGGATCGCTTGGCTTCGTCGTCACCGCCGAACTCGCGATCGGTGCCGACGGTCCCCGCGCGTGGGCGCTGCGCCGAGCGCATTGACGCGCGCCGAAATTCAAGTGAGCGCCGCTCGTCACATCTCTACGGTTAAGCGGTGACGGCGCCGATCCTGCATCTCAC
>JBEEFT010000053.1:0-23816 GCA_041166225.1 Actinomycetota bacterium | reverse complement strand
GAGGGTTCCGTCACCACGAAGCTGCGCGACTGGTTGTTCAGCCGTCAGCGCTACTGGGGCGAGCCGTTTCCGATTGTCTACGACGTCGACGGTTTGCCGCACGCGCTGCCCGAGTCGATGTTGCCGGTGGAACTGCCGGAGTTGGCCGACTTCGCGCCGCGGTCCCGTCCCGACGACCCTGACGCCGATCCCGAACCACCCCTGGGTCGCGTCCAAGAGTGGGTCAACGTCGAACTCGACCTGGGCGGTGGGTTGCAGCCCTACGTGCGCGAGACCAACACGATGCCCCAGTGGGCCGGCAGCTGTTGGTACTACCTGCGCTACCTCGACCCGACCAACGAGAACGAATTCGTGAACCCTGCGGTCGAGCAGTACTGGATGGGTTCGTCGGGCGCGCCGGGTGGCGTCGACCTCTACGTCGGTGGCGTTGAGCACGCGGTGTTGCACCTGCTCTACAGCCGGTTCTGGCACAAGGTGTTGTTCGACCTTGGTCACGTGTCGACGAGCGAACCGTTCCAGCGTCTGTACAACCAGGGGATGATCCAGGCCGCTGCGTTTACCGACGCGCGCGGCATGTACGTAAGCGCGGCCGACGTGGTGGAAGGAAGCGACGGCACGTTCACCTACGAGGGCGAAGCCGTGAACCGCGAGTTCGGCAAGATGGGCAAGAGCCTGAAGAACGCAGTGACGCCCGACGACATGTACGCGTCGTACGGAGCCGACACGTTGCGCGTCTACGAGATGGCGATGGGCCCGTTAGACGCGAGCCGGCCGTGGCGCTCCGACGACATCGTCGGCGCCCACCGCCTGTTGCAGCGCGCCTGGCGCGCGATCATCAGCGAGTCGAGTGGCGAGTTGGTGATCACGGATGGTCCGGTCGACGCTGAGAGTCGACGCATCCTCCATCGCACGATCGCGGCGGTGGGTGACGACTACAACGCGCTGCGCTTCAACACCGCCATCGCGCGCATCACCGAGCTGGTGAACCACATCACCAAGACCGGTGTGTGCGCACGGGAAACCGCCGAAGCGCTGGCGTTGCTGTTGGCGCCACTGGCCCCCCATATCGCCGAGGAGATGTGGACGCGCCTGGGCCACGAGCCGACGATTGGTTTTGTGCCGTTCCCCGAGGCCGATCAGGCCGAACTGGTCGACGACACCGTCACGCTGGTGGTGCAGGTCAACGGCAAGGTGCGCGAGCGCGTCGAGGTCACGGCCGGCGCCGACGCTGCATCGGTGGAAGCAATCGCGTTGGCGCTGCCGCGAATCGTCGAGTTGCTGAACGGAGCCGAGCCCCGCAAGGTGATCGCGCGCCCGCCGACGCTCGTCAACATCGTTGTGTAGCTAGGCAGCTCGAATCGCCTCGAGCCATTTGATGCGTTTGCCGGTGCGCAAGATCGCACTGCTGTAGATCGCGCTGGCAACGCGTGCCATCACCAGCGCGCTGAGCACAACACCTGCGATCGATGCCGCCACTTGCCACGGCTGCACCGCGCCCGCGGAGATCAGCGTGGGCATGCACAGCGGTGCGGTGGGTGGCAGGTAGGCGAGCACCTTCAAGAACCCGGTGGGGTCGCTCTGACCCAGCGAGCTGATCGTCGCGAAGTAGCCCGCGAAGATCGGGATCATGATCGGGAACCCGGCGGCCTGCGCTTCGCTTTGACGCGACACGAGCGAGCCCGCCGCGGCGAAGGCCCACCCGTACAAGCCGAAGCCGAGCACGAACCAGCCGACGGCTTCGACGGCGGCGAGCGCGTTCGCGCCGGCGAGAACGTTTGAGCCGACGATGCGCGACGCGACGATCGCCGAGATCGCGACGAACAGCGCCTGCGTGAGGCCTACGACGCCGATGCCGAGGATCTTGCCCGACACCAACTGCCGCGGTTTCACGGCGGCGAGCAACACCTCGGCGATGCGCGAGCTCTTCTCTTCGGCGACGCCGACGAGAATCCAGCTGCCGTACTGCTGGAAGAAAATGAAGATGGCGATCACGCCGACGAAGTTCGTGAACTGGTCGTCGGAGTTCTGCTTGGGGTGACTCAACGCGTTCACCGGCAGCGGTGGACGGCTGAGCGCGGCGGCGGCTTGTGCCGGCGAAAGCCCGGCGTCGGTAAGCGACGTCTGGAGACGAACCGCCTCGGACACGGCGGCGACGAGTTTCAGCCGCGTGCTCACGCGGTCGGGATTGATCGCGTCGTTAATCACGACGCGACGACCGTCGATCAACGCGAGGTCGAGCACACCGGTTTTTAGTTGCCGCGTGGCCACCTCGGCGCTTGCGACGACGTGGACGCGCACTTCGGCGCCCACCGAGGGGCCCACGTTCTTCACGGCGGCGGCAATGACGGGGTCGCTCGTGCCGACGAGCGCGACGTCGTACACCTTCGTCTTTCCCTCGTTGAGGGTGGGGATCACGATCAGCGCGCACACGATGCCGGCGCCGATCACACTTGACACGCGGAACACCCGGCTGCGAAACCGTTCACGTATCTCGCGCATGGCCACGAGGCGGATGGCGGTCGTGCTCTTCACGAACCGACGGCCTCGCGGAAGACTTCGCTGAGCTTGCGCTCTTCGTAACGAAACTCGACCACCGCGCCGCGCTTTTGTGCACCAATGAGCACTTCCTGCGCGTCGGCTGTCTTGCCGAGTTGGAGGCGGAGGCGTCCGTCGGCGTTGTCGACCACTTTCACGCCCTTGAGCCGGTTCGCCCACGCGCTGGTCTTGTCGCCTGCGACCTCGACTATCAGGCGCGGCTCACCGCCGCGCCGCAGATCGTCGATGTCGCCTTCGGCCACGATGCGGCCTTTGGCCACGATCGTGACGCGCTCGCAGTAGTCCTCGACCAAATCGAGTTGGTGGCTCGAAAACACAACCGCCACGCCGCGCTCGGCTTGCTCGCGCAAGATGGCGCCGACGTTCTCAATCGAGATCGGGTCGAGGCCGCTGAAGGGTTCGTCGAGCACGAGCACCTCGGGGTTATGCACGACCGCGGCGGCGAGCTGGACGCGTTGCTGATTGCCGAGCGACAACGCGTCAACCTTGTCGTTGGCGCGCTCACCTAATCCGAGGCGCTCGAGCCACCCGTGCGCGGCCTTCTTCGCGTCGTCGCGCTCACATCCATAGAGCGTCGCGAAATACGTGAGCTGCTCGGCCAATTTCATTCCGGGGTACAGCCCGCGCTCCTCAGGCAAGTAGCCGAACCTGCGACGCGTCTCTGCGTCGACGGGCGCTCCCTTCCACGTCACGGTGCCCGAGTCGGGCTCGGAAATGCCGAGGATGCTGCGTAACGCGGTGGTTTTGCCGCTGCCGTTCGGTCCGAGGAAACCGAGCACCTCGCCCGGGCCCACGCGTAGCGAAAGCCCGTCGAGCGCGACGACATCGCCGAACCTTCGGGTGAGTCGGTCCGCCACGAGCACCGCGGCAGCCTAGGAGGCGCGGTGACGCGGCCGTGATCCGAGAGCGAACACAACCGTTGCCGCCGCGGCGACAAATACCACCGTGATGATTCCGGCTTCGGGGCCGAAGGCGCCGCCGTTGAGCAACGAACCCCGATGAGCAACCGTTCGCCATACGCCAAGCGCGTGCAGCCCCGAGATGCGGGCGCCGGACACTCCACCCTCCGCGAGGTTCCAACCCATATGTGCGCCAATAGCGAGTGTCAGATCGCCGGTCAGTAGGCGGCACGCGGCGAAAAACAGACCGTGGACCATGAGGAACGTGACCGCCGCGTACGAGGCGCCTGCGTTCGGCAGATGCAGCAGTCCGAAAACGACCGAACTGACCACTACGCCCGTCGCGATCGAGCTGTGCTCCGCAACGCTGTCGAGGATGTAGCTCCGGCACAGGGCCTCTTCCACGATCGCAATAGCCGCGGATGCGGCTGTCCAGTAAAGGAGCGAGGCGACCACGGTTATCAGCGCGGCGCGCGACCACGTCACCGAAGTTGCGTGGAGCGCGACGAGTGCCGCGATTCCAATCGCGAACAGCCCGCCGCCAAGAGCGACCCCAATCAACACCGTCTGGAGTTGTGCCGCGATCGGGCGACGGCGCACCTGTCGCGTCAGTACGGAGCGAAGCGTCGACGGACCCATTGTCAACAACGCAACACCGAGGCAAAGCCCGCCGACGCTGGTCATGAGCTGGTTCTTGTGGCCGGCGATGAGTAGGACGAACGCTGCAGCAACGGTGGGCAAGGCCACGCGCAGAGAAGTTGCGTCTACCGCAGTGCGTTCCACACGAGCCAGGCTAAGGCGTGTAACCAGAACGTGATCGGGTAGGTCAGACCCTCGTGGCGGAAACCCTTGGACTGACGCTGCCCGACCGGATCCTTGCTGCCGCCGAGCTCGGCGGCAACGTGCACTTCGTCAACGGCGACAGTGTGCAGTCCGTCTCATGGGCAACTTTGCGCGACGACGCTTTGCGAATCGCAGGCGCCTTGGCCGCGCGTGGCGTCGGTGCGGGCGCACACGTCGCGTTGCTCGGCACCACGTCGCGCTCGTTGACCACCACGCTCGAGGCGACATGGCTCTGCGGCGCAACAGCAATGGTGCTGCCGCTGCCGATGCGGCTTGGTTCAATCGAAGAGTTCGTGAATCAGACGCGCGTACGCATCCTGGCGGGCGACACCGCGCTGCTCGTAGTCGACGACGACCTCGCTGCGTTCTACGAACCGATCGCGGGCGATCCGCCGATCGTGTTGATGCATGAACTGCTGAACGAGGCGGCGTCGCGCCGCGCCGACGCGTTCGACATCCCCGTGATCGACCCCGGCGGCCTCGCAGTGTTGCAATTCACGTCGGGGTCTACCGCCGATCCCAAGGGTGTGATGTTGCCGCACCGCACGGTGCTCGCGAACCTCGATGGCGCGACGACCGCGTTGCGGCTCACGCCCGACGACGTAGCCGTGTCGTGGTTGCCGCTGTACCACGACATGGGCTTGATCGGGCTGTTCACGCTGCCGATGGTGAACGGTCTCGATCTCGTGTTGGCGTCGCCACAAGACTTCATGGCGGCGCCAGCCCGCTGGCTCGAATGGATCTCGCGCTTCGGTGGAACGGCGACCGCGGGGCCGAACTTCTCGTACGCGCTGGCCGCGCGCGGCCTACGGCGCGCAAGCGGTCTTGAGCTGTCGTCGTTGCGGATCGCGCTGAACGGTGCGGAGCCCGTGAACCCCACGACCGTGCGTGAATTTTGCGAAGCAGGTGCCGCGTTCGGCTTGCGGCCCGGCGCCGCGTTCCCCGCCTTCGGCATGGCCGAGCTCGCGATTGCGGGCACGTTCCCCGAGCCCGGCAGCGGAATGCGGGTCGACGCGGTCGACGCGCGCATGGTGGAACACGACAACTTCGCCCGTCCCGTCGCCGACGAACACGCGACCGGCGCCAAGGGCTTCGCGCGGCTCGGCCGGCCCGTCCCCGGTCTCGAGATCCGAATCACCGATCCGGCGACGGGCGCAACGATGACCGAGCGCGAGATCGGTGAACTCGAGATCCGCGGCACGTCGGTGACGCCCGGCTATTACAAGCGGCCCGAGGAAACCGCCGCGACGTTCCGGGAGGAGTGGTTGCGCACCGGTGACCTCGGCTATCTCGTCGACGGTGAACTCGTGTTGTGCGGTCGCATCAAGGACATGATCATCGTCGGCGGTCGCAACGTGTTCCCCGAAGACGTCGAGCGCGCCGCCGAGCGCGTCGACGGGGTGCGGGCGGGAAACGTGATCGCGTTCAGCATCACCAACGACCGGGGCAAGGAGCGCCTCGTGGTCGTGGCCGAGACGAAAGCCGACGACGATCACGCGTCGTTGCGGGCCGACGTGTCGAAGCGCGTGCAAGAGTCGGTGGGCCTGCCGACCGACGACGTGATGCTCGTGGTGCCGGGCAGTCTGCCCAAGACGAGCAGCGGCAAGCTGCAACGCGGGCTGTGCCGCACCCGGTACCAGAGCGACGCACTCCAGCCTGCATAGTTAGCGGGTGACCGCACCCGCCTCCGCTGCCTGGGGCTCGAACGCCGCGCCCGATCCGAAACGCTGGCTGGCGCTCGTCGTGTTGTCGACGGCGCTGTTCATAATCGTGTTGGACAGCACGATCCTGGACGTTGCCGTCCCCACGATCATCCGCGAACTGCACACCGACGTCTCGGCCATGCAGTGGGTTATCTCGGGCTACGCGCTGGTGTTCGCGTCGCTGCTGATCAGCTTCGGCCGCGTCGGCGACATCATCGGCCGGCGCAAGCTTTTCTTCATCGGAGCCGGGTTGTTCACGGTTGGTTCGGCCATCGCTTCGCTGTCGCACTCGGCCACGCAATTGTTCATCGGCGAAGCGTTAATCGAGGGCATCGGCGCCGCGATGATGCTGCCCGCCACGCTTGCGATCATCTCGGCCACCTTTACCGGACGCGAACGCGGCAACGCCTTCGCGGTGTGGGGCGCGATGGCGGGCGGCGCCGGAGCGCTCGGGCCGTGGATCGGGGGCATCCTCACCTCGGACTATTCGTGGCGCTGGGCGTTTCGCGTCAACGTGGTCATTGCGCCGCTGGCGATACTCGCCGCGCTGTTCGTGGTGCGCGAATCGAAGGACGAACGGGCCAACGGCATCGACGCGGCGGGCGTGATCGTGGTGACGCTCGGTTTGCTCGGAGTCGTGTTCGCGGTCATCGAAGGCGCGCGCTTCGGCTGGTGGTCGGCCACGAGCAACACCACGTTGCTCGGCCTGTCGCCCGTGCCGTTCTCGTTGGTTGCCGGCGCGCTCCTGCTGGCGGTGTTCGTGGTGCTCGAGACGCGCCGTGCTGAGGCTGGCCACGCGGTGGTGTTCGACTTCCGCGATCTCGTGCACAAGGGTTTTCGTTACGGACTGATCAACACCGTGGTGCTGGCGATGGGCGAGTTCGGGGCCTTTTTCATCCTGCCGATCTTCATGCAAGCCGGCCTGCACCTTTCAGCGATCCGCGCCGGCACCTGGTTGTTGCCTGCGGGCATCAGCGCCTTCGTCGGCGGCGGCATTGGTGGTTCGTTGAGCCGGAGGTTCGGGCCGAAGTACGTGATCACCGTCGGTCTACTTTTTGAGGCGTCGGGGATCTTCGGTTACGCGATCGCGTTCGGTCCGCATACGACGTTCTTGTCGCTGCTGCCGGCGCTGATCTTGCACGGCATCGGCATCGGGTTCGCCACGAGCCAACTCACCAACGTCGTGCTCAGCGACATTCCGCCGCAAAAGGCGGGATCGGCGTCGGGCGCGGCCGGCATGGTCCGCCAGGTGGGCACCGCGCTCGGCATCGCAGTGATCGGAGCGATCTTCCTGTCCCAAGCGAGCAGCCACATCCGTCACGGCCTCGACGGTGTTCCGAACCTGCCCGCTCAGGCCAGGGCCGCGATCGTCGGGAGCGTCGACAACATCGGCGGGGGTGCGCCACCCAAGGGCGCCAACCCGCAGGTCGGCACCGTGATCAGCAACGGCATCGCCGACGCGGCTGTCCCCGCGGCATTGTTCGCCGGCTTCGTCGTGCTACTCGGCGCGGTGATCTCGACGCTGGTTCCCAACATTCCGCCCGACGCGCCGCCGGGTTCTATGGCGACGTGAACCGCGGTTTTCGGTGATGGCTGGTTCGCTATAGCGAACCAACCATCACAAAAACCCGACGAGGCCGCCGGCCGCGCTCAGTCGCCAGTAGCGCCGTCGATCGCTTCCCGCAGCAAGTCGGCGTGGCCGCAGTGCCGGGCGTACTCCTCGATCATGTGAACGATCGTTCGCCGGAGCGTGTGCGGCTCGTCCGGGTGGAGGGCATTTCGGTCGTTCATGCTCGCCGATGCGAGGTGACGGTCGATCACCGCGATCTCGTCCCAGTACGCGGCTAGCGCGTCGGCGATCGTTGCGTCTGCGGGCACGCGCCACTCCTCGTCGTCGTCGAACAGTGCGGGAACGTCTTCGGCCAGCAGGACGCGGCGGAACCACCAACGTTCCACGTCGGTCATGTGCCGGATGAGACCGAGCAGCGTCAACGGGCTCGGCGGGCACGCGGCGCGGCGGGCCTCCTCGTCGGTGACCCCCTCGGCCTTTCGGGCGAGCACGACGCGGTGGTACGTGAGATACCCGAGGAGCACCGAGCGCTCGTCTTCGGCGAACGCCTTACCGGTCGGCAGCGGCGTGACGGGCTCGGACACGGCCCCACTATCTCGCAACTGCGAGCGGGTCACCCATCGCCGAGTTCGAGCCGCAGCTCGCCGTCGATGTGGAGCCGGAACCGACCGCGGCCCGTCTTGTGAATCCGCATCGGCGCCTCGCGCTCGTCGAGGCGCCGCTTGAGCAGCGTCAGGCGGCTCTCCAAGTTGTCGCGGAACGCGGGTAGGTCGAGATTCGGGTCGAGGCGGACCTCGCGGTTGGTGAAGTCGGTTCGGCGCTCGTTCACGAAGTCGCCGAGCAGACGCCACAAGATCCGGCCGGGGACGCCCTTGACCAAGTAGTCGCCGTTGACGAACGTGCTGCCGTCGGAGGTGAAGAAGCGCACGATGCTGAGCCGGTCGGTCGGTGGTTCCGGCGGAGGCGGCTCTGCGGTTATCGGCCCTTCCACGCGGTCGAGGTCGATCGCGTTTCCGATCAGGTGGGCGACCGTGGTGACGAGGTGTTCGTCGTCAGATGTGAACGCGCCGTGCTCGTCGCTTTCGACGGCGAGCACCCCGACGAGCTGGCCCATGACCAGTGCGGGCGCCGCGAGCTGACTCGCGGCGCGCGGCAAGCCGGGCAACGGAACGTCGGTGCCCGGTCGAGCGTCAGGGTCCGTCGACGACACTGCGCTACGGGCGTAGGCCAACATCCGTTGCAAGTTGTTGACGCGTACCGCCCTCGCTTGTGCCGCGGCCTGACCGATCACGCCGTGGCCCACGGGGATCTCGGAGCCGATGCCCTCGCGGTCGTAGCCGCGACTGGCGATCGTGTAGAGCGTCGTGCGGGTTTCGTCGAGCATCAGCAGCATGGAGTGCTCGAAGCCGAACAACTCGGCCAACGCGTCGAGTCCCGCGGTGAGCGCGTCGTCGAGATTCGAGCAACGGCCCAACCGACCCGTGAGCGCGGCCAACGCCTCGAGCGACTCGGCGGCGCTGCGCCGGGCCGGCCCGCTGCTCACGCGCTCGTCGCCCCGAAGGCAACCCGTCGACATGACACCACGCGGTAGACGTCGACGCCGCGCAGTACGAACACGTCTTCCATGCCCATCAGCGACGCGATTGCCTCGAGGCTCGCCTTCAGCGTGTCGAACAGTGCGCCGGTGGTCTCGGTGCGCTCGTAGTGCAGATCCATCTGAAACGTGTCGTAGGTGTTCGAGTCGGTCACGAGCAACGCCGCGTGCGGGTTCGCGGCGACGTTCGCGGCCGTCTTGCTGAAGAACTGATTCGACATGCCGACGTGGTCGTCGTCGACGAGATACACCTGCGAAAGGTGCGTGATGTTCGGCTCGCCCTCAGCCGAACATGTGGCCAACACCGGCGGGATGACGCCGTCGAAGCATCCGTCGATCGTGCGCAGGTCTACGCGCGTGTCGTCGCCGCTCACGCCCGGACCTCTGCACCGGCACCGGGCCCGGGTGTCTGGTCGAACATCTGCTCCACGTCGACCTCCACCGCGAACACGCCGAGGGGCCGCATGCTCATGTTCAAGCGTGGCGGGTGGCCGATTTGCGCGAGGGCGATGCCGAAGTGCTCTTCGTACCGCCGGAAGCGCGCCATGTCGTCGGGGGTGGAGGGTTGCGCGGCGCCGGTCGCCGCGCCTTTCATTTGCAGCGAGCGAAACGTGCCGATGTCGCTGAAGAGCAGCGCGATCCGCGTGCCCGCGGTAACGCATTCAAAGGTGCGGCGGGCTTCAGCGTTGATGAGCACCCGGACGCGACCTTCGGTGGGTACCGACGCGCTCCATATCCGGAACGGCTCGGGTTGGCCGTGCTCGTCGGCCGAGGCGCCGAGCATCGCGACGCCCGAATCGAGGAAGTCCGCCAGTTCGGCCCACTGCATGGGGGCCGGATTGTAGGTGCTTACGAAGTTCTCAAGGTTCTTGCACGGACAGTTCAGGAAACAGGCGCGTCCGGTTCTGTCACGGTCGACTGACACACAAACCGGCCCCGATCACGGGGTCGCCGACCAGAAGGAACCCGCCATGACCACCACGATCGACCCTGTCATCCTCGCCACGATCCAAGCTGCACCGGTGCCCTACGACCTGTTCCGTGAAGTGCACAAGGGCCTGCGGCTCGCGTTGTTCGACTTGACGGTCACGATCGGTTCGGCCGACTGCACCGACGCGTTGGCCCGTGACCGCGTCGTCGCCGGTACCCACGCGCTCGTGTCGTTGCTGCACTCGCACCACGGCCACGAAGACGGGTTCGTGAAGCCAGTACTCGAAATGGTTGCGCCGCGTGTGAGTGCGATCGTGGACGGCGCGCACGCGGACGTCGACGAGGCGTTGGCTGAGATCGAAGCGAATGCTGATCTGCTCGGCGCGTCCGACGGCGCCGACGCCGTAGTGCTGGGTCTCGACCTGTACCACCGCGTCGCGCTGTTTGTGGCCTCCTACCTGGCGCATATGGCCTACGAAGAAGGCGAAGTGATGCAGACGTTGCGCGACGCGTTGACCGTGGCCGAATTGTTCACGCTCGACATGGAACTGCGCGCCTCGATCCCGCTCGACAAGCTCCTCGCTTTCGCCGCCACGATGCTGCCGGCCATCAACGCCGAGGAGCGCACGGCGATGCTGGGCGGACTGCGAGCCGGCGCGCCGGCCGAGGTGTTCGAACAGGTCCGTGCGGTCGCGGCGCGTCGCCTCGACCCGCAGGACTACCGCGCCGTCGCGGTTCGACTTGGGCTGAACTGAGCCGATGGAAAAACACGCCGACGTAGCGACGGTCCGAGTGATTTACGACGCGATGGCGGCCGGTGACTTCGCACGAGTGCTTGGGTTGCTCGACGACTCGTGCGTGATCACGCAGGACACCGCCGTGCCCTGGGGTGGGCGTTTCGTCGGCCCCGACGGGTTCGCGCACTTCGGGCTCACGCTGCGCGAACACATCGAGTCGCAGGTGACGATCGACGCAGTGTTCGCAGCCGACGGCGACGTATACGAGGTCGGCCGCACGCGGGGCACTGCGCTGCGCTCCGGCCGATCCTTCGA
Organism: Actinomycetota bacterium; assembly: GCA_041166225.1. GTDB lineage: Bacteria > Actinomycetota > Acidimicrobiia > Acidimicrobiales > JACCXE01 > JACCXE01. Next base: position 12,669 of record JBEEFT010000053.1, on the reverse strand, counting down.
CGTGGCCGAAGTGCATCGGTGGACAATCCGAGACGGCAAGGCCGTGGCCGCGCACTTCGCTATCGACAACGCCGCGATGCTGGAGGCGTTAGCGCTTCTTTAGGTCGGCGACGACCTGGGCCCACGCGTCGCGGTCGCCCGCGTAAGGCGCATAGAACGACAGGCGATCGACGATGTCGCCGTATCGGCTTTGTAGGCCAGCCGCGAGCGAGTCGGGCGGCGCAACCACGGCGAACGCGTCGAGCACGTCGTCGGGAATGGCTTCGCCCATCTCTTTCCACTGGCCCTGCTTGCTCATCGCGTTGAGCTTGGGATGCAGGTCGTCCCAGCCGTGGAGTTCGAGCACCCCGCGGTAAGCGGGCGTCGAGCCGTAGAACGCGATCTGGGCCCGCACCGCGGTGTCGGCCTTGGCGATCTCCTCGTCGTTCACGCCCGTCACGACGAAGGCAGGAATCGACAGTTCGAAGTCGGTCGAGGCGCGGCCCGACTTCTTCATGCCCCGTTCGAGCGCGGGCAGTGTGACCTCGCGGATGTAGCGCTCGGTGGTGAAGCCGTGCACGAGCATGCCGTCGCACACTTCGCCGCACACCTCGGTCATCTTCTCGCCGACCGCCGCGAGGAACACCTTGGGCGGACCGTATTGGTTCGGACCGGGATTGAAGAACGGCGTCATCAGCGTATGCGTGTAGAACTCGCCACGGAACTCGAGCTTGGTGCCCTTGTCCCAGGTGTCCCAAATGGCGCGCATTGCGAGCACGAACTCGCGCATGCGCGGCGCGGGGTGCGACCAGGGCATCGAGAAGCGCTTCTCGATATGGGGCTTGATCTGGCTGCCGAGGCCGAGCAAGAAGCGCCCCTTCGACGCGAGCTGGATGTCGTTGGCCGTCATGGCCGTGGTCATCGGGTTACGCGCAAACGCGACTGCGATGCCGGTGCCCAGTTCGATCGTGTCGGTGTGCTCGGCCGCGAGCAGCAGGGGCAGGAACGGGTCGTGCGACGTCTCCGCGCTCCAGATGCCGTCGTAGCCCGCGTCTTCCTGCGCTTTGGCCAACGCGCCAACGCCGTCTGTCGATCCGCCAAAGCCAAGGCCACCGTCAACTTTCATGCGGCCACCCTAGAACCTGTCCCCGGGAGGCCGCCGTGCTGCGTATCGCTACGCTGCGGCGGTGGAACCGGTCGCACTGCGGCCCCTTCGGGTGGGCGAGATCCTTGACGTTGCGATCAAGCTGTACCGCAACAACTTCGCCACGCTCGTGCGGATCGTGTTGTTCGTCACGGTGCCGTCGCAGATCCTGATTGCGCTGGTGCGGGCGTCGGCGCCGAACGACTTCTCCACGTCGACCACGGGATTTACGACGACCTCCACCACGGGCGAACCGAACGTGGACGGCAAGGTTTTCGCCGCGTTCGCTCTGGTGTTCCTGGTTGGTTTGTTCATGGGCGAGATCGCGTCAGGCGCGTGCTTCCGCGCAATCGGCGGCGCGTATCTCGGCGAAGAGCAAACGTGGAAAGGCAGCCTTCGCTACGCATGGAAGCGGGCGCGCTCGCTGATCTGGTTGACGATCGTAAAGAACGTCGTGCTTCTGTTCGGGTTCGTCCTCTGCTTCATTCCCGGTGTGTATCTCTACGGCGCTTACGCAGTGACCACGCCTGCGCTCATGCTCGAAGGCGTACGCGGGCGCAAAGCGCTTCGGCGATCGCGCGACTTGGTCAAGGGCCGCTGGTGGCCCGTGGCCGGGGTGCTGCTAATCGGGTCGTTACTCACGACGCTGGTCGGCGGCGCGATCAGCGGGCTCGCCGCGGGCGCCGTGTTCACGAACAACGACATCGCGGTCGACGTGGCGCGCGGCATTGGGGGCGTGATCGGCGCGACGCTGACCACGCCGGTGCTCGCGGCGATCATCACGGTGCTCTACATCGACTTGCGCGTGCGGAAGGAAGGCTTTGACCTCGAGTTGTTGGCCGACACCGTGGGTGTAGAGCCCAACGGCGTGATACCGCGGTTCTTGCCTGACGCGACCGTGGCGGTGGCCTCGAGCGGCGAACAGCCGCCGTTCTGGCCGCCGCCGCCGGGTTGGCGCCCGTCGTCCGAAGAGTGAGCGACTCGGCCACTTTGCGCGAGCACGCTCGCGCCATTTTGAAGCAACGCCGCTTCCGCGGCCGGCACACGCCCGGGCCGTTCCGCGGCGTGGTGCGCGCCGTGGCAGACGGGTTTGCCGCGATCGGGCGCGCGCTGGCGCCGGTAGGTCGTTTCTTCGACCACTTCGCGTGGCTATGGACCAACACCGTCGCGAGACTGTTCCTGGTTCTGGGTGTGGCCGCGATCGTCGCGGCGCTCAGCCTCGTCGTGATCCGCCGCCGGAGCGCGGTGGCCGTCGGTCGCGGCGGTGCGCGTCGAGCCCTCGCGCGCGATGACCCCTCCCGACTCGATCGACAAGCCGAGGAAGCTGAAGCGCGCGGCGACTACGCCACCGGGGTACGACTTCGATTCATCGCCGGCGTGATCCGGTTGCAAGACGCAGGACGGGTTCGGCGCGGCCGCACCACTGCGACGCGCGCGATCGGTCGCCAACTGCACAGCGAAGTGTTCGACGACCTCGGCGACACCTTCGACGCGGTCGCGTACGGAGGACGGCCCGCGACGTCCGACGACGCCACCCAGGCGCGTGACGCGTGGCGGCGCGTCCTGGCGGAACCGTCGTCGTGAACGAGCGCTGGAACGCGTTGTCACCTCGCGCGCGGCGATGGCTCGTGGCAACGATGATCGTCGTGTCGTTGATCGTGATCGTCGGCGGCGTCAACGCGCTCGGCGCCGCGCCGGGCGGGCCCACGCTGTCGTCGTACGCGACCAACGCCGAGGGCCTCGCCGCGTACCAAACCTTGCTCAACGACACCGGTCACCGAACGTCGCAGTTGCGGACTCCGCTAGACAAGCAGCGCCAACCGCCGGCGGCCACGCTGGTCGCGATCGGCCAGAGCTTTTCGCGCCGCGAGGGCGGGGCCCTCCGGCAGTTCTTGATGTCGGGTGGTGTCGCGATCGTGGGAAACCCGGAAGCCGAGGACGCGCTTTCCGCGGTCGGTCTCCACGCCCTGCATTGGCGCGGCGACGGCGCGACCGCGGTGTCGCCCGCGCCGGGCGCGTCCCTCGGCGACGTGCGCGCGGTGCGCGGCGCGGGTCTGGGCGAATGGCGCGGCTCGGCTCCGGCCCTGCTGCAACGCGGGACCCACGTCGCCGCGGTGTCGATCCCGGTCGGGGCCGGTCGCCTCGTTGCGCTCGCCGATCCGTCGCCCTTGACCAACCAGTGGCTCGGCGTCGCCGACAACGCCGCGTTCGCAGTCGCGATCGCCGGCGAAGGTCGACCGGTGGTGTTCGCCGAATACGGCCATGGCTTTGGCGTGCGCAACGGTCTGAGCGCTATCCCGTCGCGTTGGAAAGCCGCGCTTTGGTTCGGCGGCGTCGCGGCGGTGGTAGCCGCGCTGTCGAGCGCGAAACGATTCGGGCCGCCCGACGAGGAGACCGACGCGCCCACACCGCCGCGCGTGCTCTACGTCGAGTCACTGGCGTCGACCTTGGCTCGCACGCGTGATTACGACGCGGCCGTGGCGCCGCTTAAACGAAGGGCGTCGGCATTGATCGCCAAACGCACCGGAGTGCACAACCTCGACGACCGCGACGAACAGGCGCGGGCGGCGCGCATCGTCGGCCTGTCCGACGTCGACGCTGCCGCACTCACCACCCCAGTTGCATCTGATGCAGACGTACTCGCGCTCGGGCGGGTCGTCGCCAAGTTGGAGGAGTCCTGATGGCCCCACGTACAGCCCGTGCCAAAACGTCGTCGCTCGCGGCCCTGCGCGTCGCCCTCGGCGAGGAGATCGCCAAGGTGGTGGTCGGCCAAGCCGACACGCTCGATGCGATCGTTATCGCCGCCGCGGTCGGCGGCCACGTGCTGCTCGAAGGCGCGCCCGGTGTGGCCAAGACGCTGCTGGCCACCACCGTCGGGCGCGCGCTCGGCCTCGACGTGCAACGCATCCAGTTCACGCCCGACCTGCTGCCCAGCGACGTCACCGGCACGATGACGCTGCGCAACAACCAACTCGTGTTCCGGCCCGGCCCCGTCTTCACCAACATTCTCATCGCCGATGAGATCAACCGGACGCCGCCCAAGACGCAGGCCGCGCTGCTCGAGGCGATGCAAGAGTCGCAAGTGACCGTCGACGGGCAGCGTCGACCGATCGACGAGCCGTTCCTCGTGATCGCGACACAGAACCCAATCGAATACGAAGGCACGTATCCGTTGCCCGAGGCGCAGCTCGACCGTTTCCTGCTCAAGGTCGACGTGCCGTATCCGACCGAGGACCAAGAACTGCAGATGCTTGACTTGGCCCATCGCGGCGTGGTGCCGGCCACGCTCGACGACGTGAACGTCGTGGCGACCGCCGCCGACCTTGCCGCCGCGCGCGCGGTTGTCGACGCGACCACGGTGTCGCCCGACGTGCGCGGCTACGTCATCGCGCTGATCCGCCAAACCCGCGTGCTGCCCAGCGTCGCGCTCGGCGCCAGCCCGCGCGCCGCCGTGCACCTGCTCGCCGCGTCGCGGGCCACGGCCCGCCTCGACGACCGTGATTACGTCACGCCCGACGACGTGGTGCGGGTGGCGCCTGCGGTGCTGCGCCACCGTCTGTTGCTGCACGCCGAAGCCGAGTTAGAGCGTTACACGCCCGACGACGCGATCCGTACAGCGGTGGCCGCGGTGCCCGTGCCGCGATGAGCCCCACGCGGCGCGCCGCGGTGCTGCTGGTGGTTGTCGCGCTGGTCGCTCTGGTCGTGCCCGTGCCGATCGGTGTACTCGCCGTCGTCGCGGTGATTGTGGCGTTCGTCGTCGACGCGTTTTCTGTGCGCGGCGCGGTCGCAGTGGAGCGGTCGGTTCCTCCTGTGGTGTCCCGCGGTGTTGCGTCGCCGTTGTCGATCGCAATTGTCGGAGCGCCCAGCGGCGCCATCGCCATCCGCCAGCCGATGCCGGCGACGGTGCTGTTAGAACCCGACGAGGCCGACGACGCGCTCGAGGCGCGCATGGTGCCGCGCAAGCGCGGCCGGTACGCGTTGAGCGCTCCGGTGGTCCGTCGCACCGGTCCGCTTGGCCTCGGGCGCTGGGACCGAACCGCGGTGGAGGAACCGGTCGAACTCGCGGTGTTCCCCGACCTAGTGGCGGCGCGGCGCATCGTCGCCCGCGTGCGCCGCGGCCGGTTCGGCAATGCGGGCCGCCAGGCACGCGGCCCGCTGGGGCTGGGCACCGAGTTCGAGCTGATTCGCGAGTACGCCCCTGACGACGACATCCGCCAGGTGAACTGGCGGGCCACTGCGCGCGCCGGTCGGCCGATGAGCAATCAGTACCGCGTCGAACAGGACCGCGACGTTGTCGTGCTGCTCGACACCGGCCGGCTCATGTCGGCGCCGGTGGGCGACCGCACGCGCCTCGACGTGGCCCTCGACGTGATGACGGCAATCGGCCTGGTTGCCGACGAACTGGGCGACCGGTTCGGCGTGATCGCCTTCGACGAGACCGTCCACCGCCGCGTCGCGCCGCGCCGCAACGGTGGCTCGGCCGCGGTGCGTGCGTGCTTCGACGTGCAGCCCCGCTCGGTCGACAGCGATTTCGGCGTCGCCTTCGATGCGGTCGGCCGGTCGAAGCGGGCGTTGGTGATGGTGCTCACCGACTTGCTCGACGCCAGCGCCGCCGCGACGCTCGTGGCTGCGGTCCCGACCGTCGTCCGGCGTCACGCAGTTGTCGTCGCGTCAGTACGCGACCCCGACATCGTCGAGATGACACGGCGCGACCCGGCGACGTCCTTCGCGGTGTACGAGGCGTCGGTGGCCGCCTCGGTGCTGGCGGCCCGCGACCAGGCTGCGGCGCGGCTGCGTGGTGTAGGCGCCACCACCGTGGAGGGCACGCCCGACGGTCTGAGCGCGGTATGCGTCGACGCGTATCTCAGTCTGAAAGCGCGCGCGCGGCTGTAGGCGGGCGCCCGCGCACGACCACCAGCGTCCAGAACAGGCCGCCGACGAGTAGGCCGACGGTGGTGTTCACCGCCAGTCCGTAGCCGGCGGGAGTAATGAACCCTTCGATGGTGCCCGCGACCACGAGCCATGGCGCAGTACCGAGCACCAGTTCAACCGCTTCGCGCGCTTGTTCGCCCAGGGCGAACGCGCGCTTGCGGCGGCCGGGTGCCACAAGCGCGGCGGCGACGCGCAAACCGGCCGCGCCCGCGACGAGGATGCACGACAGCTCGAGCACGCCATGAGCGACCACGAGCGCGACGAAGGCTTGGCCGTGGCCGTTATGCACCGACAACCCGCCGACCGCCCCGAGCAGCACCCCATTGAAAATCAGCAGGCCGATTGTTCCGATGCCGAAGGTGATGCCGCCCGCGAACGCGCCGAAGGTCACCTTGATGTTGTTGGTCATGATCGAACTCGAGAACGCGGCCGACGTCCCCGACGACAACCCGGCCGACCCGGTGCTGCGTGACCCGTCGTTGATGCCGCGGAACATCTCGGGCACCACACCGAGCGCCGCACCGGGATCGTGCACCGCCCAAAAGGCCGCGAGTAGCGCAGGAATGAACAGCAGCGCGGCGGACAGTGCGAGCAGCCCGCGGCGCGCGTACACGCGTTGCCAGTACGTCGTGGCGAAGAACGCGCGCACGCCGTCGCGGCGCGCTTCGGTGTCGTAGACGAGGTTGCGGCCCTGTCCCACGAGCGTCTCGAGTCGAGTGACCACCGGCTCGCCTTTCCACGAGCGCCGCGCCGTCGCGAGGTCCGCCGCGGTCGCGCGGTACAACTCGCCGAGACGCAGCACGCGTTCGGCGCCGAGCCGTTCGGGCCGGCGCTTCGCGTCGCCGATCAGGTCGGAAAGCTCGGCCCACGAAGCCTCGTGCTCACGGATGAACCGGTCTACGTTCATGGGCATGCGGTACGAGGATGCCATCTCCGCGGAGACACCCGAGGGGGTCGTGCTCGAACTGACCCTCGCCGGCATCGGCAGCCGCTTCACGGCCGCAGCTATCGACGGGCTCATCCAGACGTTGATCGTCCTGGCGATCTTCTTGGGAGTCGCAATCAGTGGTGGCTCGGGTGTCGCATTTGCGGTCGGCACGATCCTGGCCTTCGCTACCTACTTCGTCTACGACATCGCGTTCGAGACGCGCGCGTCGGGTCGTACGCCCGGCAAACGGTGGACGGGTTTGCGCGTGGTCAAGGTCGACGGAAGGCCCGTCGACTTCCGCGCCAGCGCGGTGCGCAACCTGCTCCGAGTTGTCGACTCGTTCCCCGGCTTCTACCTCGTCGCGATCATCGCGGTGTTCCTTTCGAAACGGAACCAGCGCCTCGGCGACCTCGCGGCGCGCACCTTGGTGGTGCGCGACAAGCGAGGTGAAGCGCAAAGCGTTCCGTTCAACGCGTCGCAGGAGCTCGACGCCGACGTCGCCACGTGGGACGTCAGCGGCGTCACCGCGTCCGACGTCGCGGCCGTGCGCCAATTCCTCGAGCGCCGCGGCGCGCTCCAGCCCGACGCGCGCGCGCGGCTGGCTACGTCGCTGGCCCGGCGTCTCTACCCCGCCGTGGTCGGGCCTCCCGAGAGGCTCGCGCCCGAGTGGTTCCTCGAGCAGTTGCTCGCGGCGAAAGCGGCGCGCAACTCGTGAAGACCGCGCTCATGCAGACCAAGCACCTCGCCCTCGACGACATGCGCGTCGCCGGTGCCCTGATGCTCGTGGCCGGGGCGGGGCGAGCGCTGATGCACTCCCACGTTGGCGTGCCGTGTCCGCTGCGCATGCTGACCGGCGTCCCGTGTCCGCTGTGCGGGATGACCACGAGCGTCACGGCGAGCGTGCGCGGCGACGTCATCGGCGCAATCGCAGCGAACCCGGCCGGCCCCCTTGTGGTGATCGCCGCGGTGCTGCTGCTTGTCATCCCGCGGCGACACACCCTCGACGTGCCACGATGGATCCTGCCGGTAGCGCTCGTGCTCATGTGGGTGTGGGAGTTGTTCCGGTTCAATCTCATCTGAGGAGAGTCGGAGTGAGCGAAGCAACGGCAGTACCAACCACAGGACCCCGCGCCAGTTTCGGGGTGCGTTTCGTGGCGTGGCTCATCGACGCGGTGATCCTCGGCGTCGTCGGCGGCGTGTTGTTCGGCGTGGCCGGCCCCAAGGGTGGCCAAGGCCTCGGTGGCCTCATCGGCCTCGGCTACCTCGTCTACTTCGAGGGCAGCCCGTCGGGTCAGACGATCGGCAAGCACCTGATGAAGATTCGCGTGGTGGACGCCGAAACCGGTGGTCCTATCGGTTACGGAAGAGCGATCGTTCGTTATTTCGCCCGCATCCTTTCCGCGATCGCATGCCTCGTCGGCTACTTCTGGATGCTCTGGGACGACAACAAGCAGACGTGGCACGACAAGCTCGCCACCGACGTCGTGGTGCCAACCTCCGCGTATCCTGTCGAAGCCTGGCCGGGCTGATCGACGCGCGACGGGGTTAGTTGCCCTGGTCGCGCAGGAAGTCTTCGATGTCGCTGAGGCCACGCTCGAGCGACACGTCGTCGGTGGCGCCTAACGGCGACGTCGGTACTTCCTCGGCGTCGTAGGCCGCTTCGAGTTGTTCCACCAGCGCGCGGTGCTCGGCCGAGTCTTCCACCAACGCGTCGATGCGGATTTTCGCGGCGGCGGCTTCGGCGTGCAGGTCACCGGAGTGCAACGAGAGGTCGGCGACGCGGGCCAACCCGTCGACCAATGCGGCAGCAGCCGCGGGATACGCCGACGCCGCGAGGTAATGCGGCACGCGCGCCCACACGCCCAACGCGGGCAGGCCCACGCTTTGACAGCCTGCTTCGATCGCGGCGTGAATCCCAACGGGCACCTCGATCACGCCGCCTACGTAACCGATCTCCTCGGCCAGGTCGCGCGTGGCTGCGGTGGAGGCGAGCTTCACCGGGCGCGTATGCGGCACCGGGGCGGGGAACGACCCGAGGCCCACCACCATCCGCGCGCCGTATCCCTGGGCCAGCGCGATCACTTCGGCGCAGAACGCGTGCCATGACATGTCGGGCTCGGGCCCGATCACGAAGACCACGTCGTTGCCGCCACGATCGACTCCGTACCGCACCTCGATCGCCGGCCACCGCAACGACTGAATGACGCCGTCTTCGAGCATCATCGTGGGACGACGAGCGCGGTAGTCGATCAGCGCGTCGGCGTCGAAGTACCCGACGCGTTCGGTGTCGACCTGCTCGAGCAGCGCGGCGCGAGCCTGCGCAGTGCCCGAGCCGGCGTCGACCCATCCGTCCATCGCCAACACGACGACGGGCGACTCGAGTTCGAACTGCTCCTCGCGGATGAACAACGTCACGCCTACAGCGTCCTACAGATTCGCCGCGGATGCTTTGGCCATCTCGCCGAGGTTCACCACTTGCTGACCGAAACCTTCGAACGCGACGCCGTCGTTGCCCATCGCGCCGTGCGCGTAACGGGCAAAGACCCCTTCGAGGATGCAGGCCAACTTCCAGTATCCGAACGCGACATAGAAGTCGAGTTCGGCCACGTCTCGACCGGTCTTGTTGGCGTATCGCTCCTTGAGTTCGGCGCGGCTCGGGAATCCGTCGACCGCAGTGGGAGCAGTGGGCAGCGCCGACATCGTGTCGCTCGCCTCATTCCAATAGACCATCAACAGACCCATGTCTGCGAGGGGGTCCCCGAGCGTGCACAACTCCCAGTCGAGTACCGCGGCGACGGATCCGTCGTCGGCGATCATGCAGTTGTCGAGCCGGTAGTCGCCGTGGACAATCGCAGCTGGGCCTTGATCGGGAATGCGCGAGGCCAGGAAGTCGTGCATCTCGTCGATCACCGGGACCGTGCGCTCGTTTTGCGCGGCCGAGGCCGTGAACTGCGAGTGCCACCGTTTGAGTTGACGCTCGACGTAGCCCTCGTGTCGGGCGAGGTCGTCGAGGCCGACGTCGGTGAGGTTGACAGCGTGGATCGCGGCGAGCGTGTCGACGATGGATTCACCTGCGTGCCTGCGCTGATCGTGGGTGAATTGCTTTTCCGCGGTGGCCGCGTCGCGCACGATCGTTCCCTCGACGAACTCCATCACGTAGAACGGCGCGCCGTTCACCTCGTCGTCCGTACACAGACCGATCGAACGGGGGACGGGCACATCGGTGTCTTGCAACGCGTCGATCAGGCGGTACTCGCGACCCATGTCGTGCGCTGAGGCCAACACATGGCTCGTGGGCGGGCGCCGCAACACCCACTTGTTGCCGTCCGCATCGGTGACGCCGAAGGTGAGATTCGAACGACCGCCTGCCACGAGGTCGAACTGCAGCGGCGCGACCGCTTCGGGTACGTGCGCGCCGAACCACGCGGTGACGCCCGCGACGTTGATGCCTGCCGGATCAGCCATCGCTTGAAGCTAGTGGGAGCGCGGGGAATTTCGCCCGCTCCGGGAGGGTTACTTTTGTCCCATGTTCTTCGACGTAACGGACGACACATTCGAAGCCGAGGTACTGAACCGTTCCGCCGACGTACCCGTCGTCGTCGACCTGTGGGCCGAATGGTGCGGCCCGTGTAAGACGCTCGGGCCGATCATTGAGCGCGTGATCGACGCCACCGACGGGCGCGTCGTGCTGGCCAAGGTCGACGTCGACGCGAACCCGCGGGTGAGCGCCACGTTCAAGGTGCAGTCGATCCCCGCCGTGTTCGCGCTCCAAGACAAGCGGGTGGTCGACAGCTTCATCGGCGCCGTGCCCGAAGCGCAGGTGCAGGCCTTCGTCGACCGCCTCGCGCCGCCGCCCAGCGAAGCCGACGTGCTCGTCGAAAAGGGTGACGAAGACTCGCTGCGCGCCGCGCTCGCCATCGAGCCCGGCCACGTCGACGGCGTGCTCGGCCTCGCGAACCTGCTCGTCGACCGCGGCGACAACGACGAAGCGCTGGCGCTGCTGCAGCGCATCCCGGAAAGTGCCGAGACGCGCCACGTCGCTGCGCGTGCGCGCACGGGCGCGTCGGGTGCGGCGTCTACGGCGACGGCCGAAGTCGAAGTGAAGTTGGGCGAGCTGTTGCCCCGCGTCAAAACCGACGACGCCGCGCGTCAAGAGTTCGTCGACCTGCTCGAGATGATGGGTGTCGACGACCCCCGCACTGCGGTGTGGCGCAAGAAACTCACGACGCAACTCTTCTGAATCTGCCTCTTGCGGCACGTGTACCGCGCTCATAACGTGACCTAGCCACTTCCCCCTGGCGTTCCTCTGAACTCAGGGGTCTTGACGTGGCTGAATTACCCCGTCCGTTACCTCCGCCGACCTGGCGCGACCGAATGCAGGGCCTGGGCGACTGGCGCGACCGCCTGCCGTTGAGCGCGGTCGCTGCCGTTGTGGTGGTGGTCATCGTCGCGGTCGTCGCCGTGACTGCGTTGATGAGTGGCCGAGCAGGAAGTTGGTCGGCCGGTGGCGGCGGCGATGTCGCGCTGTCGTTGCCGAAAGCCGACGGGTCTGCGGCCGGTAGCGGTGGCGGCGGCTCCCGTGGCGCGAGCGCCGGCGGTGACGCGGGCCCGACCACCAGCACAACGGGCGACGGGCCGCTCCACGTGCACGCGGCCGGCGCCGTGATGAACCCCGGCGTGGTGCAGGTGCCGCCGGGCTCGCGCGTCACCGACATGGTCGCGGCGGCGGGCGGGCCTGCGCCCGACGCCGACTTGAACCAAGTCAACCTGGCTGCGCTCGTCACCGATGGCGAGCGGGTCTACATCCCGCACAAGGGAGAGGTGGGCGCCGGCCTGGTCGCCGCGGGTGGGTCGTCCGACGGCGCCGCCGCCGCCGATGCGATCGTCAACCTCAACGACGCCGACCAAACCCAACTCGAGTCGCTGCCCGGCGTCGGCCCGGCCACGGCAAAGGCGATCGTCGACTACCGCAACGAGCACGGCCGATTCCGTTCGGTCGACGACTTGTTGAATGTGCACGGCATCGGTCCGGCGAAGCTCGAACAGATCAAGCCGCACGCCCGTGTCTGACAACGTGCTGCACGACCGGCACATGGTTCTCACCGCAGCGGCGGTGGCCGCAGGCGCGTTCGTCGCGCACCGCGTGCCCGACCTCTGGTTCTTCAGTGCTGCCGGTGTGGCATTGATCGGCGTGTTCGCCCGTCGACCGTACGCGCTGATCGTCGGCGTCGCAGTCGCGAGTTCCGTGCTCGGCGCTCGCGCCCACGACGGCTTACGCCCACCGCCGGCCGCCGTCGTGCACGAGCGGTGGGTCACGCTGCTCACGGATCCCGCGCCGTACCCGGGGGGCTCGGTCGGTGCCGACGTACGGCTCGGCCACCGCCACGTGTCGGCGTTCGCACGCGGCGCGCCGGGCGGCGCGATGGGCGATCACCTTGCGGGCGAACGCCTGCGCGTGTCGGGTGTGCTGCGCCCGCTGGAGGGCCTGCAGCGGCAGCGCTTGATGCCGCGTCACATCGCGTCTCGTCTGTCGGTCTCCGACGTCACGGGTGCGCGCAACGCGAATCTCATTGGATCAGTGGCCAACTCGTACCGGCGATTGGTGGCGCGGGGTGCGTTGGCGTTGCCCGAGCGATTGCGGCCGTTGTTCGGCGGGATGGTGTTGGGCGACGACCGCGGCCAGTCG
>JBEEFT010000052.1:0-25550 GCA_041166225.1 Actinomycetota bacterium | reverse complement strand
CCGAACGCGGCGTCGACATCTCGTCGCACGTGAGCCGCCGTCTCGATCGTGACATGCTCGCCGACGCCGACCTCGTGCTCACGATGACGCGCGACCACCTGCGCGAAGCGGTTGTCACCGACCCGTCGGCGTTCCCCAAGATCTTCACGCTGCGCGAACTGGTGCGTCGCCTCGACGAGAACCCCGGCGCGAGCCTCGCCTCGCTCAACGTCGGCCGTTCCACCTCCGACTACCACGGTGCCAATCCCGACGACGACGTGCAGGATCCGATCGGTCAAGCGCGCCGGGTCTACGAAGCCACTGCCTCCGAGTTGGACGGCCTGCTTACGACGCTCGTGAAATCACTGGAGAACCTGTAATGCGCGTCGCCATCGGTTCAGACCACGCCGGTTACGAACTGAAGGAAACGCTGATCGCCGCGCTCAAAGCCGCCGGTCACGACGTCGACGACCGCGGCACCCACAGCACGGCATCGGTCGACTACCCGCCGATCTGCGCCGACGTCGGACGCGCGGTCGCGCGCGGCGACGCCGACCGCGGCATTGTGCTGGGTGGCAGTGGCCAGGGCGAACAAATCTCGGCGAACAAGGTCAACGGCGTACGCGCCGCGTTGTGCAACGACCTTTACACCGCCCGCATGAGCAGGCAGCACAACGACGCCAACGTGTTGTCGATCGGCGCCCGCATCGTGGCCGCTCCGCTCGCCGAAGAAATCATGACGCTGTGGCTGGCCACCGAGTTCGAGGGTGGCCGCCACGTCAATCGCATTCAACAAATCGCAGACATAGAGAAGAGCAACTCGTGATCGAGCCGAATTCGCCCGCGCCGTTCGACAAGGAAGTCTTCGACCTGATCGATCGTGAGAAAGAGCGGCAGATGACCACGCTGCAACTGATCGCGTCGGAGAACTTTGCGAGCGAAGCCGTGATCGCTGCGACCGGATCGGTGCTCACGAACAAGTACGCCGAGGGATATCCCGGGAAGCGCTACTACGGGGGCAACCAGGTGGTCGACGAAGTCGAAGCGATAGCGATCGACCGGGTGAAGGAACTCTTCGGCGCCGCGCATGCGAACGTCCAGCCCCATTCCGGTGCCAACGCCAACGTCGCCGCCTACCTCGCTCTGTTGCAGCCGGGCGACACCGTGCTCGGGCTCAGCCTCGACCACGGCGGGCATCTCACCCACGGCAAAGACGTCAACATCAGCGGGCGGCTCTACAACTTCATCCCGTACGGCCTCAGCGCGTCCGACGAGCGTCTCGACTACGACCAGATCGCGTCGCTCGCCGAAGAGCACCAGCCCAAGATGATCGTGGCCGGCGCTACCGCGTACAGCCGCATCATCGAACCCGAACCGCTGCGCAAGATCGCCGATTCGTGCGGCGCGCTGTTCATGTTCGACGCCGCGCACATCGCCGGGCTCATCGTCGGCGGGGTGCACCCGAACCCCATGCCCTTTGCCGACATCGTCACGTTCACCACCCACAAGACGCTCCGGGGGCCCCGCGGCGGTTGCATCCTGAGCGCGACGCCCGAACTGGGCAAGAAAATCGATTCCGCGGTGTTCCCGGGGCTGCAGGGCGGCCCGCTCGAGCACGTGATCGCGGCGAAGGCTGTTGCCTTTCACGAGGCGGCCCAACCGGAGTTCAAGGTCTACGCACAACAGATCGTCACGAACGCCCGGGCGCTGGCTGAAGCACTGGCGGGCGAGGGCTTCCGCATCGTTTCGGGCGGCACCGACAACCACTTGATGCTCGTCGACCTGCGAACCTTCGACGCCGAGGTCACGGGCAAGATCGCGCAAGAGACACTCGACTCCGCCGGCATCACACTGAACAAGAACACGATCCCCGATGACCCTCGCTCGCCGTTCGTCACCAGCGGACTGCGCATCGGTACCGCTGCGGTCACCACCGCCGGTATGACAGCCGCCGAAATGCCGGTGATCGCACGCCTTATCGGCGAGGCGCTGCGCGGACGCGACGAGCCCGACACCCTGGCCACGGTGCGCAAGGAAGTTGGCGAGCTGTGCGCCAAGTTCCCGCCCTATCCGAGTAAGTGACTCCGTCGGTTTTGTAGACCCCCGCTCTTGAGGGCGGCGCTTGTAGCGTCGATGCATGACTTCTGCGGCGATCGCCTACTTGGCGATTCTCGGCGTCGCCGCGGTTGCGAGCTACGGGCTCAACTGGGCGTGGCGCTGGTTCGCGCAACGCCACGGGATCATGAAACAGCCCGGCGCGCGCGACCGGGACATCCACACCAAACCGATCGCCGATGCGAGCGGCATCGCGATGCTCGGCGCGTTCCTCGTGGCGATGTTCATCGCCTGGCGGTTGCCGTTTTTCGGCGGGGTCTTCCGCGACTCGTCCGAACCCCTTGGCGTTGTGGTGGGCGCCTCGATCATCGTGGCGATCCAATTCATCGACGACCTGCGTGATCTCTCGCCGCCCGCGAAATTGGCCGGCGTCGTGCTCGGCGCATCGGTCATGTACTTCTTCGGCCTCTCGATGTTCTATTTCCGCATCCCGTTCGCTGGCTTCGTGGTGCTCGCGGCCGACGTCGCGCCCCTCGTCACGGTGTTGTGGGTCGCCGGAATGACTCAGGCCGTGAACCTGATGGACGGCCTCGACGGCCTAGCCGCGGGTGTGGTGTGCATCGCGGCGGCGTCGTTCACGATTTACGCGCAGCGCCTGTCCGACGGTGGGTTGCTCGCGCCGGAGAACTTGGGGCCGCTGCTCGCGGTTATCGCGTGCGGGATCTGTTTGGGGTACTTGCCCCACAACATCCACCCGGCCCGGCTGTTGATGGGCGACAGCGGGGCGTACCTGCTCGGTGTGTTGATGGCGGCGTCGACCCTGGTGGTCGGCGGGCGCATCGCAGACCAGTTCAGCGGCCAGACCTACTTCTTCTACGCGCCCGTTTTCATTCCCTTGTTCATCCTCGGGGTGCCAATTCTCGACGTCGGGTGGTCGATCATCCGTCGCACGTACCGGCGCACGGGATTCGGCACCGCCGACACCGAGCACATCCACCACCGCCTGATGCGCCTCGGCCACGGGCAGCGGCGTTCGGTGTTCATCTTGTGGGCTTGGACCGCGATCCTCTCTGCGTTCGTGCTGTATCCAACCTTCGCCGGCGGCGACCGGCAGTTCGCAAACCGGATCGTGCCGTTCGCGGTGGCCGGGTTGGGCCTCGCGCTCTACACGCTGTTCCATCCCCGGGTGCGGGACAAAAGCCGTAACGACCACCCCGCGTCTCAGTGGCAGACCAAGCAGCCCACCAAGTAGCTTCGCTCGGTTCACCCAGCCAAGTTTTTTGTGTGAAAAGTTTGCGCGCCCAGATCCTTAGGCGTACATTGAGAAAAGTTTCACAAGCTCAAAATTCCAGTTTTGGGGGAGCTACAGGTAAGTGTCGTCGTCAGGGGATCGAGTGGAACAAGTCGAACGTCCGCAGGGGCTGGCAAACCGTTTCCTCGCGCTTGTTCCCCGCAAGACGAACAAGCGCCAGTTGCTCCAGGGCTACGACGACGCCAGCGCTCGCTCGATTCAACTCGTCGTCACCACGCTGCTGCTCGGCTTCATCGGTCATCTGATCGACGACAAAGCCGGCACGGGTTTTGTGTTCGCGTTGGTGCTCGGGGCCTCGGGTCTCGCGTGGGAGACGTACCGCTTCGTACAGGCGTACACGGTGAAGATGAAGCAGGCCGAAGAGGGCAAACCATGGGCGAAGTGACCACCGCCGTGAACCCCCAGCGCGAGATCGTGCTCGACATGGCGCGCCGGGGCGTGCTCGTGAGCCCCGTGCTCGTCGGCCTCGGCGCCTTGGGTTGGGGCACCAAAGGTGCGTTGTCGGTGCTGTTCGCGCTCGGCGTCGTGCTGGTGAACTTCGCCGCGTCGGCCGCCGTTGTGCGCAAGTCCACCGAGCTACCCCCGAGTTTCATCATGATGTTCGTGTTGGGCGGCTTCGCCATCCGCATGATGTTCGTGCTCGGCGCGATCACCGCCGCCGGCCACTTCAGCTGGGTCGCCAAGGTGCCGCTCGGCCTCACGATCGTGTTGACGCACCTGGGCCTGTTGGCCTGGGAGACGCGCCACGTGTCGAACTCGCTTGCTTACCCGGGCCTCAAGCCCCGTAGAGGAGACGCCTAATGCTGCTCGGTCTCGATTTCCCGCCCGTCGCCCACCTCGTCAACTGGCCGACGATCTGGGGGAGTGGAGCGTTCGCGATCAACAAGGTCGTGCTGCTCTTCCTACTGGCCGCGGTTGTCACCATCGCAGTGCTGATGGCGGGCACGAAGAAGGCGTTGGTGCCGTCGGGCGCGCAGAACCTCGCTGAGATGGCGGTGGACTTCATCCACAACAACATCATCATGCAAACCATGGGCCCCGAGGGCATGCCCTACGCCCCGTTCTTGCTCACGCTCTTCACGTTCATCCTCACGCTCAACGTGCTCGGGCTCGTACCGCTGATCCAGATGCCGGCCAACGCCCGCATCGCGCTTCCGGCGTTCATGGCCATCGTCGTGTGGCTCGTCTACAACATCATGGGCATCGCCAAGCAGGGCCCGATCGGCTACTTCAAGCACATCCTGTTCCCGCCGGGCGTGCCCAAGGCGCTGTACATCCTGGTCACGCCGATCAACTTCGTTTCCGACCTCTTCGTGCGGCCCTTCGCTCTCGCCGTCCGACTGTTCGCCAACATGCTGGCCGGCCACTTGATCCTGGTGAGCTTCGTGGTGCTGTCCACGGCGCTGTTCAACGCCACGAAAATCGGCGCGATCGCTCCGTTCGCCCTACTCATCGCCCTCACCGGCTTCGAGATCCTCGTGGCGCTACTCCAGGCCTACATCTTCACGATCCTCGCCGGTGTGTTCATCGGCCTCGCCATCGCAACACCCGACCACCACTAACTAATAGAGAAACAAGGAGCCCCAGTGCTACTGCACCTCACCCTGCTGCATCTGACGCACTTCATCGGTACGCAAGACGCCGGCGAACTCGTCAAGGGCCTCACGGCCATCGGCCGAGGCATTGCCTACGGTGGCGCGGCCATTGGCCCCGGCATCGGCATCGGCATCGTCGTCGGCAACGCCATCACGGCCATGTCGCGTCAGCCGGAGTCGGCTGGTCAAGTCCAGACCACGATGTTCCTCGGCATCGCCTTCACCGAAGCGCTCGCGCTGTTCGGCTTCGTTCTCGCCTTCATCGTCTCGGGTTAAGTAGGAGCGCACATGCGTCGTTTCCGTTACCTCATCGCAGGCGCAGCAGTCGCAGTTGGCGCGCTGGTCGTACCAGCACACGCGGCGTTCGCCGCGCCCGCCAACGAAGCGTCCGAGCACTGCATCAAACTGCTCGAAGACGGCAAGGACGTCGAGGACTGCCAGAAGGCGCCGAGTCTGATCATGCCGGCCAAGAACGAGATCGTGTGGGGCGGCATCGCCTTCCTCATCGTCTTCGGCGCACTGAGCAAGTTCGCGTACCCCGCGATCAAGAAGGGCATGGAGGATCGCACCAACAAGATCCGTGAGTCGATCGACGAAGCCGACCGGTTGAAGGCCGAAGCGGCGACCGCGCTCGCACAGCATCAGGCGTCCGTCGCCGATTCGAAAGCCGAAGCCAACCGCATCGTCGACGAGGCCCGCCAGGCCGCCGAAGCGGTGCGCGCCGACATCATCAGCCGGGCCGAGGCTGAAGCCAATGAGATCAAGACCAAGGCCCGCGAAGACGTCGAAGCCGGCAAGGCCCGCGCCATCGGCGAGCTCCAGTCGCAGGTTGGTGACCTCACGATCGCTCTGGCCGAGAAGGTCGTCGAGCGCAGTCTCGACACCGAGGCGAACCGCGCGTTCATCGACAACTACATCACCAACCTCGGGACCAAGTAGATGTCTGCACGAGCCGAGGGATACGCAGCGGCGTTCTACGCCGTGGCCGACGCGGAAGACGCTGTCGCGGCCGTCGAAGACGAACTGCACGCGGTCGCGCGCGCGCTTGAGTCCAACGACGAGTTGCGCACCACGCTCACCGATCAGGCCGTACCCGCCGAACTCCGTCAGGGGATCGTCGAGGATCTCCTCGGGTCGCGCGCGAATCCGGTCACCACGTCCCTGGTCAGCTTTGTGGTGGGAGCTGGCCGCGCCCGCGAGCTTCCGGCCATCGTCGACGCGTTCGTCGCGAAAGCAGCTGAGTCCCGCGCCGAGGCCGTGGCCGAGGTGCGCTCGGCCGTTGCGCTCGACGACGATCAGAAGGCTCGGCTCGCCGAAGCGCTGGGCAAAGAAACGGGCAAGAAAATCAGTGTGAAGGTCACGGTCGACCCGAGCCTGATTGGTGGCATCGTCGCCCAAATCGGCGACACGGTCATCGACGGCAGCGTGCGCGGTCGTCTCGATCAACTCAAGGAAAGCGTGTAACTCACGTGTCTATGTCGTTCAATATCGATTCCGCCGACATCGCCTCGGCCGTTCGTAAGCGCCTCGAAGGCTTCACGCCCACAACCGCATCGGCGCAGGTCGGCCGCGTGGTCGAGGTCGGCGACGGCATCGCGCGCGTCGGCGGCCTGCCCAGCGCTGCGGTCAACGAACTGCTCGAGTTCGAAGGCGGGGTGCAGGGCATTGCGCTGAACCTCGACGAAGAATCGATCGGTGCCGTGCTCCTCGGCGACCCGCAGCACATCGAAGAGGGTCAGACCGTCAAGGCCACCGGCCGCATCCTCGAAATTGCGGTCGGCGACGGCCTCCTCGGCCGCGTCGTCGACCCGCTCGGTCACCCGCTCGACGGCAAGGGACCGATCCCGCAAGACATCATCCGCCGCGTCGAGATCCAGGCCCCGGGCGTCGTCGACCGTCAACCGGTGAAGGAGCCGCTGCAAACCGGCATCAAGGTGATCGACGCGATGACGCCGATCGGCCGCGGGCAGCGTGAGCTGATCATCGGCGACCGCAAGACGGGCAAGACCGCCGTTGCGATCGACACGATCATCAACCAAAAGGGCCTCGGCGTGAAGTGCATCTACGTCGGTATCGGCCAGAAGGCCTCCACCGTCGCCGAGCTCGTCGCCACGCTCGAAGCAGCTGGTGCCATGGAGTACACGGTGGTGGTCAACGCGGCCGCGTCCGACCCGCCCCCGTTCAAGTACCTCGCTCCGTACTCGGGTTGCGCCATGGGTCAGCACTGGATGGAGAACGGCGAAGCCGCGCTCATTGTGTACGACGACCTCTCGAAGCAGGCCGAGGCCTACCGCGCCATGTCGCTGCTGCTGCGTCGTCCGCCGGGCCGCGAGGCGTACCCCGGTGACGTCTTCTACCTGCACAGCCGTCTGCTCGAACGCGCCGCGCGCGTCTCGAAGGAACTGGGCTCGGGTTCGCTCACTGCGCTGCCGATCATCGAGACGAAGGCCGGCGACATTTCGGCCTACATCCCGACCAACGTGATTTCGATTACCGACGGCCAGATCTTCCTCGACCTCGACCTGTTCAACTCGGGCGTGCGCCCGGCGATGAACGTGGGTACGTCGGTGTCCCGAGTCGGCGGCTCGGCTCAGATCAAGGCGATGAAGGGCGTCGCCGGTGGTCTCAAGCTCGACCTCGCCAACTTCCGCGAACTCGAAGCCTTCGCCGGCTTCGGCGCCGAGTTGGACAAGGCCAGCCAGAACCTGATCGACCGCGGTCGACGCCTGGTCGAGCTCCTCAAGCAGACCAACGGTCAGCCGCTGCCGGTGCAAGACCAGGTGGTATCGATCTACGCCGGCACGGAGGGGTTCCTCGACGAACTCGACGTCGCCGACGTGCGCCGCTTTGAGACGGAGTTGCTCGCCGACGTCCGCGCCCGGCACCCGCAGATCCTCGACGCGATCCGTAACGGCGAGAGCCTGCCCGAAGACGAGTTGAAGGCCGCGGTCACCGACTTCGCCGGCCGCTTCTCCCCGACGGCCGCAACCGTCGACGCGTAGGAGGGTTGTAGATGGCTGGCGGTAAGGAGCGGGTCCTTCGTAGGCGTATCAAGAGCGTGGAGTCCTCGAAGAAGATCACGCGCGCCATGGAGCTCATCGCGGCCAGCCGTATCCACAAGGCCCAACAGCGCGTCGCGGCCGCCCGTCCCTACAGCGAGCAGATCACCGCAGTGATCCGCAACCTCGCTGGTGCGGGCGCCGGAGGGGGCCATCCGCTGCTCACGCCGCGTGACACGGTGAACACCGTCGGCTTCGTCGTGATCACCGCCGACCGCGGCCTGGCCGGTGGGTACAACTCGGGTGTGCTGCGCCAAGCGGAGCGCGCGATCAAAGACGAGCAGGCGGCCGGTCACAACTACGTATTGATCCTCGTCGGTAAAAAGGCGCGCGACTACTTCCGGTTCCGCGGCTACACGATCACCGCCAGCTTCACCGGCATGAGCGACAACCCGTCGTACGAAGACGCTCGTGCCGTGGGCGAAGAAGTCCGCAACCGCTTCGAGTCCGGTGAGCTCGACCGCGTCGAACTCATCTACACGCAGTTCCTTTCCGTTGGTACTCAGCGCGTGTTGACCCGCCCGTTCATGCCGATTGAAGCCGAATCGGTCACCGAGGCACCCAGCGGCCCCCAGGCCGATTACGAGTACGAACCCGAGCCCGATGCGATCCTCGACAGCTTGTTGCCGCGCTACGCCGAGGCGCGGTTGTTTGCCGCGCTGCTCGACGCCGCAGCCTCCGAGCACGCGGCGCGCCAGCGGGCCATGAAGTCGGCGACCGACAACGCCGAGGAACTCATCAAGGTGCTGTCACGCGAGATGAACCGCGCCCGTCAGGAATCGATCACCACCGAAATTCTCGAAATCGTCGGTGGCGCCGAAGCGCTCGCGCAGGGCGCCGACGAAGAGACCGATTATCTCGCCGACCACATGTTCGCCACCGATCCCTTTGTTCAGCACCACTAGGAGCAATAGCTATGACCGTTACCGCTGACACCCCACTCCACGCGCTGAAAGAAGGCCGCATCGTGGCCATCGTCGGCCCCGTTGTCGACGTCGAGTTTCCGCCCGACGCGCTGCCCGAGCTTCATGGCGCGCTCGAGTTCGACGTGGTCGTCGAAGGCGACAAGTCCACGATCGTCGCCGAGGTCGCCCAGCACATCGGCGACAGCCGCGTGCGCGCCATCTGCATGCGACCGACCGACGGTCTGGTGCGCGGCGCCCCGGTGCGCAACCTCGGCCGCGGCATCACGGTGCCCGTCGGCAGCGGCACGCTCGGCCACGTGTTCAACGTGATCGGCGAGGCCCTCGACGCCCGCGGCGAAGCGTTGCCGAACCTCGACGAGCGCTGGGAGATCCACCGTCCCGCGCCAGACTTCGCCGACCTCGACCCCGCCACGAAGATGTTCGAAACCGGCTTGAAGGTCGTCGACCTCCTCGAGCCCTATCGCCAGGGCGGCAAGATCGGACTGTTCGGCGGCGCCGGCGTCGGTAAGACCGTGATGATCCAGGAAATGATCATCCGCGTGGCTCGCCAGCACGGTGGTGTGTCGGTGTTCGCCGGCGTGGGTGAGCGCACCCGTGAGGGCAACGACCTCTGGTTGGAAATGGAAGAGTCCGGCGTTCTCAAGAACACGGCGCTCGTCTACGGCCAAATGGACGAGCCGCCGGGTGTGCGCTTCCGCGTTGCGCTCTCGGCGCTCACGATGGCCGAGTACTTCCGTGACGTGCAGGGCCAAGACGTGCTGCTGTTCGTCGACAACATCTTCCGTTTCACGCAGGCCGGCACCGAAGTCTCCACCCTGCTCGGCCGCATGCCGAGCTCGGTGGGTTACTCGCCGACGCTCGCCGACGAGATGGGCGAACTGCAAGAGCGCATCACGTCGGTGAAGGGCAAGTCGATTACGTCGCTGCAGGCCGTGTACGTGCCCGCCGACGACTACACCGACCCGGCGCCGTTCACCGCGTTCACCCACTTCGACGCCACCACCAACCTCGACCGCGGCGTGTTCGCCAAGGGCATCTTCCCCGCCGTTGACCCCCTCGCGTCCACCTCGAACATCCTGCAGCCCGGCATCGTCGGCGAAGAGCACTACAGCGTTGCCCGCCGCACCATTCAGGTGCTGCAGCGCTACAAGGAACTGCAGGACATCATCGCCATCCTCGGCCTCGACGAACTAACCGAAGAAGACAAGGTGCTCGTCGGCCGGGCGCGCAAGATCGAGAAGTTCCTCGGCCAGCCCATGTACGCCGGTGAGCCGTTCACGCAGATCCCCGGTACCAACGTGCCCGTGCTCGAAACCGTCGAAGCATTCGGCAAGCTGCTCGACGGCGAGTTCGACGAACTGCCCGAGCAGGCGTTCTTCAACGTGGGCGGCATCGACGACCTCATGAAGAAATCCGAACAGCTCAAGGCGCAGGGCTAGCCGCGATGGCCATGCAGGTCGAGGTCGTCTCGCCTGAGCGGATCCTGTTCTCAGGCGAAGCCGACATGGTCGTCGCGCGCGCCGAAGGCGGCGACATCGCGTTCCTTACCGGTCACGCGCCGTTCCTCGGCACGCTGGGCATCGGCATCGTCAAGGTGAATCTCACGGCGGGCGGCGTCGAGCACATCGCGGTGCACGGCGGGTTCGTGGAAGTGCGCGACAACCACGTGATCATCCTGTCCGACGTCGCCGAGCTGGTCGATCACGTCGACGTCGAACGGGCGCGGCGGGCTAAGGAGGCCGCCGAAGCCGCGGTGCGCGCCGGCAACGACGGCGAAGCCGAAGCGGCGCTGCGGCGCGCCGAAGTTCGCATCGAACTCGCGAGCCTGGGCAGGTAAATGCCGCGACGGCGCCTGGGCGTCGTCTTGTTGTTGCCCGCGCACGTCTCCGCGGAAATCGACGGACTGCGGCGCGCGCTCGGTGTCGCCCCAATCGAACGGGTGCCGCCTCACATCACGCTGGTCCCGCCGATCAACGTGGCCGACACCGACGTCGACGCTGCAGTCGCACTTGTGCAGGGCGTCGCGTCGCAGGTTGCGTCGAATCTGCACGTGGTGGTCGGGCCTGTGGCTACGTTCCACCCGATCACGCCCGTCGTGTACCTCAGCGTCAACGGTCCCGGCGCCGACGACATTCGCCGGTTGCGTGACTCGCTCGACCACGAGCCTCTCGCGCAGACGCTGGCGCATGAGTTCGTGCCCCACGTAACGCTGAACGACCTCGCGAGCCCCGAGCAGATCACGGGCGCGCTCGCGGCGCTGAACTCCTACGTCGAACCTGTCCCGCTCAGCGGCCTGACCGTGCTGGAGCAGGGCGACGACAAGGTGTGGCGAACGATCGCCGACGCGCCGTTCGGCGACCAACCAACGAAGCGCACGCTGGGTGCAGACGTGGTGACGATCACCGTGCACTCGCACCAGTCGCAGGCCGCCACGCACGTCGGGCGCTACCGGCCGTTAGTGGTCGAGGCGTTCGTCGACAACCGCACGGTTGGCGTGGCTCGAGGCCGGGTCGCCCGCGGCGACGTCGCGTGGCTCGACGAGTTGGTGGTGGTCGGTGAGCAGCGCGGGAGCGGTGTCGGTGGAGCGCTTGCGCGCGCCTTCGTCGAAGCCGCGCGCGACCGCGACGCGGCCGAGGTTCGCGCCGCGCGCGGCGCCACGATCGCGGGCTTTCTCGTTCGGCTCGGCTTTGCCGTGGTCGACAGCAAAGACTTCGTGCTGACCCTTTAGCGGCGCGTCATCGGCCCTAGATTTGCCGTAATGACTCGGTTCGCCGCGATCTGTCTCGGTCTCGTCGCGATCGTCGCGGGCGTCGCCGGCGCGTTGCTCGGCTCGCCCTGGAGCGACGACGCCAAGCCGGCCAGCACCGTTGCTAACGCGCCTGAGGCCCCGTCGGCCAGCGATCCGACGCTGTCGGTTGTAGCGACGGCCATCGGTCCGTCGGTCGCCGTTTACCCGCGGATCGACGCGGCGGTACCATCGCCGCTGCCGAACCCCATTCAGTCCGGTGCGCCCCTGACCTTTCTGGTGCGCGAGCACGAGGGCCCATGGCTACGCGTGCTGCTGCCGCTGCGGCCCAACGGCGCTACCGGATGGATCAAGGCGGATCAGGTCCGCCTTACGAGCCACCACTTCAAAATCGTCGTGCAGCTGGCGGCCCATCGGCTGCGCGTTTTGAACGGCGCTGACACGATCCTCGACACGCCCGTGGGCGTCGGCACCACAGACACGCCGACGCCGGGTGGTTTGTACTACACGAAGGAACTGTTGCAGCCGCCCGATCCCAACGGCGCGTACGGGCACTTCACGTACGGGTTGTCGGGCTTCTCGAATGTGATCACCTCATTCCAGGGCGGCGACGGGGTGATCGGGATTCACGGCACGAACGATCCGACGACGATCGGTAAAGACGTGAGCCACGGCTGCCTACGAATCTCGAACGACGCGATCGACATGCTGGCTACGCGCCTGCCGTTGGGGGTACCGGTCGAGATAGACCCGTAGGGTCCGTGTACGTCAGCCGCACCATTGGCGACTTTCGAGGGCGTGCGCACTACCATCCTTCGGGTTACTGCTCGGGGCCAAAAAGTGGAGGGTTACAAGTCGTTGAAACGGAATAACGCCTGGCTGGCGTGGGCGCTGGCCATCGGAATGCTCGCCTACATGTTGGGTGCAGCTATTCCCGGCCGCACGAAGGTCAACGAAACTCCGGGCTTTACCGCTCGTGCGACGGGCGTCGCAGTTCACGCCGACGTCATTCAGGCGGGCGCAACGGGTCCCCGCGTCGTCGACGGTGAAATCGCGTTTTCCGCGGTGAATGCCAACTCCGACGGCTTCGGCGGCACCAGCACGCAGAACGAGATGCAGGTCAACCTTCAGCCCAACACCCTTCCCTTCGCCGGCAAGCAGGCTTCGGCGCGTGGTGGAGCACTCGAGTTGGGCCTCGGCAGTTCCGTGCCCACGCCCGCGGGCGACACCCTGGCCGAAACCGAATCTGAGGCGGTCGCGCCGCCCAATTCGCCCCTCGTGGTGAAAGACGCCGGTCCGCTGCCGATCAACCCCGTTGCGTACGCCTCGTTGCTCCATACCGAAGCGCTGGCGAACTACACGGAAACCCCGTGCCTGTCGATCGCGAGTTCGCCGATCGCCTACGGCCGCGGTTATGCCGCCGACGCGCAGTTGCTCGACACGTCGGGCAGCACCACCAGCGGTCCGCTCGTAAACCCGGTTCTGGCCACCGACGACCCGCGCCCCAACCGCAACGTGTCGCAGACGGTCACCTACCTCTATTCGGTGCCGAACTCGAACACCACCGGCGGCCAGCACTACGGCTTGGTCACGGAAACTCACGAGACATTCGCGCCCGTCACGGTGCTGCGGATGGCCCCGGCGCCGGCGCTGATCATCGAGGTGCTCGGTGAGTGGATCTTCAAAACCACAGCCACCGGCATTCCCGACAACCCCGCCACCGTTGGCGTCAACGAAGCCGGCTCGGTCCAGTACTACGTCGTCGACGACGTTTCGAAGCAGCCCGTCACACCGACAACCGACGTCATCCGCATCTCGGCCGACGGCGGCCTCACGTACACGAGCCTGCGGTTCCAAGACGTATTCATGAACGGCGGGCTGGTAATTCCCGCCGCGCCGCTGCTCAGCCTCGCCGTGGGCGAAGACCCCCGTGCGCTCGCTGCGCCCGGCGTCGACCCTGACCCGAACTCGTCGCCCACGATCAATGCCAACGGCACTGGCGTGTCGGGCGCCGCCGACGTCGTGCGCCTGAGCGCGCTGAGTGGCATCCAGCCCGGCTTCAGCCTCGCCGGCTTGCGTATCGGCCACTTCGAGAGCGCGCTCACTGTGCCCAGTGGCGGTTTCACGTGCTCGCAGGCCGTGACGACAACCACGACCACCGCGCCGACTAGCAGCACTACGTCGACCACGTTGCCCGGCGCGACCACGACCACCACGTTGCCCGGGGCCACCACGACCACCACGCTGCCCGGTGCCACCACCACGACGCTCCGCCCCACTACCACCACGTCGGCCGACCCCGGTAGGACCACCACCACGCTGCGCAGCACCACCTCGACCAGCACGCCGCCACCCACGCCAATCCCGCGACCCATCAGGGTGCAGCCAAATACGGTCGGCTAACGCCGCGGTAGCCAGGTTTTTCGCAGAGCCGCCGGAGTAATCCGGCGGCTCTGTCGCGTCAGCGGATCAGTTGAACTGGACTGAGGAGTACTCGCTCAGTTTTTCCAACCGGTGCTGCGCGGTGACGAGACGCACGGTGCCCGACTTGGAGCGCATCACCAGGCTCTGGGTCGACGCCCCACTCGCGCCATAGTGCACGCCGCGGAGTAGCTCGCCGTCGGTGATGCCCGTCGCCGCGAAGAAGCAGTTGTTGCCGCGCACGAGGTCGTCGGTGGTGAGTACGGCCGACAGGTCGTAGCCCATGTCGACCGCGGCCTGGCGCTCGTCGTCGTTGCGGGGCCACAAGCGGCCGAGCTGCTCGCCGCCCATGCACTTGAGCGCAGCGGCTGCGATCACGCCCTCGGGCGTGCCGCCGATTCCGAACAGGATGTCGGCGCCCGACTCGGCCCAGGCCGTGGAGATCGCGCCGGCGACGTCGCCGTCTTGGATCAACCGGATACGTGCGCCGGCGGCCCGGACTTCGGCGATCAGGTCGGTGTGGCGCTCACGGTCGAGGATCACGGCCGTGACGTCGCGCACGCTTTCGCCCTTGGCCTTTGCGACGGCGGCGAGGTTGTGAGCGACGGGCGCCTCAAGGTCGATCACGCCCTTGGCCTCGGGACCAACTGCGATCTTTTCCATGTAGACGCACGGGCCCGGGTTGAACATCGTGCCCCGCTCGCTCACCGCGATTACCGCCAACGCATTGCCCCGACCGAGCGACGTGAGGGTGGTGCCGTCGATCGGATCGACGGCGATGTCGGTCTCGGGTGGAGTGCCGTCGCCGATTCGCTCACCGTTGTAAAGCATCGGCGCTTCGTCTTTTTCTCCCTCGCCGATCACGACGATGCCGTCCATCGAAACGGTGTCGAGCACGACACGCATCGCGTCGACGGCGGCGCCGTCGGCGCCGTTCTTGTCGCCCCGTCCCATCCACCGCGATGCGGCGAGAGCGGCCGCTTCGGTGACGCGAACGAGTTCCATGGCGAGGTTGCGGTCTGGCGCCTGCTGAGAAGACATGGCCGCCGACCATACTGGAGAGATATGACCGCTCGGGATGACTGGGAGAAGGCATTTGACGCGTCGACGCGGCGCGACGTCGACGCCGAGACGATGAGCGGTGTGCCTATCGAGGCCGTGTACGGCCCCGACGACGGCGAGTTCCCCGGGCAGTACCCGTACACGCGCGGGCCCTACGCGTCGATGTACCGCTCGAAGCTTTGGACGATGCGAATGTTCGCCGGCTTCGGCACGCCCGAAGACACGAACGCGCGCTTCAAGGAAATTCTGCGCAGCGGCGGCGACGGCCTTTCCACCGCGTTCGACATGCCCACCTTGATGGGTCGCGACAGCGACGATCCGCGCAGCGAGGGCGAAGTCGGCAAGGGCGGCGTCTCGGTCGACACCGTCGCTGACGTGGCCGACCTGTTCGCCGATATCGACCTCGCGAAGATCTCCACGTCGATGACGATCAACTCACCGGCGCCGATCCTGCTGGCGATGTACGTCGCCGTCGCAGAACAACACGGCACCGATCGCAAAGACCTCCGGGGCACGCTGCAGAACGACATGCTCAAGGAGTATCAAGCGCAGAAGGAGTACATCTTCCCGCCCCGTCCGAGCGTGCGCCTCGTGACCGACGTCATCCGTTTTACGGCGGCCGAGATGCCGCTGTGGAGCCCGGTGTCGGTGTCGGGCTACCACATCCGCGAAGCGGGATCGACGGCGGCGCAAGAGCTGGCCTTCACGCTGGCGAACGGCTTCGCGTACGTCGAGTCGGCGGTGGCGGCGGGGTTGAATGTCGACGACTTCGCACCGCGTTTGTCGTTCTTCTTCAACGCGCACAACGACTTCTTCGAAGAGATCGGCAAGTACCGCGCCGCGCGCCGTATCTGGGCGCGGTGGTTGAAGGAGCGTTACGGCGCGAAAAACGAACGCTCGATGCAGCTGCGGTTCCACACCCAAACGGCGGGTGTCTCGCTCACGGCGCAACAGGCGGAGTTGAACATCGCGCGCGTCGCCATCCAGGCGCTGGCCGGCGTGATGGGCGGCACGCAGAGTTTGCACACCGACTCCTTCGACGAAGCCTTGGCGCTGCCGACGGAAAAGGCGGCCCGCATCGCGTTGCGCACGCAGCAGGTGATCGCGCACGAGACCGGCGCGGCGTTGGTAGCCGACCCGCTCGGCGGATCGCACTACGTCGAGTGGATGACCGACGAGATGGAACGACAGGCCGAGGAGGTGTTCGCCCACCTCGACGACGTGGGCGGCGGTTCGATCCTCGAAGGTTGTTTTGTGTGCATCGACAACGGTTGGTTCATGGGCGAGATCGCCGACGCGTCGTGGCGTTTGGAACGAAAGGTCAACGACGGTCGCAGGATCATCGTGGGGGCCAACGCCTTCACCGACGGCGACGAAGGTCGCCCCCCGCTGCTTTCGATCCCGGCCACTGCCGAGGAGTTGCAGCGCAAGCGTCTCGCCGAGGTCAAACAGGCGCGTGACGACGCCGCAGTTGCAACTGCGCTCGATGCGGTACGCGCTGCGGCCATGGACGCCAGTGCGAACACCATGCCTTCGATCCTCGACGCCGTACGCGTACACGCGACCGAAGGCGAAATCATCAACACGATGGCCGAGGTTTTCGGCCGCTACGCAGAAACGGCCGTCCTTTGACAGATTGGTTGACTCCTCCGCCCGCCGAGCCTGAACGCGGCGAACCTGAACGCAGCGAGGCTCGACCCGACGAGCCGGGACCCGACGAGACCGTCGCCATCGAGCCGGTCGAAACAGTCACGGCCGAGCAGCCGGTGACGCCACCGGTCCCGCCGGTGCCTCCGGCGCCGATGCCCGCACCGCCCTCACCGACCCCCGCACCGCCCTCACCGACCCCCGCACCGCCCACGCCGGGGCCGACCCCGCCGCCGCTACCGCCAACCCCTCCTGGTCCGGGCCCAATGCCCCCGCCGCCGGCGCCGCCGGTGCCTTCACCGCCGCGCCCCGAGCCGGTTCCGCCAGCGCCCTTCGATCCTGCGCCGCGCCCTTGGACCGAGCCGCCCACCCAACCGCCCGTCCCCGAACCGCTCGCGCCCTCGCCAAGCTGGATGGACGCCCCCCGCGAGTCGGTCGTGCCTGAAGCTCGGTTCCAGCAAACCGAGTCGTCGATCCCCACCCGCTTTCACGATCCGTCACCCGAGCCCCGACCCGACCCAGCCATTCGTTATGTGGAGCCGGCGCCGGACACCGCGACCTTCAACGAAGTGCATACGACGCCGCTACCTACTGTCGACGAGCCCGGGTCTGGGCCGTCTTCGATCGAAGCCGCCCGCGACGCGGTGTACCTCGCGGGCACGTCGTTCGCTGATGCTGCGGTGCGCGGCGTGGCCGAGGCGAACACCTTGGAAGAGGTCGTGTTCGATCTCACCAACCTCGCGCCGTCGCAACGTCAGGTGATGTCGATGCGGCTCACCGCGCGTGGCGTGCCGTTTCGGTGGGAAGGAGCGAGCCTCGTCGCGCCGACATCAGATGCCGCCACAATCAACGACGCGATTGCCGACCTGCAAGGCGCGGCGTCCGATCCCGCGTTTGCGGCTGCGTCGGCCGAGCCGTTGGTCGGCGCCGAACCCAGCGACGACGAGGAAGTGCCCGCCGCGCCGGTTGCCCTCGGCGACGAGACGGTTTTCGACCTGCTCAATCTGTCGTCTGAAGAACGCCGCCACCTCTCGATGCGGTTGACCGGTGCAGGCATTGCGCATCGTTGGCAGGTCGGCACCGACCTCATCGTTTCGACCGCCGATGCGGACCGCATCGATTCCTATGTGCAAGAAGTGCAGAACCCCGACGGATTTGCCGACGACGAGCTCGAGTCGTTCGACGAAGACGTCGACGACGAAGCCGTCTACGCGGCGATGAGCAACTTGTACGTCGCAGCCGACCGCCTGATGCAGCGCGCCAATGATGCGTCGGCGCGCACGGCGTTCTACGACGCGTCCGACGACGTCGAGGGGTTGCCCGCGCCTTTCGGCTTCGACCCACGGGTCTGGGCTCAGGTGCTCGGGCTGGCGGCGTCGATCGCAGGCGGCATGGACGCCGAGGTAAACGAAGACGCGATCGCGGCCGACGCTCGCACGCTGCGCCAACTCCTGGTGAATTACGTCTAGACGAAATCCCCGGTAATTTCGGTCCGTGCTCGCGGCGGAACTCGAGGTTCGGCACTCAAGAGTTGTGGCCCCTACGCGTCGCGTCGCGCTCGGTGACCTCTTTCTCCCCACCGATACCGCCGACGGTGCATTGCTCCTCGCCGCGATCGTGGGCACGTTCGTGCCGCGGCTCGACCCCGAACTGCGTGACGACCTCGACCTGCTGATCGACGATCTCGAACGCCGCCGGCGCGTCGCGCAGCCGCGCCTGCGCCACCGATTTCAAACCGACACAGTGGGCCTCGGACGCAGCCGTCACCGCCTCTATCGCAACGACGACACTGGCGAACTGTCGTTGTCGTTCGACGACGCCGGCCACCCGCTGCCCCAGATCCTCGCTGCGGTGTACGCCGCAGCGATGTTGGTGACCTCGGCCCGTCCGCACGCGTTCGAACTTTTGTGGCGCGCGGCGCGGTGGGACGGCGGGTCCGACGCGGAGTTGCTCGCGCATCTGCAGGGTCCGCAGTCGGTCGGCGCGATCTACCGGCGGCGTGGCACCGACGCGGCGTGGGCGCTGGCGGCGCTTGGGTTCGAACCGGGGGAGGCGCCTGAACGTAGCGACGTCGTTCGCCGTTTTCGCGACGCGGTGCGGGGCGCTCACCCGGATCACGGCGCCGAGAACGCGGATGCAAGCACGCGCATCACCGAACTCACCGACGCGCGCCGCATCCTGTTGTCGCTCAGCGCGTGACGAAACCCAAGGCGCTGCTGCTCACCCCGGGTGCGGGGGCTGATCGCAATCAGGCCGCGCTTGTCGCGATCGACGACGCCGTTACCGCGAAGAAATTGATCGTGGAGCGGATGGACTTTCCGTATCGCGTCGCGGGTCGGCGCGCGCCCGATCGTCCTCCGGTACTGCTACAGGCCGTGCGCGATGGCGCCGCTGCGCTCGCGACGTCGGCCAAGGTGAAGCCTGCGGCAATCGCCTTGGGCGGACGTTCGATGGGCGGACGCATCTGTTCGATGGCCGTCGCTGACGGCCTGGCGGCCGCTGCGCTCGTCCTCGTGAGCTATCCGCTGCACCCGCCCGGTAAGCCCGAACAGCTCCGAACCGAACATTTTCCGCGGCTAGAAGTGCCGTGTCTTTTCGTTTCGGGCACAAGGGACGCTTTCGGCACTCCGGACGAACTGACCCGCGCAACTGCGGCGATTCCGGGCGAAGTGACCCATGTTTGGGTCGAAGGGGGCGATCACGGGCTGCGTCGCAAGGATGGCGAAGTGGCCGAAGCGGTTTGGTCTTGGCTTATTGGGGTCGACTGAGGGTATTCTCCACGCAGCTATAGACCTCGAGGGAGTCTCATGAAGCTGGCAAATATTCGTGTTACCCGTAGCCGCGGCGCAATGCTGCTCGGTGCTGGTGGCATTCTCGCTGCCGCGGTTGGTGTGCTACCCGCGCACGCCGCAGCGCCCGTGCCGTTTTCGAGCGCGGCGTTCTCCGGTTCTGCCAGCGGTGAGGCGATCCACGTCGACGCGCTGATGAACTCGATCTCCGCCGAGGTCGCGCACGGCAGTTCCGCGGTGAACTCCAAGGGCATCACCGCCACCGCTGTCGATCAGCCGATCAATCAGCCGATCAACCCGGCGTTGCCCAGCAAGAACGCCTATGCGTTCGGCAAGGGTCTCGACGTCGGGCCTGGCGTCGCGATCGCCGACCAGGCCGAGTCCGACGCACCGCCGAACAAGCCCGCGGTGCAGAACGAAGTTGCGGTGCCGGTCAACCCGCTCGTGTACGCGTCGCTGTCTCGTGGCCACGCCGCCACGAAGTACAACACCGACACCTGCGTGCTTGGTTCGGACCTGGCCAACGGTTACGGCTACGTCGCCGACGCCAACGTCCTCGAGACGGGCACGTCCGACCCGAACAGCCCGTTCCAGAAGCCACTGGTAGCCGCCGACACCGGTCCCAACACGCGTGACGTCGTACAAAGCGTTGCCCGTCAAACGATCGTGCCGGTCCCCGGCGTCGAGGGCGCGTTCGGCCTGCAGTCGCAGGTTGCCACCACGCTCGTGCCCATCACCCTCTTCAAGGGCACGCCGACCGAGCTCACCATCGAGGTCGCCGGCGACTGGATTCTCACCGCTGTCGCGAGCGGCATCCCGGGCAAGTCGACCGTCGCCTATCGCCCCGCCGACATCCCTGCCGACAAGACGCTGCCCGTGATCACGGTCATCCAAGCCGGCATGCCGAACCGCATTCTGACCTTCGAATCCCTCCTTGGCGGTGCTGGCCTTCCGATCAATATCCCGGGCGTCGCCGATATCTCGATCGCCGAACCGGCAACCCAGAGCATCTCGGCCGACGGCACCACGGTGTCGGCCTCAGCCGACGTGGTTCGCGTGGTTCTCGCCGACAATTCGATCGGGAACATTCGCGTCGGCCACGCCGCGGTGAAGGCCACGGCTCCCGCCGGCGGTATCGCCTGCCCGATTCCCGTAACCAAGAAGGCCACGCCGAACACCGTCAATACCGAAACCGCACCCGACGGTAAGTTCCAGGTTGCGATCACGATCCGTAACGGCTTCGACTGCGACCTGATCAATGTCAGCGCCATCGACGAGATCACTCGCAAGAGCGGCAACATCATCTTCGGCATCGAGGAGAACGACCCTCGCAACGATCCGAAGAAGGGCGCCGGGGCCACGTTCACCAAGAACTCGCCTACGTCGTCCACCGCCTCCTACGCCAACCTCGGAACGCTCGCACCAGGAGCGTCGAAGGTGATCAACGTGGTGTTGAGCGTCGGTTCGGGCACCGGTGAGATCCAAGACATCGCAACGGCCAGGGGCACGCTGAACTGTGCCGAAGGCTCGGCGCTCGGTAAGGCCACAGTGAACCTTTCGGGTTCGTTCACGCTGGTCACCGTCGCCGGGATCCTGGCTCGTACCGGTGGCACCACCACTGGCCTCGCACTCATGGTCGGCGGCACCGCGATGGCGGCAGTCATCACCCGCCGCGTCAGCCGCACCCGCCGGCGCGCTCAGGCCTAGCTTGAGCGCCCTCGGGCGCACACTGAACTAACGGAACGAGGCGCCGAAAGGCGCCTCGTTCCGCGTCCGGGCGTCGCTACAGGGCGGTGTCCTCGGGGTTGAGGTCTTCGAGTTCGAGGTGGGCGGTTTCGGGATAGGCCACGAGGATGAGGACCGTCAGCACGAGTGGGCCGACGGCGAGGTACGCGAACGCGCGAGGCAGGCCGATGCGGTCGCCGAGCGAACCCGCTACGAGCAGACCGATCACGGCGCCGATACGCGCCGCGAAGCTGATGCCGCCATTGGCGGCGCTGCGCGCCTCGGTGGGAAACAGCTCGGCGCCATAGACGCCGAGCGCGGGGATTGCTGCGGCTCCGACCACTGAGCCGACCGTCGACCACGCGTACAGCCACACACCAGACGAAAAGAACATGAACAGCGTTGTGCCGACCCCGGCGAACGTCGCGACGGCGCCCACGACGCGTCGGCCGCGCTCGGCCATCCAGCCTCCGACAACGATGCCGATCCCGCCCGGTATTGACGTGAGGGTGATGAACAACGTGATCTGCGCGCCGCTGAACCCGCGCTCGGTGCGCAGGAATTCGTTGAGGAACTGCGACGCCGGCGTGGCAAACAGCGAGAGCAGCGCGGCCGACGACGCCAGCAGCAGGAACCGCTTGCGGTGCGTGCGCAACACGTCGAGAGGCCGCGCTACGTGTATGCGACTCTCGGCGTGGGCGACGAAGCGTTGCGTCTCGGTGAGGCCGCGCGCGGCGCGCAGGGCGAGCGGCACGAACAGCAGCGGCACCACGAACAGCACGCGCCACGACCGTTGCGAGAGATCGGCGATCGGCAGTGCCATTACGCACACGCCGCCGCCGAGGAACCCCGCCATGCTCATCAGGCTCGTCGCCCACGCGCGCGCGCCTGCGGGCATCTCTTCGGCAACCATCACCGCGATGCTGATGATGGCCGCGTTGATCACGGCGCGCGCCAGCACTTGCGCGGCGGTGAGCACCAGGAGGTTCGGTGCGAGCGCACCGAGTGCCGACAGGCCGCACGACGCCACGGTGCCGACGACGAGCAGCTGGCGTCGCCCCCTCCGGTCGGCCATAAGGGTCAACGGCAACGACAAGAGAATGTCGACGCGCACCGACGCCAGCGCGACGCCTTGGGCGCTCTTGTTCGCGCCGAACTCGCCTGCCGCGTACGTGATCGTTTGCGTCAGCAACGTCGCGCCGTAACCGAGTACGAACGCCATCACACCGAGGCGTGCGAGCGTCGACGTCGCGCGCTCGTCCATCCGATCGGGCGGGAACCAGAACGGAGGCTTCTCGTCGGGGCCGCCGATGCGGGCAAGGTACGTACGCAACAGCGGGCCGAAGAGCCACCCCCAATACGGAATGCCCGGCTGCATGTCGACGCGTTGCGTCACCTCGCTCCGCCCGTCGAGACCGGGTTCGCCGACGGTCACGACCCGCCGGTAGGCGCGCACCGGGCCATCGGTCGCAGTGAACACGCCGGGCGACTCTTCGGCCTCGAGCACCACAGACGTGCGCGGCATCAACGTCCGCGCCACTGCGTCGGCGTCGAGAACCGCGACCCGTTCTCGCACCCCCACCGGCGGCACCATACTTAACGCATGCGCCGAATCGTCGTACGCGCCGGCGACCCGCTGCGCGGCGAGGTCGCGGTGTCCGGCGCGAAGAACTCGGTGCTCAAGTGCATGGCGGCCACGCTGCTCGCACCCGGGCGACACGTGATCACCAACGTGGCCGCCATCGACGACGTCACCGTGATGGGTGACGTGCTCTCGGCTATGGGCGTCACTGTCGACCGCAGCGCCCTCGCCACCGAGTCGACGCTCGTGATCGACGTGCCCGAGACGTGCATTCCGGAGGCGCCCTACGAACTGGCCGAGAAGATCCGGGCGTCGATCGTGGTGCTGGGCCCGCTGCTGTCCCGCTTTGGTTACGCGAAGGTGCCGCTGCCCGGCGGCGACGACTTCGGCTCCCGTCCAATCGACATGCACATCAAGGGTCTCGAGGCGCTCGGGGCCACGATCAACATGCGCCACGGCGACCTCGAAGCGCGCGCCGACCGGCTACGCGGCGGCCGTATCGCCCTCGACTACCCGAGCGTTGGTGCCACCGAAAACCTGCTGATGGCTGCCGTTCTGGCCAAGGGCACAACCGTGATCGACAACGTGGCCCGCGAGCCCGAGATCGGCGACCTCGTCGACCTACTCATCGCGATGGGTGCGCGCATCGACGGCAAAGACTCGCCCACTCTCACGATCGAGGGCGTCGACGCGTTGCGCCCCACCGAGCACGCGGTGATCCCCGACCGCATCGAGGCGGCCACCTACGCGATCGCCGTCGGTCTCGCGCAAGGCGGCGTCACGATTCGCGGCGCCCGCCTCGAGCACATGGACATGCTGGCCGAGAAGCTCGCCGAGATGGGCGTGCATATGTCTGCGGTCGACGGTGGTGTGTGGGTAACCAGCGAGGGCCGGCCGAAGGCCGCCGACGTGAGCACCCTGCCCTATCCGGGCATCGCGACCGACTACAAGCCGTTCCTGCTCACGCTCCTCACAATCAGCGACGGCGTCGCGATCGTCACCGAGAACGTGTACGGCGCGAACCGGTACGCGTACGTCGCCGAGTTGAGCCGGATGGGCGCCGACATCCGCACTCAGGGCCATCACGCGGTGGTGCGCGGCGTGCCTCGCCTGAGCGGGGCCCCAATCAAGGCGCACGACATTCGCGCCGGTGCGGCGCTCGTGTTGGCCGGTCTCGCGGCCGACGGCACCACGATCGTCGGTGACGCGCAACACGTCGAGCGTGGCTACGCCGACTTGGTCGGTTCGCTGAAGTCGCTGGGTGGTGACGTAACCTGGGAAGAACCGGCGGGCGACGGGGGTTGAACCCGATGAAGGTCCCACCGCTACAGGAGTCAGACACGTGCTTGCAGCTGTCCAAGAAGCGCTAGATGCCATTCGCCCGGCCTTGCAGGCCGACGGCGGCGACATGCGCATCCTCAGCCTCGACGAGATCAACGGCGTCCTCGACGTCGAGCTCATGGGCGCGTGCGGCAGCTGCCCGATGTCGACCATGACGCTGAAGCAGGGTGTCGAGCGCATTCTCAAGGATCGGGTCGAAGGGCTCAACGAAGTGCGGGCCAAGGGCATCGACTTCGACGTCGACCCTTCCGGTTTCTAACTCCAGCGCGACGGCGTCCGCCGTCTAACTTGCCCTGGTGCGCGTCACCGACCCCGCCGAGTTGCTTGCGGCCGCGCAGGCCGGAGACCGCAGCGCGATTGCGCGGCTCATCTCGCTCGTCGAGCGCGGTGGCCACGCCGCGAGCGAGGTAAGTCGGCTCACGTGGCCAGCCGCGCGTAAGGCCGCGCTCATCGGCCTCACCGGTTCGCCTGGCGCCGGAAAGTCGACCCTCACCAACACGCTCGTGGCCCACCTGCGCGAGCGGGGCGAGCGCGTGGCCGTTCTTGCAATCGACCCATCGTCGCCCTTTACGAACGGTGCGATCCTCGGCGACCGCGTGCGTATGCAAGACCACGCCACCGACGACGGCGTGTTCATCCGGTCGATGGCTACCCGCGGCCAGGTCGGTGGACTCGCGCTCGCCACCCCTGAAGCGGCGCGCGTGCTTGGCGCCGCGGGGTACCCGACGGTGCTCATCGAGACCGTCGGCGTCGGACAGGTCGAGGTCGAAATCGCAGGCGCAGCCGACACGACCGTGGTCGTCGTGAACCCGGGGTGGGGTGATGCCGTGCAAGCGAACAAGGCGGGGTTGCTCGAAGTCGCCGACGTGTTTGTGATCAACAAGGCCGACCGGCCCGGCGTGGCCGAGGTGCGTCGCGACCTCGAAGCAATGCTCGACATGCACGTCGCCCTGGGGCCGTGGCGCCCGCCGATTGTCGAGGCGGTGGCGGCTCGAAACGAGGGCGCGGCGGGCGTGTGGGAAGCCATCGACGCCCACCGCGCGCACATGCTCGAGACCGGCGAACTCGAACGCCGTCAGGCCAAGAGGGCCGAGGCCGAAGTGCGCGAGATCGTCGTGCGCACGATCGAAGCGAAAGCAATAGCCGTGTTGAAGTCCGACGACGGCACGGCTCTTACTGCGAAAGTCACCGACGGATCGATCGACCCGCACGAAGCAGCCGAGTCGATCCTGCGAGAACTGGAGGCATAGATGGGTGAGTTTGTGACCGTCGAGCGCGGTGCCGACGGCGTTGCGCTCGTGCGCCTCGACC
>JBEEFT010000051.1:0-14372 GCA_041166225.1 Actinomycetota bacterium | reverse complement strand
CGGGGGAGTGGGGGCCGTTGAGTTGGGGCAGCAGTTCGCTCAGGTTGATTTCGACCACTTGGTCGAACACCACATCGGCGTGCTCGTACGCGTCGTCGTCGGTGCGCAGGTGTTCGATCACTTTGGCCGCAGCGTCGGCGATTGCCTCACGGCCCGTGGCCTTGAGGTACGCGCCGGCGTGATCGTCGTAACCGAAGATCGACGTGGTGGCGCCGACCTCGGCGCCCATGTTGCAGATGGTGGCCCGGCCCGTGGCCGAGATCGTGTCGGCGCCGGGGCCGAAGTATTCGACGATCGCGCCCGTGCCGCCCTTGACGGTGAGGATCTCGGCGACTTTCAAGATGACATCTTTGGGCGACGCCCAGCCGCTGAGCTCGCCGGTGAGATGCACACCGATCACCTTGGGCCAGCGCACGCCGAAGGTGGAGCCGACCATCACGTCGACGGCGTCGGCGCCGCCCACGCCGATCGCGATCATGCCGAGACCGCCGGCGTTGGGCGTGTGGCTGTCGGTGCCGATCATCATCCCGCCCGGAAACGCGTACTGCTCGAGCACGACCTGATGGATGATGCCCGAGCCCGGCTTCCAGAACCCGATCCCGTACCGCTCGGAGACCGTGCGCAGGAAGGCGTAGACCTCGGAGTTCACGTCTTCGGCGGTAGCGAGGTCGCGGTCGGCACCGAAGTGGGCCTGAATCAGGTGGTCGCAGTGCACGGTGCTCGGCACCGCCACCTGCGGAAGACCGGCGGTCATGAACTGCAGCAGAGCCATCTGCGCGGTGGCGTCTTGCATGGCCACGCGGTCGGGATACAACTCCGCATACGAGGCGCCCTTCGCCAGCTCTTGGCCCTCGGGATCAGCCAAGTGATTGATCAGGATTTTCTCGGCCAGGCTGAGCGGGCGGTTGAGCCGGCGTCGGGCGATGGCGATGCGCTCCTCGAGACGGCCGTACACCTCGTTGACCAACTCGATAGGTGTGTTCGCTGCGACCGTCATGTTGGGCTCCTTCGCTTTGGCTTTGATACAAGTATAATACAAGTGATGCCGGACACGCCACGCCAGGTTCGTTATAAAAACATCGCCGGCGACGTCCGCCGTCGAGTCGAAGCGGGCGAATTTGCTGCCGGACGACTGTTGCCGAGCGAGGCCGAACTGGCCGGAGCGTATGACGCGAGCCGGGTCACGATCCGCAAGGCACTCGAAGAGTTGCGCCACGACGGTCTCGTCGACGCTCGGCAGGGGTTTGGCTGGTTCGTGGCCGCTGACCCGGTGCGACAAACGTTGGGCCGCCTCGGAACGATCGAAGCGCAACTCGAGGCGACCGGCGCCACTGCTGTGCGCCGCATCCTCGACTTCGGATTCGTCAGCGCGCCCCGGCGCGTGCGCGCCCACCTCGGCGCCGGGCAAGTCTTGCGGGTGCGACGCGTGAACCTCGCCGACGGCGAGCCGTTCGCGCGTGTGACGGTGTGGGTTCCGGAACGTTTCGGTCGCGCGCTGTCACGCGACGCGGTCAGCGCGCAGCCGCTTTACGAGTTGCTTCCGGTCGACCTCGGTGGTGCCACGCAAACGATCGGTGCCGCTGCGGCAACCGTCGACGATGCGGCGCTGCTGGCTATCCCCGCCGGATCGCCGGTGCTGCGCTGCGAGCGCGTCACCTTCGACACCGCCCGCGAACCGGTGCTCGTGTCCGAGCACGTGTTCCCGGCCCATCGAAGCGAGTTCGTGGTGGAACTGCCGAACGTCGAAGTCGACGACGCGTCGATCGCGCCGTCGGGGCTGCGCCTTGTCGACTAACTGATCATGCGGCCGAGGATGCCCAGCAGCAGCGCGGCGCACACGATCGAGATCAACGCAAGGCTTACGTAGGCAAGCGTCCGCGCGGCCGACGCCAGCCGCGCCGCTCCTTCGGAAAGCGGCTGCTCGGCGATTTCCGTCGCCCGCACGAGCATGAGCGCGGCGGCGGCGGGCAGGATCGGGATAACGAAACCGGCGATCGCGCAGATGATCGCCGCGAACGCGTAGCCGTCGTTCGGGTTGGCTTTGGCCAGCTCGTGATCAC
The DNA here is from genome assembly GCA_041166225.1 of Actinomycetota bacterium. GTDB lineage: Bacteria > Actinomycetota > Acidimicrobiia > Acidimicrobiales > JACCXE01 > JACCXE01. The sequence goes on along the minus strand of JBEEFT010000051.1, from coordinate 12,312 downwards.
TGTCGGGTGCCACGGGCTCAGACACGACTACCGGTTCGTCGGTTTGTGTGGCGAGACCCTCGGCGTCGTTGTCGTCGACATTCGTGATGGGCGCGTCGAAGTCGCTCATCGCGCGAGATGCCGCCATTGCTTGCTGCGCTGGTCTTCGGCATAGACGAGCAAACCGCCAAGCGACGCCAGCCATGCGACCGCGGCCAGCCCGAGCGTGGGCCCCGAAGGACCGTCGGACTTGCGACCTACCGGCAACGCGCTCGCATCGTTCGGCACGGTAGCGAGCGGGGCAGGCAGCGTGGTCTCGACGCCGAACAGCGTGGTCGGCGGTCCGAGCGGTATCGGCGTGCCGCCCAACAGCGAGGGGTCGAGGGGCTGCGACGGCCCCGACGCCGGCGGCGGCACCGGTCGACCACCCCCGGGCAGCGTTGTTGTGGTCGTCGTCGTCTCTTTGGTGGTCGTCGTCGTTTTCGGCGCCGTCGTGGTGGGCGCCGTTGTGGTGGGGGTGGGCTGCGTGGTGGTCGTCGGCCGGATCGTGGTCGTGGTGGTGGACGAGTCGGGCAGCGACTGGGCCCAGGCCGAGGCCGCGAACCCCAGAAACGCGAGCGCGCCAGCCACGGGGAACACGGCTCGGCGCATCCGGTCATCGTAAATCAAGTGCTTCGGAACTCTGGTGCGCGCCACGATTGCGTATGGCGAATCCGTTTTGGCCTCTGTTCGAGCTTTCGATACGTACGCCCCGAATCGAGTTGCGGTATCCCGACGATGAGTTGGCAACGCGAATCACGGCGCTGTCGCTCAAGGGCGTGCACGACCCGGCCTTCATGCCGTTTTCGATCGCGTGGACCGACCAGAACTCGCCGCAGCTGGAACGCAGTGGGATGCAGCACTACTGGCAAGGCCGCGCTGAACTCACCGCAGACAACTGGAGCTTGCCTTTCGTCGTGCTGCGCGACGACGAAGTCGTAGGCGTGCAGGACTGCGGCGCCAAAGATTTCGCGAAGACGCGGGTCGCAAGCACGGGCTCGTGGATCGGCATGGAGTTTCAAGGCCAAGGCATCGGTAAGGAGATGCGGTCGGCGGTCGTGCACTTCCTCTTCGCCGGGCTCGGCGCGCAGCGGTGCCTGAGCGGGGCGTGGCACGACAACGCCTCGTCGCGGGGTGTGTCGCGGGCGCTGGGCTACGTCGAGAACGGTGAAGACATCGCGCTGCGACGCGGTGTGGCTGATCGTCAGATCCGCCTGCTCCTCACGCGCGAGGTGTGGGAAACGCGCCGGCGCGACGACATCACCATCGGTGGACTCGAGGGTTGCATCGACATGTTGATCGCATCGGACGACGACGCCTCCTCGTAACATGCGCGCCGCGTGACGCAACAACACGGCTACATCTACGAACTGTTCCGCAAGATCGGTCTGTCGAGGTTTCAAGCGTCGACGGGCGAGTTTCTGCTTGTCCGTCCACTGAAGATCGCGTTGATCGTCGTCGGAGCGATTGTGCTCGGACGGTTGGCGACGCGGGCAATTCGACGCGTGGTGGGCGCGGCGCAACGACGCTCACCGCTGCGCGCCGCGTCGCCCCGGGCCGAGCAACGCGGCGGCACCGTGGCCGACGTGCTGGGCAGCCTCGTGCGGCTGTGCATCTTCGCGATCGCGGGGTTGATGGCTCTGGGCCAGTTCGGCCTGAACTTGGCGCCGTTAATCGCCGGCGCTGGCATCGCGGGCGTGGCCCTGGGCTTCGGCGCCCAAAGCCTCGTGAAAGACTTCCTCGCGGGCTTGTTCATCCTCCTCGAAGACCAGTTCGGCGTGGGCGACACCATCGACCTCGGCACCGATGTGGTCGGGGTGGTCGAGGAGTTGAACCTGCGCGTCACGCGCGTGCGGGGCGCCGACGGCACGGTTTGGTTTGTGCCCAACGGCGAGGTGCGGCGCGTCGGCAATGCGTCGATGGAATTCAGCCGCGCGGTGGTGGACGTCCCGCTCGGTAAGGACGCCAACGTCGCCCGCAGTCTCAGTTCGATCACCGCTGAAGTCGACGGATTCGCAGACGAGTGGGCGGATCGGTTGCTTGAACCGCCCGTGGTGCTTGGCGTGCAGAACCTGTCGGTCGACGGCGGGCCGATCGTGCGCGTGTCTGCAGCAACCGCCCCCGGTCAGCAGTACGCAGTGGCGCGCGCCTTGCGAGCGCGTGTCGCCGACCGGTTGTACCGCGACACCCACGAGGCGCCGGGTGTTTAACGCTCGCTGATCACGAGGCGCACGCCGAAGTTGTCTTCGGGCGCGACTTCGAATCGCCCGTCGTTCAGCGGCTTGGCACCTGCGATCGTTGCGCCGTCGTCGACGGTGAACGCGGCGTGGTGCATACGGCCGCGTTCGCCGGCTCCAATCCATTCGGGCGCCGTGAACAAACGGATGCGTCCACCGGTAGGCCAGCCCAGCTCGGTGTAGTCGACATCGAACAACGCGTCGCGGCCGACGGCGGTGGTCTCGCCGTCGAGCAGGTCAACGAACAGAGCAGTGGCAGCGTCGAGATCGGCGACGGCCAGACCGACGTAGTCGAAGGTGGCGGGCGGCACTGTGGCAGTGGGCGGGAAATTGGCGGGCGGCGGGGCGCTCCACTCGACGGGTGCTTCGGCCAGTTGCACCACGATGCCCGGGCCGTCCTTGGGATGAATGAAAGCCTCTTGCCACGTGGGGTCGCGCAGGTCGACACCGACGGGTCGGTAGCCCGCCGCTTCGACCTGCTCGATCGCCTTGGTGATGCTCGGAACCTTGAACGTCACGTGGTGGGCGCCGGGGCCGCGATGGGCGAGGAACCGGTGGAGGAAATCGTTCTGCTCCGGGTCGTTGGGCATGAGCACTTCGATCTTCATGCGGTTCGCGAAGCGCACCTGCGCGGGAGAAAATCCGGGCCCCTGGTCGCCCGACACCCACTCGCCGCCGAGCTCAGTGCGGTAACGCGGCCACAGTTCGTCCCACGACGCAGAAGCGACGGCGAGGTGATCGAGGTACGCGGTGTCGGCCATCGTCGGTGTCGGTTACCCGCGCACCATCGACTCGAACAGGTCGATGTGCTCTTCGACCATGCGCGTGACCGAGAAGTAGTTCTCAACCGACGCGCGGCACGCGCCGCGGTCGAGGCTGCTGGCGCGTGCGATGTCGCGGGCCATCGCGTGTTCGTCTTCGCACAGGAACCCCGTCACGCCCTGCTCCACGATCTCGGGGGCGGCGCCCTCGGCGAACGCCAGCACCGGCGTGCCACACGCCAGCGCTTCGATCATCACGAGGCCGAACGGTTCGTTCCACCGGATCGGGTTCAGCAGCGCGGTCGCGCCGGCGAGCAGTTCGAGCTTTTCCTCGTGCGGCACTTCGCCCAAGTACTCGATGTCGTCGGTGAGGTGAGGCTGCACGAAGTCTTCGAAGTACGTGCGCTCCCACGCCTCGCGCATCTTGGCCGCCATCTTCAGCGGCACGCCTGCTTCCTTGGCCGCCGCGATGGCACGGTGGGGCCCTTTGTCGATCGACATGCGGCCGAGGAACAGGCAGTAGCCGCCCGCGCCGTCGCCCACCGGAAAGTCCGCCACGTCGACACCGTGGTGAATCACGCGCTCGCATTTCACTTCCGGCGCGCTGTTCGCCTGCGCGTTGGAGATCGCGATGATCGGCGTGTTGCTCGCGTTGAGCCGTCGGTAAAGGTCGGTCAACTCTTCGTTGAACGGCCCGTGGATCGTGGTTGCGACGGGCAGCTGCGGGTACCGATCGGCGGCGTGGAACGGCCCGATGATCGAGTGATCGTGGACGACGTCTGCATCCCACGCGGTGATCGCCTCGTAGGCGGCCAACACGTGGCGCTGCTCGGGCACCGCCATGCCTATGCGCAAGCCTTCGGCAACGGGCAACACGAACTGCATCGGCACATCGCACGTCGAGTCACCCGTGGCGAACAACAACACCTCGTGCCCGGCGGCTTGGAATCCGGTGGCGAGCCGGTCGACTACGAGTTCGATGCCGCCGTACAACAGCGGAGGCACCGGAGCCCAGGGCGGCGAGATTACGGCAATACGCATTGGCGGAAATGATGACAGTCCGGCGGCGGCGGCATGAAGCCGGGCACAATGCGACGGTGGGCGAGCGGCGAACGCGGGTGTTCTCGTTTCGGTCGGCGCGACACGTCCGCATGTCGCACGGTCGCTTCTTTGCGCTCGTCGACGGTGTGTTCGCGATCGCCACGACGCTGCTCGTGCTGGAGTTACGCGTGCCCGCACATGTCGCGTCGGGCCAACTCAGCCACACCCTCAGCGAATTGCGTCCGAGCTTCGTGGCGTACGCAATCGGGTTCTTGCAAACGTTCGGCGGCTGGTCTGTCAGCCACCGCCTCTCGGCCCGCCTGCGCGGCGTCGACCAGTGGATGATCCTGAGCCTCGGTCTGGGCCTGGCGTTCGTGTCGCTGATCCCGTTTTCCACATCGGCTCTAGCCGTGTCTTTCCACGACGAGGCGAACTTCAAGGTCGCCGTAGCGCTCGTGTCCGGGCTCGGGTTGCTTTCGACACTGAGCCTCGTGATCGCCACCGTGCATGCGTACCGCGCTGGCTACTTCTTGCCGGGTTACACCGCCGAGCATCACGGCTGGCTTGTGCGGCTCATGATCGGTGCCGTGGCCGGCTTCGCCGTTGCGTTCGCGCTCAGCTTTGTTGCGCCCGGGCTTGCGCTGGTGCCCGTCGTGATCGGCTACGCGGCGACTCTGCTGCCGTTGCGCATCGACGAGTTTCCGTGCGTCGGCGAGGTGGCCTGACGCGCCAACACATCGCGGTCACGGGTCGATACCCTCACCACGCAATGCGAAGGGTGCGGTTTTGGCGGTTGACCGCGCTGGCGCTCGCGCCGGTTGCTTTGGCCGCCGGCGCGTGCAAAGCGCAGACCGCGGGCGCCGACCTGCAAGCCCTGCCGGTCGCCACGACCACTACGAGTTCCACGACGACTTCGACCACCGCTGCCGCGCCGCCGCCGTCGACCGCCGCGCCCACCACCACTACCACCACGGCACCGCCACCGCCGCCGGCGCCGCGCTCGGTACTCGACACAGGCTTTCAGCCATTTCTCAAGGCCGGTGACGTCACGCTGAACTACCCGACGCCCCGCGTCGAGCGCGTCGGCTTTCACGAGTCGACGCTCGCGGGAGCGCGCGTGCTCGAGGTGTTGCCCGGTGCCGGCGAAACCCTCGACATGCCCAGCCGCGATCGCAAGACCTCGGCGCGCACCGCCGCCGACATCCTCTCGGACCCCGATCGAGAGGTACGGGTGCCGGTCACGGGAACGGTCAAACGCGGCGGCACGTACACGTTGTATTGCAAGTACACGGACTCGTTCGCCGTGATCCAGCCCGACGCGCACCCCGGGTGGGAAGTGAAGGTCCTACATATCAGCGGCCTCGCGGTGACCGTCGGCCAGCGCGTCGAAGCCGGCGTCACGCCGCTCGCCGCCCACCCAACGCGGCTGCCGTTCCACTCACAGGTCGAGGATTACAGCACCGCCCCGGCGTGGCCTCACGTGCACGTCGAAGTCGACGATCCCTCGATCAAGAACCCGCCCGGAGTCGGCGGCGGTGGCTGCAACTAGCCACGTTCAATTGCTGCTGATCGCGACCCGCACCTGCCGGCGCAGTGCTTCTGCGAGGGCGCGGCGGCTGATCGGCTTCGACACATAGTCGTCCATGCCGGCGGCGAGACTTTCGAGACGGTCGGTTTCTTGCGCCATTGCCGTCATCGCGATCACGGGGAGGGTGAAGCCGCGGCGCCGCAGCTCGCGCGTCGTGTCGTAGCCGTTGAGCCGCGGCATCTGCACGTCCATCAGCACGGCATCGAACGCGGCGCGCTCGAGGGCGTCGAGCGCCTCGATGCCGTCGCGCACGAGTACTGGCTCGTAACCCAGAAACCGCAACGTCGCGGCCGCGACCTTCGCGTTCACTTCGTTGTCTTCGGCGACCAACACGGTCGCCCGCGCCGGCGCGTCGGCCGGCCCGCGCGCGACCGACGGACTGTGCGCGTCGATCGCGTCAACCAGTGCGGGGGCGTCAGGTAACTCGGCGTCGTCGAGGGGCAAGACAAACCAAAACGTGCTGCCGGCGCCAAGCTGGCTGTCTACACCGATGGTTCCACCCATCAGCTCGACGATCTGCTTGCAGATCGCGAGGCCAAGGCCCGTCCCGCCGAAGCGGCGCGTCGTCGACATGTCGGCTTGCGTGAAGGACTCAAAGAGAAGGTCGCGTCCCTCGGCGGCGATCCCGATCCCAGAGTCGACGATCTCGAAACGGACTCGATCATTGGTCTCAGGGAGCACCCGCAGCACGACCCGTCCGCCGTCGCTGAACTTCACCGCGTTGTCGAGCAGGTTGGAAAGCACTTGGCCGAGACGGAGGCGGTCGCCGAGCACAAGGTTCTTCGACTCGTTCGCGATCTCGCTGGTGATGGCGACGCCGCTCGCGTGAGCCCGTGCCGCGATGCTGCGCACCGCGTCGGCGACCGCGGCATGGATCGAGAACAGTTCGCGCTCGGGTTCAACGCGACGCGCTTCGAGCTTGGAGAAGTCGAGCACGTCGTTGACGATCGCCATTAGCGACTCCGCTGAGTGGCTCATCGTTTCCGCGTAGTCACGCTCCACCGGGCCAAGATCGCGGTCAAGCATCAGGCTCAAGAGCCCCATTAGCCCGTTCATCGGGGTGCGGATCTCATGGCTGACGTTCGCGATGAACGCAGTCTTGAGCCGCGATGCCTCGTTGGCCTCTTCGAGGGCGCGACTCAACTCGGCGCTTTGCGCGGCGAGGTCCTTCATGAAGCCAGCGTTGTCGAGCAGGGCGATGATCTGGCGCGCGAGCACAAGCAGGAAGCAGACGAGGCTTAGCCACAGCAAGACCTGATCGTTGTAACGGTGCGCGGCGATCCGGCCGGCTGCGGTTATCACGACGAGCGACAGCGCCGCGTAGGGCACGACGAGATCCACGAGCGGGCTGGCGCGATTCTTCGGTCGGATCCGGGTTGCAGCAGGAGCGACAGCGGCAAGAGCGATGAGCAGATACGCCGCGAACCAACCGGCGTCAACGATCTCTCCCGTGACGTAGTGGCCCGCTTGGGCGAGGTATGCAAACACGCTGTCGGACAGCGCGTTGAGCAGCATTCCGGCTGCGACGAACACCAACGGGGCCCGGGCCGCCCGCGTGCTGCGGTGCAAGGCAGTTAGCGCGACGCTGGCGATCACCACGTCGCCAACGGGGTAGGCGAGCGTGACCATCGTCTCGAGAGCGCTCACGCGGTGCTGGCGCGCGATCGGACCGAGCACGTAGGCCCAACTCAGGAACAACACGCTGCTGGCGATGATCAAGCCGTCGGTAATCGCGCGTAACTTGCTCGTGGCCCGTGACCCGTCGCTCGTCGGATACGCCGCCATCGCCGCGACACCGAATGGAATCGCGAGCAGATAACCAATGTCGGCTAGCGACGGCGACCGCACCTCGGTGTGAAGCACGAGTTCGTAGAAGCCCCAGATGCACTCACCGATTGACCAACATGCCAGGGCGGCCGCGAGGAACAGCCAGAAGCGGCGACGCTCGCCGTTGCGCGCCGCCGCTCGGCAGCACAGGCCGGTCGCGATGACGGCGACAAGCGCAGTGCCGATGTCGTCGACGTTGCTCGTGATCCACGCGCCGCCGAATGTGAATTCGATCCACAAGCTGAACACCACGAACGCCGTGCCGGCGATGAGCAGCAACCGGTGAAACCGGGCGCGGTCAAACGCATGCACCTCGCCGGCTCCGGATTGCTCCTCCTCGATGCTCAGCATTCCGCCTCACCTGTCATTCGTACCGCCAGGGTTAGGAACTCCTCAGTGCTCTCTTTCGGCGATGAAGACGGCGTTCTTGAGTTTGCGCCAATTGCATTTGCGCCCGTCTTTATGGCTTTGCGGCGGTGGGTATTGGACTCGCGTGCCAAATCGCTCCGCGCCGCGCGTCCAGATTCGCCCGTGCTGAGCCCCTCACGGCTGGGCCGATACAAGGACCTGGGCCTGCTGCTGGTCAAGCACGCGCGCGTCGGGCGCAGTGCCATCGAGACGGCGGCGACCGGCGAAATGGTCGAAACCGACGACTCGGTCAAAGAAGACGCCGAACGTCTCGCTGACGACCTGGAGTCGATGGGGCCGACGTTCGTCAAGCTCGGCCAGCTGCTTTCGACGCGAGCCGACCTGTTGCCCCCGACCTATCTCACGGCGCTCACTCGGCTTCAGGACAAGGTGATGCCGTTCGGCTTTGAGGAGGTCGAGCGCATCGTGACGTCGGAACTCGGGGTGCGACTGTCGAACGGTTTCGCGAGCTTCGACAGCACGCCGCTTGCTTCGGCCTCGCTTGGGCAAGTGCATCGAGCGGAGCTGCGCGACGGTCGGCCCGTGGCGGTAAAGGTTCAACGGCCGAACATTCGTGAGCAGATCGTCGAAGACATGGAGATCATCGAATCCATGGCCCGCTTCGCCGACAGCCATACCGAAGCGGGGCGCCGCTACGGCTTCGAAGACATGGTCGTCGAGTTCCGCCGTTCGCTGATGTCCGAACTCGACTACCGAGCCGAGGCCGCCAACCTCGACACACTGCACCAGAACCTCATCGAACATCCTCGGATCGTCGTGCCGCGAGCGGTACACGACTACACCACCGGGGTGGTCTTGACGATGGACTACATCGAAGGCCGGAACCTGTCGTCGATAGGGCCGCTCGGTCTTATGGAGATCGACGGGCCGGCCCTCGCCAACGCGTTGTTCTCTGCCTACCTCAAGCAGATCCTCGTCGACGGCTTCTTCCACGCCGACCCTCACCCCGGCAACGTCCTCGTCACCACCGACGGGCGGCTCGGCTTGCTCGATCTCGGGATGGTCGCCCGGATCGCGCCCGAGATGCAGGACAGCCTCATCAAACTGTTGCTTGCGATCAGCGAGGGACAGGGTCAACGCGCCGCTCAGGTTGCGCTCGACATCGGTCAACCACTCGAGGACTACGACGCCGAAGCATTCCGCCGCGGCGCCGCCGATCTGGTCGGCCGAAACGTCGGCGCGACGATGGGCGACATCCAGGCCGGCGCCATCGTCGGTGAACTCACGCGTCTCGCCGGCACTTGCGGCCTGCGCCTGCCGGCCGAACTCACGATGCTCGGCAAGGCGCTGCTCAATCTCGACGAGATTGCGCGCACGTTGAACCCGGCGTTCGATCCCAACGAGGCGATCCAGCGTGAGGGCGCCGATCTCATGCGCCGCAAGCTGATGCAAGCGGCCACCCCGTCGAACATCATGTCGGCGGCGGTAGAAGCCAAGGAGTTTGCCGAGCGACTGCCGAGCCGGGTCAACAAGCTCATCGACTCGTTGGCCGAGGGCGAAATCACGCTCAACATCCAGGGAATCGACGAGAAAGACATCATGCGCGGCGTGCAGAAGCTCGCCAACCGCGTCACGACGGGCCTTGTAGTCGCGTCGTTGGTGATCGGCGCGGCGCTGATCATGCGCATCCCCACTAAGACGCACCTCTTCGGTTATCCCGCGTTAGCGATCGTGTTGTTCCTGATCGCCGCGGTGTCGGCGCTTGCGTTGCTGGTGGCAATCCAGATCAGCGATCTACCGCAACGCAAACGGCATCGCTGACGGGTTCCGCTCGCGCTTAGGGCGCGATGGCGGTCGCCTCGATTTCGACTTTCATTTCGGGAAACGCCAATCGAGTCACGCCGATGAGCGTCATCGCCGGCAGCGTGTCGGCCAGCGGCCCGACGGCGTTTCCGTAGCTGGCGAGCATCGCGTCGATATCGGTGGTGTAAATCGTGAGGCGGGCAACGTCGGCAATGGTCATCCCTGCCGCCTCGAGGACAGTCGTGAGATTCGCGAACGCCAAAGTCAGTTGCTCGCCTATATCCGTGGTGGTCGGAGGACTTCCGTCCGGACCCGTCGCGGTTTGACCAGCGCAGAGCAGAACGCGGCCTTCGCCCGAAACCTGCACGGCCTGCGAAAACCCGAAGGCCTTCGACCATTCCCAGGGATTGATGTTGGTGCGCTCCATGGCGCCTCCTCTTGTCGCGGCCAACGTAGGCCACTACGTGCCGGCGCGGTCGCGTGAACGCGCCCCGTCGCTACGCTTAGGTCGTTGAACAGTTCGAGAGCGGCTGCGTTGGCCGGCGACGTCGGGAATTCAAGTGAGTCTTAACCGACGCATTACAGCAGCCGCGGCGTTGGTGCTCGCCGTAGTCGCGACCGTGGTGGCCCTGACGATGACCGCGCCGAAGGCCGCAGAAACCGCGGCGCCCACGCGCGGCACTGTCGCCTTGGACACGGAGTCGACGACCACCTCTCTTGCCGTCGCCCCGACGACGACACCGCCGCCCGCCAGCGCGTCGGCGCGGGGTCAGCGGCGGGCCACCGTGGCGGACGGCAGGTTCCACGTCCGCGGGCGCGACGTCACCGGGCCGGCGGGGTCCGTCGTGACGCTGCGGGGCGTGAGCAAGAGCGGGCTCGAGTATTCCGTCGACGGCTACGACGTCTCACAGGCGACGTTCGACCGGATGCGGAGTTGGGGCGCCAACGTCGTGCGGGTGGCACTGTCCGACCGGTTTGCGCTGCCCGAGATGTGCAACTTCGACGCGTCGTACCTCTCGACGATCGACGAGATCGTGTCGTACGGCGAACAGTTGAAGATGCTCATTGTGCTCGACGACCACTTCGCCACGCGAGGCCTCGCGTGTGGCCGCGGTGCATGGAGCGCCAACCAAAAAGCACCCGACGAATTCAACCTGGCGTTCGTGAAGATGCTCGGCCTTCGCTACAAAGACCGGCCGTACGTCGCGATCGACTTGTACAACGAACCCCACGACATCAATTGGGAGACGTGGCAACACGGCGGCAATATCGACGACGCGTACACAGCGGTCGGCATGCAAGACCTGCTCGACGGTGTTCGGAGCACGGGATTCAACGGTCTGGTGTTCGCGACCGGTCCGCAGTGGGGCAACGACTTGCGCTCGATCGCCACCGAACCGTTACGCAACGACGCCGACGTGGTTTACGGCGCCCACGAGTATCCGTACACGTGCGGCACCACGACTGTCCCGCAGAGCGAGCCCTACGAATGCAACGGCCATCAGTACCCAGGTTTCCTCGACAATCAGATCGCGCCGGCGATCGCCACGCGCGCGGTGATGCTCACCGAGTTCGGTACGCAACGCCCGAGTGATGGCGAGATGCGCGCGCCGATTCAGTGGGCCGAGGATCACCACATCGGCTGGATCGCGTGGCTGTGGTGCAGCGGTGACACCACGAACTACTGCCTGCTCACGCCCGACCACACCAACACGCCGTCGGTCATCGGCAAGCCCGTGCAGGACTTCCTGTTCAAAGCGAATGGCTGGACGACGCTGAACGGCCGGTAGGGCAGCAGAATTGGACGGCGCGGAGATCTGAGCGCCGTCGACGACGCCAAAACGGTCCGCGTCGTATGCTGAGATGAACGAATGCCTGGGGGGTTTCATGGCTGAACGCCAGAACACGCAGCGTCATCTGAGGCTGGTCGTCATGGCCGTAGCGGTGATCGGGGCCGTTGTGGTGATCGCAGGCTCAGCGACGCCTGGAGCGCGAGCCGACGGAGGTGCTTTCACCCGGACGCCGAGTTCGGGGCCGGCGGGCACCGTCGTGCACGTGAACAGCGTCGATCGGTGCCCGGCGGCACCCGGCGCGGGGGACGCCAATTATTCGGGGCGAAACGTGCGCGTGATGCTCAACGACGCGCAAGGCAACGGGGTCGAGGGTTTCTTCGTGCCGATAGCCGATGACGGCTCGTGGGCTGGCGACGGAACCATCGAGCAGGGTCATGCTCCGGGTGCGTACTCGTTGGTCGCGGCGTGCGAGCAGGATTTCGGAACCGGCCGGAGCACGTGCGACACCGCGAGCCCACCCCACTGTCTTCCCGGGACCGACAGCGCCGAGGCGTATTACACCTACGCGTCGCAGAGCTTCGACCTATGCCCATCGGGGACAGCGAGCTGTGCCACCCCGGCCGCAACGACCACGACAGCCCCCGTCCAAACGACAACTTCATCGGTTAACCCCACTACGAGCACCACCCAGGCGGCGACCACTACGACAACGGTCGGCGGCTCGACAACGACGACTAGTACGACCGTGTCCATAACGCCGACGTCCACGACCAGTACCACTGTGTCTGCGACGCCGACGTCCACGACCAGTACCACTTCGGCGGCTTCGAACGCGCCACCTACAACGGCGCAAGGACAGGTGAGCGACAACACCG
>JBEEFT010000050.1:0-15625 GCA_041166225.1 Actinomycetota bacterium | reverse complement strand
ATTCTTCCAGGGGTCGGCGCATTCGACACTGCGATGACCCTCATCGACGCTTCGGGGGCCCGTCCCGCCCTCGAAGAGGCCGTCATCGAGAGGCAAACCGACGTCTTGGGGATCTGCCTCGGGATGCAATTGCTCGGTCGGAGCAGCGATGAAGGCGAACTGCCGGGTCTCGGCTGGATCGCTGCCGATACCAAGCGGCTGACATCGGGTGAGAGCCTGCGGATCCCCCACATGGGGTGGGACTGGGTCACCCCCACAACCGAGAGCCGCCTGTTCGGCGACGCTTCAGATGACTTGCGATTTTACTTCGTGCACTCCTACGCCGTCGTCTGCGACGACGAAGCAGACGTGTTAGCGACCACTCGACACGGCGATAACTTCACGTGCGCGGTCGCGCACGGCAACGTCTATGGCGTGCAATTTCACCCGGAAAAAAGCCATCGATTCGGGATGGATCTATTGCGACGTTTTGTCGGGCGCCCCCGATGAGGCGAGCGCCGGCGCGCGTCATCCCCTGCTTGCTTCTCACTGAGGGTGGGCTCTACAAAACCGTCGAGTTCGACAAACCGCGGTACGTCGGCGACCCAATCAACGCCGTGCGTGTGTTCAACGAGAAGGAGTGCGATGAACTCATCCTTCTCGACATCGAAGCCTCGAAATCGGGACGGTCGTTCGACGCAGACGTCGTCGCGGAGATCGTGAGCGAAGCGTTTATGCCTGTGTGCGTAGGGGGCGGGGTCCGCTCGATTGAAGACTTCGACCGGGCATTCGCCGTGGGCGTCGAAAAGGTGTCGATCACGACCGCCGCGGTTGAAGACCCAGCGTTGATCGGGCTCGCGGCCGATCGTTATGGCAGCCAAAGCGTCGTAGTTGGCATCGACGTAGTGCGTCATCGACGCAAGACCGAGGTCCGCACGCACAGCGGAACGAAAAAGACCGCGTTGGACCCCGTGCAGTGGGCGCAGGAAGCCGAACGTCGCGGGGCCGGAGAGATTCTCGTCAACTCAATCGACCGAGACGGCACGCAAAAGGGCTACGACCTTGACCTGGTTCGCGAAATTTCCAGTCGGGTCAATGTGCCGGTCATCGCCTGCGGAGGAGCGGGCTCGATCGCAGACCTCAGCGCCGGCCTCGCGTCCGGCGCGAACGGCGTGGCGGCGGGATCACTATTCGTGTTTAACGGCCCGCGCCGAGCAGTCCTCATCAGCTATCTGAGTGAGTCTGAACGCGTCGCTCTACGTTGAGACGGGGTGCGCCTCACGTCTAGTTCGCTTGAAGCGCTTACGCATTCCATAGGTGGCGTTCAGCGACGCGAGCACGGCGCGTGATAGCGGAACCATGTACCAACGGTCGTTGGGGTATGCCGTGTGTGGCTTCGGAGCTTCGCTCATGATTCGCTTCCACTCGTTCTCCGAAAATCCCAACTTCTTCAAGACGTACGAGGAGTGCTCTCGAAGCACGTCGGGTTCGTAAAGCGGCTTCTGGAGTTCGGCGAGCGCCTCGTCTCTCGTGATCTGGCCGGATCGGATCAGCGACGACTGATGAGCCTCGCGTTTGTCGACGCCGAACTTTGTCGGCAGCACGTGCGCTTGGTAGAAGCGCGTGAACAACGACTCGTAGTGCTTCGCGCCGTACGGCCGGTACCCGTATTCGCGGGTCAGAGTGTCGATTGCTGCATCGCGGTCGTAATCGATGAGGTTGAGCAAGTCGATCGAGCGGAACCCGCGAAGTTGGTTGAACAAGAGGCGCAGTCCGCTCGCCGTAGGCAGCGTGGAGATCTTCGCTCCGCCGAAGCGGCGCGCGATGGACTTCAAGTTGCGGAGATCCTGTTTCGGATAGTTCCACGTGGGCGGCATTCCATACTCAGTCACCACGTTGTTGCCGCTCAAGATGTACTTAACCCGCTCACGCTTCGCCATGTCGAATGCGAACGCAGTGATCGCGTGATCGGTTAGGACTTCGATATCGATCACCGATGCTCGGAAATACGCCACCTGAAGATCGCGGAATTCACGCCAATCGACAACATGCGTCTCGAGTTCGAGGTTCAAGCTGTTGACGAGCCGATCGATGTTGCCGATCGCAAGTTCGCTGTCCCACCCATTGTCGAGGTGAATCGCTAACGGACGCAGCCCGAGTGAGACGGCGACATGCGCCAGGTAGGAACTATCCACGCCGCCGCTGAGTCCGATGATGCAGTCGTGCTGCTTTCCTTTCCCAGCGGCCTTGATGCTGCCGACGATGCGCTCAAGCTCGCCCTCGTCGCGTCGCAACTGAATGCGGGCCGCTTCAGCTTCGTAGCTCCGACAAAAGGAGCAGACGCCGTGAGCGTCGAACCCGCGCGGATCGTCGGCGTCGCGAAGAACGCATCGGGTGCAACGCATAGTGAAGCCTAACGAGCCTTAAAAGAGCGACGGGTCGGGCGCCGGCACCTCTTCGTCGGGTTCGTGCACACCCCACGGCAAGTGGTTCATGAACACCCACGTGCGTCGGTGGATCGCAGTCGGACCCATCCCCCGCAACGCCGTTTTGTGCCATGGGCACGGATAGCCTTTATTTCTCTCGAAGTCGTAGCCCGGGTAGTGCGGCGCCTCAGCGCGCATCATGCGGTCACGCGTGACCTTGGCCAGGATCGACGCCGCGGCGATCGACAGGCAGCGGGCATCGCCCTTGATGAGCTTGATGGTGCGACCGCCGCCGACGAAGTCCCAATTGCCGTCGAGCAGCACTTTGTCCACCGGCACACTGAGCCCCTCAAGACAGCGTTGTGCGGCCAGCTTTTGGGCGGCCGACATCCCAAGTTCGTCGCACTCCTCGTGTGAGGCGTGGCCGACAGACCACGTGACACACCAGTCGGCGATCCGGTCGAAGAGACGCTCGCGTTCCTTCTCGGTGAGCATCTTGGAGTCGCGCACGTTGTAGACCCGTTTGTCCTGGGGCAGCACCGCAGCGCCAACGCTGAGAGGCCCCGCCCACGCGCCGCGACCGACCTCGTCCATCCCGCACACGACGAGGCCCTCGTCCCACAGTGGCCGCTCGTTGCGCAGCGATGGCGGCGTCTTCTTCGACACCACGATCTTGCGGGACGCCACGGCCATCGCCAGGAAGCTACCGCCTCACGGGCTGCTTGTAATTCGCCCAAAACGGGCGTTGACTAGCGGGCGTGATTGAACCGGACGACGCCGAGTTCCTCGCCCACGGAACCCACATAGAGGTGCGGCAGCGCTTCGACGGGCGTTGGACGCGCGGGTTCGTGGTCGAAACGGCCAACAAAGACGGGTACATGGTGCGGCGCGAACACGACGGCATGTTGTTGCCCGAGCCGTTCGCTCCGGACGAAGTGCGCAGCGAAAAACGCCGTCTGTTCCACTGGCCGCACTTCCCCCACTTCCGCCACTAACCGTCGCCGGCGCGGAAGCGCCAAACTGTGCGGATGGTCGCTCGCCGGGTCAACGTCGTCCCGCACACGCACTGGGACCGCGAGTGGTACTCGCCGTATCAGAAGTTCCGCATGCGCCTGGTCGACATGCTCGACGCGTTCCTGCCCATGCTCGACGCCGATCCGTCGTTCAGTCACTTCCTGCTCGACGGACAGATGGCGGTCGTCGACGACTACCTCGAGGTGCGCCCCGAAGCAGCGCCAACGCTGCAACGGCTGGCGCGCGAAGGCCGTCTCGCGATGGGGCCGTGGTACACGCTGCCCGACGAATTCCTGGTGTCGGGCGAGACGGTTATCCGCAACCTGCAGACCGGCCTGGCCCGGGCGACGGAGTTCGGCGGCGCGATGGACGTCGGCTACCTGCCCGACATGTTCGGCCACATTTCGCAGATGCCCCAGATCTTCCGGCTGTTCGGCTTCGAGCACGCGGTGGTGTGGCGCGGTGTGCCGAACGCGGTCGACCGCACCGCGTTCATGTGGTCGTCGCCCGACGGGTCGACGGTCCGCGCCGAGTACCTGTGGCGCGGCTACGGCAACGGCGCGCGCATCACCAAGGAGCCGAAGGAACTTATCGAGCGCCTGATCGCGTACGAGACGCTCACGCACGCGGCGATGGACGGACGCAACCCCGTTGTGCCGGCGCCGATGCTGTGGATGAACGGCAGCGACCATCTGTCGCCCTCACCGTGGCTCGGCGAAGTGGTGGCCGAGGTGAACGACGCGCAGAGCGACTTCGAACTCGTGATCACCACGCTGGCCGATCACGTCAAGAGCGGTCCCACGAAAGACCTGCCGAAGTGGAAGGGCGAGTTGCGTTCGGGCGGCCGGGCGAATTTGTTGATGGGCGTCACGTCGAATCGCACCGACGTGCGTATCGCGGCCGCGCACGCCGAGCGCGCGTTGGAGCGACGGGCCGAGCCGTTCTCGGCGCTGTTCCTGCCGGCGGACAAGTGGCCCGAACGGCTGTTGCACCTCGCCTGGAAAGAGATGCTGCGCAACGCGGCACACGACTCGATCTGCGCGTGCTCGCACGACGAAGTCGTCGATGCCGTGCTCGTGCGTTTTCAAGAGGCGCGCCAGATTGGCGAAGGCCTCGCGTTCCAAGCGCTGCGCGCGTTGGCGGCGCAGTGTCCGTCGGCCGGAGCCGTGATCGTGAACCCGTCGGCGCGCACGCGCGGTGGCCTCGTGGAGTTGGAAGTGCCGGGCGAAGGTCCGGCGCCGGGCGCGCAGGTCATCAGCGAACGGCCGTCGGTCCGCGGCGAAGTCACCTTCAGCGCCGACAAGCTGGGTCGCGCGTTGCAAACGCTGCGCAGTCAACGCATCGACGACGAGACCTATATCAACGGCATCGACATCGACGAGAGCGATGCGGCGCTGTCGATCACGCTGCAGGCGCGGCCGTACCTACGCGAGTGGCTCGAGCTCGACAAGATCAAGGCCGACATCGCCGAGCGCGTGCGGGCGCGCCCGGAACGCCCGATCACGATGCGCATCGCGCAGCGCCCGACGCGGCGTGTCGTGTGTCGCGTCGAAGACGTGCCCGGCTTCGGATGGCAGCACTGGGCGGGCGACCCGGCGGCGGCCACGCTGCTGCCCGTCACCCGTGACGGCAACACCATGTCGAACGGATTGCTCACGTTGGTGGTCGACAGCGAACGGGGCACGCTTGCGTTGAACGGCGTAACCGGGTTCGACCTACTCGTCGACAGCGGCGATCAAGGCGACACGTACAACTATTCGCCGCCCGATCACGACATCGTCGTCGACGCGCCATTCTCCGTTTCGGTGGACGTAGTCGAAGAGGGCCCGCTGCGGGGTCGCATCGACGTGGTGCGCGCTTACGAGTGGCCGCTACGCATCGACGACACGAAGCGCGCCCGCGTGGGCAACACACAGGTGCAGATCCGCACGCAGTACGAGCTGCGCGCCGGCGAGCGGATGGTGCGGGTGCACACCACGTTCGAGAACCCGTGCCGCGATCATCGGGTGCGCGCGTTCATGCCGCTCGCGACACCCGCGAGCGGTTCGCGGGCGGACTGCGCGTTCGCGGTGCCCGAGCGCGGGCTGCGCAGCGAGGGCGGCGCCCACGAACGTGAGTTGCCGACCCATCCGGCCAAGCGGTTCGTGCAGGCCGGAGATCTCACCGTGGTCGTCGACGGCACCACGGAGTACGAGTTGATTGACGGCGGCAAGACTCTGGCGCTCACGCTGTTGCGCGCTACAGCGATGTTGTCTCGCATCGAGATGACGTACCGCCCCCAGCCCGCGGGCCCGCCCGACTTCCTGCGCGGCTCGCAGATGTTGGGCCCGGTGGAGGCGCGCTACGCGATCGCGGTCGGTGACGTCGACCCGTTCGCGATCGCCGACGACTTTCTGCTGCCGCTCGAGGTGGTCGTCGCCCCCGGCGACGGTGACGGACACGACAGTGGCCAGGCTCTTTCGGTCGACGGCGTCGAAGTGTCTGCGGTGGTGCGGGTGCCGGGCGGCATCGAGGTGCGCGTGTGGAACCCGTCCGACGATCCCGCTACAGCCACGATCACCGACGGCGTGGGCTGGGTTGTCGACCTGCGAGGACGCCCGGTGCGCCCGTTCGAGAACGAAACGACCCTGCGGCCCTGGGAAATTCTCACGGTGCGCATGCCACACTTACCGGCTTGAGACGTCTGGGGCTTCTTCTGCTCGCGCTCGCCATGGTCACCACGGCGTGCGGGAGGTTTTCGTCCAAACACGCGAACAGTCCCACGAGCGAGCCCGGCGAGATCGGCGGTGGGTTCGTGCAACTGTCGAACCCGACCACCACCGTCGCCGCAACCACGACGAAGCCCACAACGCGGTCGGCGCCGACAACGGCGACCGAAACGTCTGGCTGCGACACTCGCAACGCGAACTCGTTGTTCAACGACGGTCGGCTCAAGATCGCGATGACGACATCGAGCACTTGCCCGGCGCACCGCGACGACATCACGTTCACGATGGCCGTCACGAACGTGTCGTCGACCGCCGTGCACTACGACGCCAATCAGTTGCTGCGTTTCAGCGTGCGGGCGCCCGCGGGCCAGAGCCGTCGCCGCTGGGAAGACGACGACTGCGCCACGCCGCCCGCCGACCGCACAAAACCCGCGCTCGACCTGCAACCGGGCCAGAGCGTGTCGTTCGCGTCGCTGTATCCGGGCCCGAAGGACTTCGCGAATCGCGAGGCGTGCCGCACGCTTGAAGTCGGCGCCTACGAAGTGCGCGGCGTGTTCCTAGTGTGCGACGCGTCGTATCAAGACGGCTATTGCAACATCAGCCAAGACACGCAGGTCGAGGCCGCACCGATTCCGATCACGTTGGGGGCGTAGCGAGCAACGCTTCGCCCGACGTCGCCGTCGTCGACCATGCAGGGTCAAGGGCACCCGCGGTGATCGTCATCCGTTTCGCGTCGAGCACCTCCCACAACAAGGCGGGCTTGTCGCCGTGCCAACGCACTGCGTACGACAACTCGCCGTGGTTCGTCGGCACGTGCGACACGTCGACCGACCGGCCCCGCCACGACGGCGCGTAACCGGACAGGCAGTCGACGGTGGTTGTGTCGTTCACGATGGCGCCGCGGATGCCGATCACGGTGCGCGCCGCCAGCAACGCACTGTCGAGCAGCGCGACCGCGTCGCCCGTTGCTGCGTCGATCGGCGCGGACATGTCGCTCACCACGGGCAGGCCCTTGCGCGGCGGCTTGAGGCGCGCCGCGGCGCGCAGCGTGCCCGCTTCGTCTTCGTAACCAAGCAACGTGAGCGCGGTGGCAACGGCAGCCGCGGTGGCGCGTTCGGCTCGCTTGCCCGCGGCGACAAGATCGCCGTGATGTAGCAGCAGGCTCACGCGTGCGATCGCCAGCGCGTCGTCGAGGGTCGGGGCGTTCGTCGTGATCTGTGCGCCGCGCCCGGCCAGCGCATCCCAGCCGCGTGCCACGGTCGCGAGATCAGGCAGCGGGGCGGCGCTGGCTCCTTCGATGGCGCCGCGCCACGTGACGGTGTGCACAACCGGATGTTCGTCGAGCGACACCACCGCGTCGCCCTCCACACGAGCGACACCGACAGCCACGGGGATCGAGCCGCGGTTTTCGCACTCGGCGACCACTACTGCGCCGGTACCGGTGACGACGGCTCCGACGCGCCACGCCACGTCGCCCCCCGGCACTCGAATCGTGGTTTCGACGAGCGGCGAACGCTCGATGGCGCGCTGACGCAACGATGCGGCCGCGCGCGGCGCGTGCCAGCCGTCGTCGCCGAGCACCCACCACTCCAAGCGGGTGCCGTCGGGCAGCCACACGTAACCGTTTTCGTCGACGTGGCCGATTGGTGGTGCACTCGCAGTAGCGAGCGGGATGCGGCTCAAGACAAGCCGTGAGACTCGGCCTTGGCCGAGCGCGACATCAAGTTGACGATCACTTCGGCGGCCGACACGTTTCCGTCGAGCACAGCCACGACCTGTTCGGCGATCGGCATCTCGACGCCGACCCTCTCGGCGATCGCAACCACGCTGCGCGCCGTCTTCACGCCTTCGGCGACCATGTGCATCTCGGCGACGATGTCTTCGAGGGCGCGGCCCTTGCCCAGCTCTTCGCCGACGTGACGGTTGCGGCTCTGGCGCGAGCTGCACGTGGCCACCAGGTCGCCCATGCCAGCGAGGCCCATGAACGTGATCGGCTCACCGCCGAGCGCGATGCCGAGCCGCGTGAGTTCGGCGAGGCCGCGGGTCATCAGCGCCGCTTTGGTGTTGTCGCCGAAGCCCATGCCGTCGGCCATGCCCGCGGCCAACGCCATCACGTTCTTCAACGCGCCGGCGACCTCACAGCCCACGACGTCGTCGTTGCGGTACACGCGGAACGTGGCAGTGGAGAACAGGCTTTGCAGGTTCTCGGCGACCGCCTCGTCTTCGAAGGCAACCACTGCAGCCGCCGGCGAGCCCTGCAGCACTTCCTTGGCCAGGTTGGGCCCGGTGAGCACGCCGGCCGGGTGGCCCGCGGCCACCTCCTTGATCACCTCGGTCATGCGCAGCAGGGTGCCCTGCTCGATGCCTTTGGACAGGCTGACGATGGGCACGCCCGATTCGAGCGCCGGCGTGAGTTCGGCGAGCACGTCACGAAAGCCGTGCGACGGCACGCCCATCACCACAACATCGGCACCGTCGACAGCAGCCTTCACGTCGCTGGTCGCTTCGAGCTTTTCCGGCAAGGCGAGGCCGGCGAGGTAGTCGCCGTTCTCGTGGTCGTGCGCGATCTGTTGTGCCAACGCGTCGCGCCGAGCCCACAACACAGTGGGCGCGTTGGCCGCCGCGATAGCGGCGACCGCCGTGCCCCACGACCCAGCACCGATAACTGCCACACGTGATGCCATCGCGCCCGACACTACTGACGCCTGCTCGCGTCGCGCATTCGTACACTGCGGCGGTGGACGGGCAGCGGGGTGTGGCCGTGGTTGTGCCCATTCGCAGCTTCCGGGCCGGCAAAGGCCGCTTGGCCGGCGTTCTGACCGAAGACGAGCGCGCCGCGCTGTCACGCCTGATGGCGGGCCGCGTGCTCGACGCGGCAGCACCGTTACCGGTGTTCGTAGTGACCAGCGACGACGAGGTGCGCACGTTCGCGAACCAGCGCGGCGCGACCGTGATCGACGACCCCGGCAGCCTCGACGGCGCGGCGCACGCGGGACGGACGACGGTCGAAGCTACGGGCGCGGGGCGCATGATCGTGGTGCACGCCGACATCGCGCGGCCCACGCCATTCGCGTGGGTCGCCGACTTCGACGGGGTCACGATCGTGCCCGACCGCCACGGCACGGGAACAAATGTGATCGCACTGCCGGTCGACGTTGCGTTCACGTTCGCGTATGGCGACGGGTCGTGCGCGCGTCACGCCGCCGAAGCGCGCGAACGCGAGCTCGCGTTGCGCATCGTGCGCGACGACGCGCTCGGCTGGGACGTCGACGAACCCGACGACCTGCGCGCGTTGGACGACATCACGCGCGCGTAGGTGCAGACGCGAAGAAGCGGCGGCCGTAGCCGCCGCTTCTTCAACGCTTATCGCACAACTACCTACGACTGGCGCCAGCCTTCTTTGCTGCTGCCTTCTTCTTGGCCGGAGCCTTCTTGGCGGCTGCCTTCTTCTTTGCTGGAGCCTTCTTTGCTGCTGCCTTCTTCTTGGCAGGAGCCTTCTTTGCCGCAGCCTTTTTCTTTGCCGGTGCCTTGCGAGCAGTGGCCTTCTTCTTTGCCGGTGCCTTCTTTGCTGCTGCCTTCTTCTTGGCAGGAGCCTTCTTTGCCGCGGCCTTCTTCTTCGCCGGAGCCTTCTTCGCTGCTGCCTTCTTCTTGGCAGGCGCTTTCTTGGCCGCGGCCTTCTTCTTCGCGGGTGCCTTCTTGGCTACAGCCATGAGTGCAACCTTTCAGTCGGGGATGCGAACGCTCGGCGAGTTGCCGATCGCAATCAATGTTCGATCGTTTCGCGTTGTAAATCAAGCATTTCCGATTCGCGCGCGCATGCGCGCGACAAATGCGCGCGCAGAACGCGCACGCGCGCGCGCGACAACACGCGACGCGTTGCGCGCGAAACGACGCGCGTGACGCGCTCTCACGCGCGCTTCGCAACGCACTACGCGTGCGCGACACTCGTCGCGTGATCGCACTCGACGATGGTGAATACGACTGCGTCGTCACCGACGTCAGCCGCGACGACGACGGCGTTGTCGCGATCGAGATTGCAATCGCGAGTGGTGACGCGAAGGGCAGCGTGGTGCGGTTGCGCGGTGCGATGAACGACGAGCCGATTCATTGGCTCGGACTTCCCGGCGTGCTCACGGTGAACGATGGCGCGCCAGCTTTTCGCCTCGACTCCCCGTAGCGCCGCTCCAGTACGTTTGGGGCTAGTGACGTGTCCATCCTGTGCTGCGACTGCCCCGGAAAGCGCACGTTTCTGTCCGTCCTGCGGCCACGCTCTTGCGGCCCGCGGTGACGAAAGACGTGTAGTTACGGTGCTTTTTGCCGACATCGTTGGTTTCACCGGCCTCTCGGAGACCCGCGACCCCGAGCAGGTCAAGAACCTCGTGAACTCGTGGTTCGCCCGGTTGGCCACCGACGTCACGAGCCACGGTGGCCGCGTAGACAAGACAATCGGCGACGCGCTGATGGCGTTGTTCGGTGCACCGGTGGCGCACGAAGACGACGCCGAACGCGCAGTGCGAAGCGCGTTGGCGATGCAGCGCACCGTCGCCGAACTCACCAGCGGCGCGTCGGTGACATTGCAGTTGCGCGTTGGCATCAACACCGGCGAAGTGCTCGTGGGCGGCATCAGCGCGGGCGGTGACTTCACTGCGATGGGCGACGCAGTGAACGTCGCGAGCCGATTGCAATCGTCGGCCGAGCCCGGCGCAATCGTGGTGGGCCCCGCGACGCATCAAGCCACGAGCAATGTGATCGCGTACGAAGAACTCGACGCGTTGCAAGCGAAAAATCGCGAAGGAATTATTTCGCGTTGGCGCGCGATCGCGTCGCTCGCGATGCCAGGACGTCGTCCGTCGCAACGACGAAGCCCACTCGTCGGGCGCGAGAACGAGGTCGCGTTGTTGCGTTCGATGATGGCCACGAGCCTCACGCGCAGCCGTCCGAGCGTCGCGGTGATGTTCGGTGAGCCGGGTGTGGGCAAGACGCGACTCGCCGAAGAAGCGTGCGAAATGGCGCGCAACGAATTCAACGCAGAGGTACTCGAAGGGCGATGCCTGCCCTATGGCGAAGCGAACGTTTGGTGGCCCGTCGCCGAAGCGGTGCGCCAAGCGTGCGGCCTGTCGGCCGAGTGCGATCAGAGCGACAGCGAGGTGCGCACGCGCATCCGTGCGCGCTTGCAAGGAGTCACGGGCCTCGACGCCGACGATCCGGAACTCGACCGTCTCGTTGCGGGGCTCGTCTACGTACTCGGCGATCTCACCGCGCTCACCGACGTCGACCCGGCGCGGGCGCCGGCCGAAGTGCGTCGCGCCGTCGAGGCGTTGGTGCAGGGGTTGGCTCGGCAACGGCCACTCATGATCGTGTTGGCCGAACTGCACTGGGCCGACAAGGTCGTTCTCACGCTCATCGACGATCTTCTCGAACGCGCCGTCGGTCTGCCCGTGTTCTTGTTGGCCACGGCGCGGGGTGATCTCGAGAAGCGCTGGGTGCCACCGGCGGGCAAGCACAACGCGGTCGCCGTGCACCTCGACCCGCTCGACGAGGGCGCCGCTAACCAGCTGTTGAAGGGTCTGCTTGGCGCCGATGCGCCGGTCGAAGTGATGCGGCTCGTGATGGAGCGCGCCGGAGGCAACCCGCTGTTTCTCGAAGAGTTGGCGGGCCTGCTCACCGACGTGCCCGCCCACGGCGCGACCGTGAACGATCTGCCGGCCACGCTGCGGGGCCTGGTTGCGGCGCGCATCGACGGCCTCGAGCCCGCGGCCCGATTGATCCTCGATGACGCAGCGGTGGTAGGCCGCGACGGCCGCGTCGACGCGCTCGCCGCACTGTCCGAGGCCCGCGGCACGGCGCTCGACGACGCCGCGCTCGACGACCTCGTGGCCCGCGAGTTGTTGGAGGAAGACGCTGGCGCGTGGTCGTTCCGCAGCGAGTTGGTGCGAGAAGTCGCGTACGACACGTTGACCAAGGGCGAGCGGGCCCGGCGCCACGCTGCGCTCGGGCTGTGGTTGAGCGAGCGACGCAAGAGCCAGGGTCGCGAAGAGGAGGAACTCGAACCGATCGCGCACCACCTGGGCATCGCGGCGTCGCTGCAACAGTCGATGGGCGGCATCGACGGCGTGCCCGACGACATCTGCCCGCGGGCGCTGCGCGCCATCGAGAAAGCCGCGATGGCGGCAAAAGGGCGCGGGCTGCACTCAGGATCGGTGTTGCTGCTTGACCGCGCGCTGGAACTGTTGGACCCCGGCGATACAGCGAACCGTCAGCGCACGCTGCTCGCGCGCGCGATGTCGCACGCGAACCTGCGCAACGTCGAAGCGGGCCGCGCCGACATCGAAGCGGTCGCGGCTGATCTCGAACCGGGCGACCGCAGCGGCCTCGCCCATGTCGAGACGATCCGCGGCGAGTTGCGGTGCCAAGCCGGCGACACCGAAGGCTCGGTGGCCGCGCTCGAGCACGCGATCGCGTTGTGGCGCGACGAGGGCGACGCGGCGCACGAAGCGGTCGCGTTGCGCCTCGTCGGCATGACCCACATGTTCGCGGGTCACAACGACCAAGCCGACGGCTACTTCACGCAGGCCCTGGCCAAGTTCCGCGAAGTCGGCGACCGCCAAGGCGAAGCGTGGGTACTCCAGAGCCGCGCCTGGCTCAGTTTCAACCAGGGCCTGCTCGACGAAGCCGACGAACGGCTCGCCGAGGCGGAAAAAACGTTCAAGGAGATCGGCGACTTCGGCGGGCTCGGCTTCGTGCGCGGGCTGCTTGGTTTCGTGCGCATGTTCCAGGGCCGGTTCGAAGAGGCGGGCCAGCTCGCCGAGTACATCCTTGCCAATGAGCGCGACCGCAACGACAAGTGGGCGTTGGGGATGATCCTCACGCTGTTGTCGAGCGTGAAGTTGTTCACCGGGCATCCCGACGAAGCAATCGCCCCTGCCACCGAAGCGATCGAGTTGTTCGCGGCGATCGGCGACCAAGACCGCATGCTGCAAGCGAAAGGCACCAAAGCCCGCAGCCTCGTGAGCGTCGGACGTATCGACGACGCGATGGCGTTGCTCAAGGAGATCGGCGCCAGCGACGAGCCCGAAAACACCACCGGTTACGGCGTGATCTCCGCGTCGATCGGTATGCAACTGGGCGACGGGCCGATGGCGCGGGAATCGCTGAAGTCACGCTTCACGGCGGTGCAAACGATGGGCACGGTGGCCGATCACGAAATCGAGTTGTTGGGTGGGGTCGCCGAGTTGTTGGCGGGGAACTACGACAAAGCCCGCGCAATGCTCGAGCATTCCGTCGCCATCGCCAGCAACGAGGGACAGGTCGCCTACGCCAACGGCGCGCTCGCGATCGCATACGCCGCCGTGCGCGAACCGAAACTCGCGTTGGACGCAGCCGACCGGTCGATCGCCGCGAAGGGCGGCACCTATCTCGATCGGCAGCTGGCGAAAACCGGCCAGGCGCTCGCGTTCGCGCAACAAGACGACCGCCGCGCGCTCGTGGTTGCCGACGAATTGGTGAAGCGAGCGAACGAGTCGACCGACGCAGTGGCCCAGAGCACGGCGCTGTTGGTGCGAGCCAGCGTGGCGTGTGCCTTGCGCACCGACGACGCCACCGAGCACGCGGCCGACGCCGACCAGTCGCTCGAAGCGTTGGGCGCCGAACTGCTCGGCTGGCGCGACCTCTTCGCGTCGGCGGCGACGCCAGCTTCTAGGCTGGACCCCGCGTAAGCGTCACGGGGCGCGCATTGGGGAGACGAGATGGCAGCGGGGAAACGCACGACGCTTGGTGTCGTGCTGGCGGTGTGTGTGGCGCTGCTTGGCGCGTGCACCGGAGCGCGACTACCGGAGAACAAAAGTGTGGCCGCCGGCGATCGCAGCCGTACCACCACAACCGAAGGCGAAGGCGCCACGGCGTCGGGCCCGTCGACCACCACGGGCGACGGCACTGATCCGTTTGCCGGTGCATCGGGATCAACCGTGCCCAAGGTCGGCCGCGCCGGAGGCACCGGAGGCGGCACTACCCCCGCAGGCGGCGCGGTGCGCTCGACACTGTTCAGCGCCAAGGAAGACACGATCGGCATCACGAAGACGTCGATCAATCTGTGCGCGCACGCTGCGCTCACCTACGGCGCCGCGTTCAACACCAGCGCCGACGACCTGAACGTCTACTGGAGCGCAATCAACGACGCCGGCGGCATTTACGGGCGCAAGGTCACCGTCACCTACGAGAACGACAACTACAGCCCCGACACCGCCGTGCAAGCCGCAACGGCGTGCAAGGGCAAAGGCATCTTCTTCTTGATCGGCGGCATCGGTTTCGACCAGATCCCGGCGGTGCGCAACTGGGCCGAGACGAACCACATGCTGTATCTCCACCACACCGCCACCGTGCAGGGCACGGCGAATCAGCACTACAGCTTCACGGGCCTGCCTTCGACCGAGAAGATGGGCGAGATGTTCGGCGAGCTCGTCGCGTCTCGCTACAAGGGCAAGAAGGTCGGGATCATCAAACGCAACAGCCCGAACTGGGAGCCCGGCGTCACCGCGTTCAAGGCCATCGCCAAGAAGTACGGCGTCGACGTCGTGGCCGAACGCGCCGTGCAGAACAACCAGGGCAGCTACACGCAAGAGATTCTCGACATGCAGCGCGCCGGCGCCGACGTGGTGTGGGTGTGGGAGAACGCGTTGGCGTCGACCCAGATCGTGAAGCAGGCCAAGGCGCAGGCGTACAACCCGCAGTTCCTCCTGTTCCCGTTCAACCTCACGAGCCAGACCCTCGGACAAGACGCGCTCAACCCGAAGATGGTCGGCGTCGCGATGTATCCGGCCTACAGCAAGGGCGACTACAGCGGATCGTTCGCGCCCTACGCCGACGACATCAAAGAGTTCGAAGCGCAGTACTTCAAGTACCGGCCGAATGCGCCGCTCAAGGGCGTCGGCGGCGACTTGTTGTTCTTGAACTGGACCGGCCAGAAGGGCTTGGCCGAGTTGTTGAAGGCGTGCGGCCCTGACTGCACGCGCAACCGGTTGGTCGACGTGTTGACGAGCTACAAGGCGACCAAGCCGTTCCCGTCATCGTGCAATGTCGACTTCACCCGTCCGGGCTTCCCGCGCATGGGCGGCTCGGCCGTGAACATCATGGAGACGTACCGCAACGCCGACGGGGTTGTGAACTGGCGCAACACCGACACCTGCGTCGAGCATCTGCTGTAAATGGGTGAAGTCCTCGTGCTCGGCGCGCTCGCCGGGGGCATTTACGCACTGTTCGCGGTGGCGACGGTGCTCGTGTACCGCGGCAGCGGCGTCCTGAACTTCGCGCAGGGCGAGGTGGGCACCCTCGGACTGCTACTCGCCGTGTGGTTGATCAACGATCACGGCCAGCCCTGGTTCGTCGGCGCGTTGGCCGCCGTTCTGCTTACGACGGCGATCGGCGTGGCGTTCGAACGGTTCGTCGTGCGGCGCATGGGCGACGCGCCCCGCGTGTCGGTGGCGGTCGCAACGGTCGGGCTGT
>JBEEFT010000049.1:0-43218 GCA_041166225.1 Actinomycetota bacterium | reverse complement strand
AGCACGATCTCGCCGGACGCCGCGAGGGCGTCGATTGCTGCTTCGGCGTCGGATGCTCGCCACATCACTTCGCCGTTCTCAAGGACGCGGGCCGCATCACGCACTGGCTCGGGCAAGGTGTGAAGGTCGCGCGCCACCCACGCATATTGCCGGATATCGCGTGCGGGTAGACCTTGTTGTTACACCCCTTCCTTACAATTACCTCAATGTCGTTCGCAGCTTTCGCCGCCGAGCTTGATGTGCTCGAGGTGCCCGTGGACGGGCCGGGGCTGGCCGCGGCGTTGGCGTTCCATGACCGGTTCACGGCGCGGCTCGCGCTCGCTGTCGGTGTGTTCGACGCGGCCGATGACTGGGATCTCGATGGCGCGACGTCGGCGGTGGCCTGGTTGCGCGACCGCGGAATGCACGCCAGCGAGGCGGCGCGTTTGGTTCAGTTGGGTTCGAAGCTGCGACGCCTGCCGACGTTGGCCGGTGCGTGGATCCGGGGCGATGTGTCCGGTGGGCAAGTGCGTGTAGTCGCCGAGCAGTTGATCGAACGCCACATGGATTTGTTCGCTTCGCACGAGGCTGAGCTCGTCCCTGCGCTGACCGGGCTGTCAGTCGATGACACCAAGCGGGCGATGCTCGACTGGCGGCTCAAGGCCGACGCGTTGAACGATGGCCCCGAGCCCGCGATGCCGGAGCGGTCATTGCATCACTCCCCCACACTCGGCAATCAGTTCCACACGTCGGCCACGTTCGACGCTGAGGGCGGGTCGATCGTCGACGCCGCGTTGCGGGTCGCTGACTCGAATGATTTCGAGGTGTCACCACCCACGCGGCGAGCCGACGCTCTCGTCGACATCTGCCGGTTCTTCCTCGACAACCAGCACACCAAGACCGGCGGCCGTCACCGTCCGCACGTCAACATCGTTGTGAAGGCCGAAACGATCCGCACGCAATACCTCGAAGCGGAATTCGCGACCACGGGAATGCGCGTCGACTCGCCCACCCTGAACCGTCTGCTGTGTGACTGCGCTGTGCATCGTGTCGTGGTCAACCCCGACGGAACGATCCTCGACTACGGCCGTTCCACCCGGACGCCGCCGGTGAATCTCTATAACGCCGTGGTCGTCCGCGACCGCCACTGCCGGTATCCCGGGTGCGATCGTCCGCCAACGTGGTGCGAAGCGCACCACGTCCTGCCGTGGGAGAAACAAGGTCCCACATCGATCACGAATCTGGTCCTGTTGTGTTCACGTCACCACCACAAGATTCATCTGCCGGGGTGGCGCGTGCACCTCGCGCCCGACGGTGAATTCGAAGTGGTCACACCTTGGGGGCTGCGACGAATCACGCGACCGCCCGGCCACGACCGAAAACCGCGATTACCGATCGACGAAGGCTCAATGCGCGACGACATGAACGCGGTCGAAGAACATTTCGAGGCACTGTTCCAACGCGGCGAAGCGCTCAAACGTGTGCGCGCGCTCGTCGCGGCCTAGCGCCACATCCTGATCTTCACGGACTGGCTCGCGGTCGCGAGCAGGGTGCCGTCCTGCGCCCACAGGTGGACCAACCCGTGCGCGAAGCCGTTGGCGATCGCGTGGATGCGGATGTCGAGCAGTACCCATTCCGAGGGCACGAGCCGGGCGATGCGGATCGTGTTGTCGAGGCTGTTGCCCCCGGCCATGCGCCCGGTCGACTGCGACACGCCGAACGGCACGAAGTCGCCGAGCACGGCGAGCGCGGCGGGCGACATCTCGAGCAGCTCAGGCATGCGGGCCCACAACGCGGCACGGCCGTCGCCGGGCGTGCCGTCCATCTCCCGCGGCGACCGCCCCACCGCCACCCGCTCCTCGATGCGTGATTGGATCGTGGCCGAGGGGTCGTTGCGAAACTCGCGACCGCGGCACTCTTCGGGGCCTGGCACATCGGGCATCACAGCCCACTGACCGCCGATCTCCATGGGCCGCACGCCGAGCGCGGCGTTGACGGTGATGATCTCCTGACCGTCGTCGCTCATCACGACTCGACCCTGCGTGATCTGGTTGCCCTCGACCGCGAGGTCGACCTCGACGTCGAGCACTGCAGGCGGACGGGCAAAGCTCAGATACTGCGCGGTGGCCCACACCATCGGGCGACCGCTCGCCGTTTCCAACGCGACAACGCCGGCCGCGAGGCCGGCGCCGCCGAAGAGGAAGTGTCCTCCGGTGCAAATGCCGGTGCTCACCGGCAGCCGAAAACGTTTGGGTTCTTCGGTGCGTTCAAGTCCGAGGAAGGCCGCCGCGTCCATCGAGTGGACAATACGGCTGGCCTCCCTCGGCGTTCGAACTACCGAGCGGAGCGGTCAGCCACCAGCGGTCGTGTTGCGGTGCGCACTGGCGTCTTTGCCGGCGCGACCTGCACTACTGGTGCGGTGGTGTCGCTGTACTGGTAGTTCGTGATCAAGCTCACGGCGACCACGGCGAGGCCGAGCGCGACGTAAAGAGCGGTAAGGCCGCCGTCGGTGTGGTTGTAACCGAGGACGAAGGGCGACGCGAGCAGCAACGCGGCGGCGAGGTAATCGCCGGCCGAGTGCAGCGTGAACGGCAGCACCTTCTTGATGCCGAGCGGGTACTTCGTGAGCATGCTCACGACGAGCACCACGGCGCCGACGACGACGCCGGTCGCAACGGCAAGGCCGCTGCCACCAACGGCGAGCGCGGCCACAATCAGCAGCGCGCCAACGGCGTAGTCAGCGATCGCATGGAACCAGGCGGGAAGCAGACGGACGAGGGACATGGGGGGTTTTCTCCTGGGCAGTTTGGGGGGTGGTTACGCCAGTTCTTCGGTGCTTCACGCACCCTCGGATGGACCTTTTCCAATGTCCATCCGGACCGGCGCCGGGCTCCGGAGCGGCGTTGTCTACGGGCGCGATTACGTGTCACACCCCTTGGGCATACTCACTACATGGCCGCACAACAGCTCAAACTCATCGACAGCCGGCCGCTCGACTGGCGGCTCGACGCCCGCACCATCGAACGCGGGAAGCAGGGCGTCGAAAGCGCCCGCGCCGCTCTGCGTGAAAGCGTGGCTCGGGCCGAGAAGCGCCGGGCCGAACAGAACGGCAACCACTCCGCCGCTGCCTAATCAGTAGCGTCGCCGCCCATGGGATTGTTCGGATGGGTGGTGGTCGGCTTTATCGCCGCGGCGATCGCGGGGCGGTTAACCAACCGCCGCGACGGCGGGTGCATCACGAAGATCGTCGTCGGAGTCATCGGCGGCCTTATCGGCGGCGCACTCGACTCTGCGGCGGGCGGGCCCGGTCTCGGCGCGTTCGGTCTGCGATCGATCCTTCTCGCGGCCGTCGGCGCCACGATCTTTCTCGCGTTGCTCAACGCGGTCGAAGGCCGCGGCCGCATCGGGCGCTAGCGGTAGGCGCGGGCCTGCAGTTCGTACAGTTCCGCGTACAACCCGCGGGCGGCGAGCAACTCGTCGTGCGTGCCGAACTCGGCCACGCGTGCCCCGTCGATCACCACGATCGTGTCCGCCATGCGGACCGTCGAGAACCGGTGCGACACCAACACCGTGATTGCGCCGGTGGCGGCGGCCGACCGTCGCGCCGCGCCCACGTAGCGCTCGAATAGCGCGTGCTCAGTTTGGGCATCGAGTGCGGCGGTGGGCTCGTCGAGCACCAGCAGCACCGGAGCCGGCCGCATCATCGCTCGCCCCAACGCCAGCTTTTGCCACTGCCCTCCCGACAGTTCCGCACCGCCGCCGAAGCTCTTGCCCAACTGCGTGTCGAAGCCGTTGGGCAAGGTGTCGACCACGCCGTCGGCCGATGCGCGCGCGAGGGCGGCGCGTACCGCGTCTTCGTCGTCGATCGACCACAGCGCGCCGACGCCAACCGTCTCGCGCGCAACCAACTCGAACTTGGCGAAGTCCTGGAAACCAGCCGACAGACGCTCCCGCCACTGAGCGGGGTCGATGCGCCGGAGGTCGACTCCGTCGACGCGGATTGTGCCGTCGGTCGGGTCGTAGAAGCGGCACAACAGCTTCACGAGGGTGGACTTCCCCGCGCCGTTGTCACCCACGATCGCGACCGTGGCGCCCGCCGGTATGTGTAGCGACACGTCCCGAAGGACCTCGACGTCGGTAGCCGGGTAGCGGAACGTCACGTTTTCGAAGTCGATCCCGGTCGTGAGGTGATCGGGCGCGGGCGCCTCGTCGACGATCGCGGCCGTGGCCGCCGCCGAGTAGTCGACCAGCCACAGGTAGCGGCCCACGGTGCGCAGTCCGCTAATCAACCACGTAGCCATTTCCACCACACCCGCTACCTGACCGTTCACCTGCGAGGCGAGAGTGATCGCGAGCACGACGTCGCCCGGGCCCGCCTCGCCGGCAATCGCACGATGAGCCACAAGCGCCAGCGCGCCGGCAAAGCCGACGCCGAACACGGCCCACCCGAGCGCCGACAGCGTGCCTGCGACCCGCGCCATGTGGTCTTGCCGCTTGTCCATCTCGCGCCACAGCGAGCGGTGACGAACTGTGAGTTCGCCACCGAGGCCGAACAAACGCAGTTCCTTCGCCGGTGCGGCGGTAGTGGCGGTTTCCAACAGGTGACGGGTGACCCGCATGGGCTCG
This sequence comes from Actinomycetota bacterium, assembly GCA_041166225.1. Classification (GTDB taxonomy): domain Bacteria; phylum Actinomycetota; class Acidimicrobiia; order Acidimicrobiales; family JACCXE01; genus JACCXE01. The sequence goes on along the minus strand of JBEEFT010000049.1, from coordinate 38,613 downwards.
GCGCATTCCTCGAGCACCTTTTGCCGCCGTCGTTCGGCGGAGGCCGCTGCGAGCAACGAGGGCACTCCGAACAGCGGCAACATCACCAACGCCGGATGCAGCGCGGCCAGTAAGCCGACGGTCCCCACCATCCGCGTGATCATGCCGATGTTCAGCACCACGGCCTGCACAGACGAGCTCAGCTGATCACGTTGTGTGCGCAGGATCTCGATCTCGTCGAGGTAGTCGGCCCGCTCGTGATGCTCGAGGCCCGGCACCGCCATCGTGAGCGCCATGACCCGCCGGTCCATCAGTTCCCCGACCTTCTCGCGCAGCACCATGTTCATGTTGAAAGACCCGAGCCCGGCGCTGACGCTGGCTACTGCGCACAACCCCAGGATCACCACCGCCGTCGTCGCCCGCGATTGGTCGTGAGCCACGACGGCGTTCACGAGGTTGCGAAGCCACAGCGCAGACAACACGCTCGCGATCGGCTCGACGATCGACAACGCGAGGTTCAACGACGCTCGCAACCGGTCGGCCTGAAAAGACGCGACCAACAGAACCCAAAACGCGCGGGCATACATCGACAGCCCGCGCTTGTCGCTGGGCGACGCCATCGCAGCGGCAGGCTCAGGCACCTGCGGGTTCCGATTCATCTTGGGCATCGTTGAAACGCGCCGCCTGCAAACCGAACATGTGCGCGTAGCGACCGCCCCGCGCGATCAGTTCGTCGTGGGTGCCGTCTTCCACCACCCGGCCGCCGTCGACCACAACGATGCGGTCGGCGCGTCGCACGGTGGAGAATCGGTGTGAGATCACCAGCGTGGTCAGGCCCGCGGTGAGTTCGAGGAAGCGGTCGTAGAGTTCGGCTTCGGCTCGTACGTCGAGGCTCGCCGTAGGTTCGTCGAGGATGAGCACGCCCGCGCCCGCGTCGATCGCATACAGAGCGCGGGCCAAGGCGAGCCGTTGCCACTGGCCCCCCGAAAGGTCGGTGCCGTCTTTGAATTGACGCGACAGCACCGTGCTCCACCCGTGGGTCAGTTCGGTGACGAGATTCAGCGCTCCCGCTCTCGCTGCGGCGCTCTCGACGAGTTGGTCCGTCGGCTCGATGTCGGGGTTGCCAAATGCGACGTTGTCGCGCGCCGTCAGTTGGTAGCGGGTGAAGTCCTGAAAGATCGCCGAGACGCGGCGCTGCCAACTGCGCGGCTCGATCTCGGCGAGGGGGACGCCGTCGACCAAGATGCGCCCGCCGGTTGGCTCGTATAGCCGGCCCAGCAGCTTCATCAGGGTGGTTTTGCCCGCGCCGTTGTCGCCGACGATCGCCAGCGACTTACCCGCCGTGATGGTGAGGTCGAGCCCGTCGAACACGGCAGCCCGTCCGGGATACGCGAACGACACGTTGTCGAAGCGGATGTCATGCGCGGGCATAACGCCGGCCGGGGTGGAGCCGGCAACCGCCCGGCTCCGAGCGGCCACCATCGCTTCGAGTTCGACCACGGCATTAATCGCGGGCGCGCCCCACGTGAGGTTCAGGTCGTGATTGCTCAAGTTCGCAAATGCCGCAAGGCCGCCGAGTGCACCCATGAACACGATGAAGCGTCCGAGGCTGATCTGGCCGTTGAGCGCCGCGTGCGCGATGTACAGCGTGACGCCGCATTCGGCGCCAAAGAACACCACTGCATTCAAGAGGAGCACTCTCCAGCCGCCTTTGCGCTCGCGCCACATCTCGACCATGGCGCCGCGCCAACTCGACCTGAACCGATCAACGACCCAGTCTGCGAGTCCGAAAATGCGCGTCTCTTTGACGGCGCTCGGCGTGAGCGCGACGTCGCGGAAGTAGGCCGAGCGCCGGAGCGTTTCGGCCTGCCCTGTGATCGCCTGGACGTTGCGGTGGAACATGCGCCGGGTTCGCTGGATCGCCAGCAGGTACGCCGCGATCACGACGAGGGGAACCCACCAGCGGAACCCCATGAGGATCACCGCCGATGCGATGCCGCCGAGGTAATTCGCGGCGATGGCAAACGTGGCGGTAACGACGTCGCGCGGGGTGACGTTCGCCGAACCAACCCCCTGGGCCAGCATCACCTTGTCGAGCGCCTCGGGATCCTCGAGATGGCCGATGCCGACGGGCGCCGCCGCTGCGCTCATGACACGCGCGCGCAGGTGTCCGTTGAGGCGGCGGCCGAGTGCGTCGACGCACAAGGCGAGCAACGGCCCGATCAGCTGTTGCGCCACGAACGTCGCGCCGATCACGACGAGCAAGACGTCGACTCGGTGCGCCGCAGGCGAACCGGTGCCACCCCGTATCGCCGCCGGCAGCGTGCCGACGAGCGCGCCGGTGAGCAGCGTGTACGCCGCAGGCAGCAGTCCCGCGAGCAGCAACAGCGCCACGGCGACCACCGTGAATCCCGCGCTTGCTTGCGGCAGGATTCGCGCCATCGTTCGCAGCGCCGGCCATACCGATTTCGATTTCGTGCTGTCGCCCCCCAGCGCCACGGTCATCGCCGCTTCTTGGGCTCCGGGACCGGCGAGTACAGGGCGTAGAGCAGCGTGTAACGCCCGGCGTCGACGTCGGCGCGGTGCTGGTCGCCCGCCGAGTAGGTGTTGAGCAACTCGCCGAGCTGCTTTTCGAACCCGGCCCGTTCTTCGTCGCTAAGCCACAGCTGCATGCGGCCCGCCACCGCCGTCGGTCCGCCCTGCGCTTCTGCGTCGAGCGCCTCGCCCAACTCTGCGCTCACGACCCGAAACAGCGTGTCGGTGACCTCACGCTTCACGTCGGCGGGTAGTGCCAGGTCGTCGGACACCGCGAAATGCCGAGCGACGAGACCGTACGTGCGCTCGACGATCCCCGACACGATGCGGGTCTCCGTGACACGAATGAGGCCGTGCTCTTCGAGCAGGTTGACGTGGTAGTAGAGGCGGTTCGGTTTGATCCCCATCGCCCGCGCCAGGACTTTCACGGTGGTGGGCCGGCCGCCGAGTTCCTCGATGAGCCGGAGGCGCAGCGGATCCGACAACAGTCGCAGCGTGGCCAGGTCGTCGATGACCTTGAAGTCGGGCAGGGCCGCGTTCGGATCCTCGAAGGCCGCGCCCGAGCCCGGGGCGGCGTCCAAGAGCTCTGACATGCTCACGAAACTTACAGTGTTCTAATTCTAGTGACAAGCAGTTTGATATTGACAAAGTGGAAGGTACGTTTTACAAAATGCTAGATGAACGTTGACGAGGCACGCCGCAAGATTCTCGAAGCAGTAGCAGCAGGGCGCATGGACCCGGGCGACGCCGCCGACGAACTGGCCCACCTCGACGCCGCCCCGGCCGATCAACCGCCGCCGCAACCCGATCACCGCGACCAGGCCGCCACGCACCGCGCCACCGGCACCACGATCACCAGCGTCAAAGTCGACGGCAACTTTCGCTCGATCGAGGTCATCGGCGACGACGACGTGCGCGAGGCGGTTGCCGAGGGGCCCCACCGCGTGCGCCGCGAGGGCGACGTGCTGGTGATCGACGGCGCGGCCGTGTTCGACGACGACGATGACAACGACGACGACCGCGAGGATTTCGGCGACTGGTTCCGCACCACCGGGCCCCGCCGCCTGCATCGCGCCCGCATGACCTACACGCGCGAGTACCGCCCGCGTCCACTACGCGTGCGCGTCAACCCCGATCTCGCCGTAGATGCCCGCGTCGAAGCCGGCCCACTTACTATTCGGCGCGTGCGCGGCCCGCTCAAGGCGCGTGTTGCCGCGGGGCCGCTCATTATCGAAGGCTTCCAATCCCCTATCGATGTGCGCGTCGCGGCAGGCAAGGTCGTCGCCCGCGGTCGCGCCGACCACGGCGTGAGCACCATCGATTGCGACGCCGGCAAGGTCACGCTGCACCTCGAGCACGGCTCGAGCGCTCGCGTAAATGCCACTGCCACTCTTGGCAAGGTCGACTTCGGGGGCAAGCGGGCGCGTCACGACCGCAGCGACTTCGACTGGGGTGGCGTTCGCGACGACTTCGGCAACCTGTCAGACCTGGGCGACAAGTTGACCCGCCTGTTCAACAACACGTTTTCCGAGGAGCACGAAGCAGTGGTCGGCGCCGGCGCCGCGGTGTTCGACATTCGGGTGTCTATGGGCTCAGCCGACATCACCTTCGACGACGACGCGCCGCGATGACGAACCACTACCACGCGCCCCGCGACTGTCCCGTATGCGGTGAGCGGTTAGCGCTCACCCGCCTGTCGTGTGGCGACTGCGGCACCGAATTGTCGGGCGCGTTCGGCTCTTGTGATTTTTGTGCCCTTGGCGACGACGATCGCGAGGTGCTTCGGGTGTTTCTTTCGTCGCGCGGCAACATGAAAGACGTCGAGCGTCACCTCGGAGTCTCCTACCCCACGGCGCGTAACCGATTCGACGCGCTGCTCGGCCGTCTCGGTCTCAACCCGTCACAAGACGACGAGCCCGCGGCGCCCGCAGGGGCCGTAGCGGCCAAAGAGCGCGACCCCGACCGCCTTGCCGTGCTCGAAGCGCTCGCGCGCGGCGATATGGACGTCGACGCCGCGACCGACCTCATCACGCCCAAGGGCTGACCCCGTAGGGGTTGGGGCTAGCGGCTGTTACACCCCTCGGGCATAGTCGCCGGCGTGCGTTTCGATCGAGCCTTCGCAGTCCTCGCTTTGGCGGCCGCCGTTGTAGCCACCGCCTGCGCGCCCGCGGCGGGCACAGCGGTAAGGCCGCGCGCTGCGTCGAAGCCCGGCCTCGCCACTGTCACGAAAGAGGTCGACGGCGACACGATCCACGTCGACCTCGCCGGGGTCGACGAGCGAATCCGCTTTATCGGCGTCGATACTCCGGAAACACACGGCAAGAACGGCCTTGTCGAATGCTTCGGCAAGGAGGCGTCTGATCACACCGCGTCACTGATCCCCGTGGGCACGCGTCTGCGGCTGGTCCGCGACGCCGAGGCCCGCGATCGGTACGGCCGCCTGCTCGCCTACGTGTATCGCGCGAGCGACGACCTGTTCGTGAATCTCGCCCTGGCGCGCGACGGCTTCGCCGACGTCCTCACCTTTCCGCCGAACGTCGCTCACGCCCAAGAGTTCGTGGCGGCGGTGCGAGACGCTCGCAACGCCAACCGCGGGTTGTGGCGTGCGTGCGGCAGCGCCGATGTGCCGATAGAGAACTGAACACGCGCCGACGCCGTTTAACGTAACGGCGTGACGAACCACGTCGAGCGCCTGGGCTTCGACCACTCCACCCCGCTCGTCATTGTCACGGCCGACGAACTCGGCTTCGGCTTCGCCAGCAACGAAGGCGTGCGCCGCGCCCTCGACCACGGCGCCGCCACTTCCGCCGGCCTCATGGTTCCCGCTCCGTGGGCCCGCGCGGCATCGGCGGCGCATCGCGGCCAAGACGTGGGGGTGTCGCTCACTTTGAACGCCGAACACGACCTTTACCGTTGGGGCCCGATCACGCACGCGCCGTCTCTGCTCGACGGCGACGGCGGCTTCCCGCGCACGCCCGCAGACCTGTGGGAACACGCCGACGTCGACGAAGTGCGCCGCGAGCTGCGGGCCCAATTGGAACGGGCGATCTGGTGGGGCTTCGATGTGAGTTACCTGTCGAGCCATCTCGACGCGGCGGTGCTGCGCCCGGAGTTCTTCGACGTCGTGCTCGAGCTTGCGCTCGACTATGCCTTAGCGCTGCGCCTTCCGAACTCCGACGTTGAAGCCACAGCGGGGTTTCCGTTCCGCCGCCTCGCGGCCGAAGAGGGCATCGCCATTCCTGACCGCGTAGTCGTCGTCCGCGGCGCGACCGCAACGTCGCTCGCGGCGTTGATCGACGAAGTCGAGCCCGGCGTCACCGAGATCGTGTTGCGTCCCGCAATCGACACGCCGGAGTTGCGGGCGCAGACCGACGACGCCGACGAGCGCATCGAACACCTCGACATCTTGTGCGGCGCAGTGTTGGCCGACGCACTCGCACGCCGCGGCGCGCAACGCATCGCGTGGCGTGACCTACGCGCTGCGCAGCGAACGAGCTAGACGACGGTGCCGCTTACGAGCGGTTGCTGGGTGGGCTGCGTTGCACCGCCGGCGCGCTCGATGGTGATTGCCAGCTGCGTGAGCGCAAGCTTCGCGGTGAAACCTGCGACCGTGGGGTCCGCGCCGAGCACGCTCAACGACACCATTTTGCTTCCACTGGCGAGGCCCCACAGCTGGTAGGTGTGATCCGCGTCGAGCTTGGGCATGCGGGTGTGCATCAGGTAACCGGTGCCGTTGGGTCGCAACACGGCGTCGGCGCTTGCCGTGCCGTCGGCCGAGCGCAAACTGACGACCCGCGAACCAGGGTCGGCGGCCGCAAGGTCGGCCAGATGACTGATGCTCTGGTCGCCTCTGATCTGCTGGATCTTCTGATCCTGGCGAACGAGCAGCGCCGAGTTCACCGCGATGATCGCGGCGGCGATGCCGGCGGCGCCCATGGCAACGGTGCGCCAACGCGGGCCACGACGGGTTGACGCGCGCTTTTCGCGCGCGTCGCCGGTAGGCATCCGAAACACCTTGGCCATGTCGGGCGGAGCTTCTTCGAGCTCCGACGCGATCTTGTCCCACAAGCCAGCGGGAGCCGTACTGCCCGCGTGCGCCAGCAGCGCGGCGGTTTCGCGGTGGTCACGCAGTTCGGCGCGGCAGCGCGGGCATTCAGACAAGTGCCGCTCGAATACCTCGCTCTCGTCATTTTCGAGGGCGTCGAGCGCGTACGCGCCCACCATTTCGTGCATTTCGTTCTCGTTCCGCTGCGCCATCACGCCTCCGCTCCAACGATACCGACGGCCTGCAACTCGACTCGGAGCCGACGCAATCCGCTGCGGATGCGACTCTTCACCGTGCCCTCAGGTTGATCGAGGATGCGGGCGACGTCGCGATAGGAATGGCCGCCGAAGTACGCCAGCTCGATCGCGTTTCGCTCGTCGACGGGCAACGCGGACATCGCGCCTTTGACCTGCTCGGCCATGGCAATGTCCCAAACCTCGTGTTCGACGTCGTATCCGGCCTTCGCCGTGCGGGCGTTGTCGGTCTCTTCGCGGCGGCGGCGAGACGAGTCGCTCCGCGCGATGTCTACGGCCCGGCTGTGCGCCTGGGTGAGTAGGAACGACCGCAAAGAACCGCGGTCGGCGTCGAAGCGCTCGGGCTGGGACCACAACTTCAACAGCACCTCTTGCACGACTTCTTCAGCCACGCTCGAAGCGTTGGTCACTCGCCGGGCCAACGCGTAGACGGCGCCAGCGTGACGTCGGTACACCTCGGCCAGAGCTTCTTGCTTGTAGCGAGCGATACCCAACACCAATGTCGCATCGCTCTGCTCTCGGATATCCGTCGCCACTTCTGACCTCCACGCCGACTACGTATCGGCGCGCCGTTCCGGATGAGGAAAAGAATCTTGGACTTTCATGTCATCCGGCACGTCCGTGGACACCGTAACCACTTCGATGCGAAAGCCACTCAGACATCGCCGGCTCGTCGTCGCCGGTGCCGTTACCGCCTTTGCGCTTCTCGGCGCATGTGGTGGCAACGACGCCAAGTCGTCGACGGCAAGCGACAAGACAACCGTCACGTCAGCGGACGCAGGTGGCACCGATACAGGTGCAACCGCGACCGACAAGGTCACCGTAAAGGATTTTGCCTTCGGGCCGAAGTCCGTCTCGGTGAAGGCGGGCGGCACGATCACGTGGACGAACGAAGACTCGTTCGATCACGCGATTCAGATCGACTCGCTCAAGCTCAGCGGTCCGAAGTTCGGGCCGCAGACGATGCCTACGAGCTACTCGCATCAATTCGATACCCCCGGGACATATCCGTACATCTGCGGAGTCCACAACTCGATGACGGGCACCGTCATTGTCACTAACTAGGAGTACAACTAGATGGAATTGACGGAACGGGAGTTGCACGCGCAATTGCGCGATGTAGACGACCTGCACCGCGAGGGCATGCCGACTATGGCAACCGACCTTCGCGACGTTCACGCCGAGACCCGTTCCGCGCGTTCGGGCCGGGACCTCGCAATCACCGCAGCAGTCGCCGGCGCGGCCGTGACCCTCGGGTCCACCGTGCTACCGCTGAATCGCCTGGTCGCCGCTAACGCGGCCGACCTGGACGACGCAACGATTGCCGCGTTCGCTGCTTCGGTGGAGTACACCGCGGTTGCGGCCTACAAGGCTGCTGCTGCAAGTGGCAAGGTCAAGACGCCTGCTGTTGGCGCCGCAGCCATGCTGTTCGCCGGCCATCACAAAGAGCACGGCGACGCGTTCCAGTCGGCGTCGGGCGGCAAGATCGCCAAGGACACGACGAACCCGAAGCTCCTCAAGGCGCTCAGCGACCAGCTGACCGCCGCGAAGGACGAGAAGGGCGTCGTCAAGATCGCGTACGACACCGAAAACGCAGCTGCAGCCACGTACCTGTTCGCTCTCGGCGCATTGCAGAGTGCGGATGCGTTGAAGCTCACCGCTTCGATCCTTCCGATCGAAAGCGCGCACGCAGTCGTGCTGGCCGGCGTACTCGGCCTGCCCGCTACTGACGACTCGTACCTGCCGCCTTTCCAGACGCAGAAGGCCGCCCTGTCCCCCACCGCATTCCCGCTGGGTTAAGCGGCGAGAACTAGGAGATCTGAATACATATGGAAATCAACCGCGATCACCTGCGCCGCTTGGCAAAGGAAACGCAAGTCGAACATGAGGAGACGATGGGCAGCATGCGCGACCTCGTGCAGCGCGTCCTCGATCCCTCGACGAATGCCGACGACAGCATCAAGAGCAATCTGTTCCTGAGCGGCGTCAACCGTCGTCGCTTCATGCAGATCGGTGGCGTGTCAGTTCTGTCCGCCGCCGTGCTCGCTGCCTGCGGCAAGGACAACAAGAAGAGCGGCGCGTCATCGGCAACCACCGGCGGCAAGAGCGGAAGCAAGGGTTCGGACAGCGACATCGCCATCCTGCGCACCGCGAGCTCGCTCGAGCACGTCGCCATCGACGTCTACCAAAAGGCGATCGACAACGCGGGTGCCCTCGGCATCAGCGCTGGAGTGGCCGACGTCGCCAAGCTGTTCCAAAGCCAGCACAAGGATCACGCCGGTCTGTTCGAAGGCGCGACCAAAGAAGCGGGCGGCACCGCGTTCACCACGGCGAACCCGGCCGTGCTCGACTCGTTGAAGGGCCGCATCGCGGCGCTGAAGAACGAGATGGACGTAATCGTCCTCGCACGCGACCTCGAGAACGTGGCGGCGGCGACCTACCAGTCGACCGTCGGCGCCTATGACAACCTCGCCTATAACGCGGCGTCGATGTCGGTAGGTGGCGTCGAAGCCCGTCACGCAGCCGTACTCAACGGCGTCTTGAAGGCCGACGCATTCGCCAGCAAGGCGTTCCACACCACGACCGGCGCCGTAGCCGTAGGCACCGGGCTGTAGTAGCCGCACCGCCCGTTCGGCGGAGCTAACGCTTCGTCGAACGGGCGCGCAGCACCCCCATCATCTGCGCCATGTTGCCGTCGACTTTCAGACGGCCCTGCATGAACAACACGTTCGGGTCGGCATCGCCTGCCTCGATCGCAACCGCATCGGCGTGGGGAACTTTGACCGTGACAGTGGCCGCCGTATCGGTGCCCTCACGGGTGGTACTGAGCGTGCCGTCGGACCACTCCTCGACGTAGTGCCGATCGCCGTCGGGACCGCCGCTCACCACGTACTGAACGAGGAAGCTCACCGTCAGCTGGCGTCGGCCGGCGCCGTGATGCCGGCAAAGAGATCGTCTTCCAAGTCGCCTTCGCCGCGCGGGCCGCGGGCCAGCACGAAGTCGTCGTAGGGGTGGATCTCGCGCATCACGTCAGGCGGCAACCCAAACCAGAACGGTGAGTTCGGGTCGATCTGGGTGGCGTGGGCCCGCAACGCGTCTTGGCGCACGTCTTCGAAACCGTGCAGCGCGATCTGCGTGGTGAGCTCGGTGTCGGTCTCGTCGGGCTTGCGATCCTTGAACCAATCAGCGCTGAAGGGCGACTCAAGCCCGAGTTCGAGGAACTTCTCGTGCATGAGCACGATGCGCTTGAACGACCACGCCGTGTAATAGATCTTCGTTACCACCCACGGTTCGCCGGCGTCGGGATACTGATCGGCGTCGGCTGCGGCGTCGACCGCGGCCATGGTGATCTCGTGCACTCGCAAATGGTCGGGATGCGGATAGCGCTCCTGCTTGTCGCCATAGGTGATCACCACCTGAGGACGCGTGCGGCGCAGGACCGCGACCAAGCGCCCGACCGCTTCGTCGAGCGGGGCCTGCGCGAACGACGCCGGGTTCCGGTTCGCTTCACTGTCGGGCATGCCCGAGTCGCGGTAGCCGAGCATTACCACTTCGTCGTAACCGATGACCTTGGCCGCGGCGTCGAGCTCGGCCCGGCGCACCGCGCCGATGTCGGCGCGCACTTCGTCGGTATCCATCGCCGGGTTGAGGATGTCGCCCTCTTCACCGCCGGTGCAGCACACGAGCACCGTGTGCACGCCTTGCGCGTGGTACTTCGCGACGCTGCCCGCCCCCTTCGACGCTTCGTCGTCAGGGTGCGCGTGTACAGCGAGGAGACAGAGACGCTCGTGCATGCCGCCCAAATTACTTGTGTCCTCGACGAGCTCGGGACGAGGGGCGTAGATCAGGGCGCGGGCCAGCCGTTCCTCGCGCGTGTCGCGGGCCCGCGGCACCCGACGTATTCCGGCGCGGGCCTGCGCGGCTTTCACGATTGCGCGCGCTTCCCGCGCGGCGCGTCCGACGTGGATCAACGCCGCCAGCGCAGCCACGTCGCGCACGTGCTGGGGGTGAGGCCGCCTCAGCGGCACCCGGGGCGGCGACGCTTTCACTGCATCGAGACGCGCCAGTGACTCGTGAATGTCCTCGACTTTCAAGGCCAGTGCGTCGAGAAGCGGATCGACATCGGCGGGGTCGTAGCCGCGCATGCGTTCACGGAACCCGACTTCGCGGACCACGTCGGGCGTGAGTTCGTCGAAGTCGTATTCCATCTACACGGCGTTCAGCGCGAGACGGTCGTCTTCGAGCAGCTTGTCGAGTTCGCCGGCCACGGGAGCGTCGGCCGCGGCGGTGCACGCCACGTACACCCGCACGATCACGCGCGGGTGCGACTCGAGCAGATGGTCTACGAGGCGGTCGAGATCCTCACGCGTGGGCATCTCGAAGACTTCGTCACCGAGAAGCTCCGCGGACTCGTGGTCGAGGCCGGCCGTGAGTTCGGCGGCCATCTCCACTTGCTTGGTCGGCGACAGACCGCGGATCTTCGTGCGCACCAGGCGGCCGACGCCACCCTTGATGAACCGCGGGTCGAGACGCACCGAGAGGCGCTGCGTGAGAGCGCTGCGCACTTGCTCGGGCGACCGCTGCAGATGCGCGTTGAGGTCTTCGACGGTGAGCGCGGCCAGCGTCTCGTTCAGCCGAGCGAGACGCTGCGCGGCCAGTTCCGGCGACGTATCCGACACGTACTCAGCGTCGCCGTGGCCATGGTCGTGCGCGTCGTCGTGGTCGCAGTTGTCGTCGTGCTCGTGCTCGGTCACGGGGCGGAAGGATACGGCCCCGGCACGCGCGTTACGCGCCTCGGGGAATGTCGACCCACGGGATGTCGCGGTCGGTCGACGGCTCCTTGGGCAAGCCGAGCACCCGCTCGCCCAAGATGTTGCGCATGATCTCGCTCGTGCCACCCTCGATCGTGTTCGCCCGCGACCGTAAGAACCCGCGCACTGAGGCACCGGTAATCGCGTCGTCGGCGGCGCTCCAAGCGGTTGCGCGCGCCCCCAAGATCTCCATCGCCACGACCTGAAGCCGTTTGTTGTATTCGGCCTGGAACAGCTTCGTGATCGACCCCTCGGGCCCGGGACGCTTGCCACCACCGCGAGCTGCCGCGGCGCGCAGGTTCGTGATCTTGTTGATCCGACCCTCGATCGCGAGTTGCGCCAACTTGTTGCGCAGCACCGGGTCTTGCCATTGGCCCGACGCCTTCGCTCGGCGGATCAAGTCGTCGATCGCGCCACCGCCGACGTTGCCGCCGCCGACCGACCCCTCACCCGACAGCGCCACGCGCTCGTTCATCAGCGTTTCGGTGGCGACGGCCCACCCGTTACCGACGTCGCCGCACCGCATCGAGTCGGGAATCCGCACATCGGTGAAGAACACCTCGTTGAACTCGGCGTCGCCGGTTATCTGCCTGAGCGGGCGCACCTCGACACCAGGCGCGTGCATATCGACGATGAAGTACGTGAGGCCCTTGTGCTTGGGTGCGTCGGGGTCGGTGCGAGCTACGAGCATCCCCCACTTCGCCATGTGAGCCAGCGTGGTCCACACCTTTTGGCCGTTGACGATCCACTCGTCGCCGTCGCGCACCGCGCGGGTGGCCAGCGTCGCGACGTCGGAGCCGGCCGAAGGTTCACTGAAAAGCTGACACCAGATCTCGCGGTGCTGAGCCATCGGCGGCAACAACGTGCGCTTCATTTCCTCGGTCCCCCACTGCATCACCGTGGGCCCACCCATGCCGATGCCGATCACGTTGAAGCTGCGAGGCACCTTGTAACGCCCCAGCTCTTCCATCACGACGCGGACCCCTTCGGGGTCGAGCCCGGCGCCGCCGTACTCCTTGGGCCACGCGGGCGTGGCGTATCCGGCCTCACCCAGCCGCGCGCACCAGTCGTTGAAGTCGACTTTTTTTCGAGCCTCGGCCACCTTGGCCGGATCGTCGTTCTCAATGCCGTCGACCCATTCCGCGGGCAGGTTGGCGCGCAACCAGCCCACCACCTCGTCGCGAACGGTGGTTTCGGTGCTCGTAGACATGCCGCGCACGCTACTTGACCGGTCGGTCAATTTCCTCGGGCATGCTGTGACGCATGGCGACCGAGTTCGATGCTGATACAGCCCTCCGCGACGCCGGCGGGGGCCGCTTCGAGGGCACCGTGACCGACCGGTGGATGATCGGCGGCGGCCCGAACGGCGGTTACATCGCGAGCATCATCCTGCGCGGTCTTTCAGCCGTCGCGCCCCAGCCCGATCCTCTAAGCATGACCACCCACTACGTCGGGCGACCCGAGGCGGGACCGTGCGAGGTAACGGTGAGCGTCAGCCATGCCACGCGGAGCCATGCGTTCATGGACGCGGCTCTCGTGCAGCAAGGAACCGTGCGAGCGCGGTCGATCGCGATCTTCGGCCAACGCCGCGACGACCAGCCCTTCGACGTCGACCTGAACACGCCCGCCGTCACGCCACCGGGCGCCGGCGTGCCTGTGCGTGACATACCCGTCGCCGATTCAATGCCGCTGATGAGTTTCCTGGATCGCTTCACGTACCTGGCCGCGAGTTCTATTGACCTGTTCGCGGGAAGCGGTGGTCCCGCCGCCGTGGGCGGGTGGACAAAGCTCAACGACCGCGATCTGGACAACGTGGCCGTTCCGCTGTTCGCGGACTGTTGGCCGCCGCCGATCTTCACCCGGCGCGGACCCGGGCTCGCCCCGACGATCGAACTCACGGTGCACTTTCGCAACAACCCCGAACCGGGCTGGGTGTGGTGCCAGTTCGAGAGCAAGGTGCTGGCGGGCGGGTACGTCGAGGAGGACGGCGAGATGTGGTCTGAGCGCGGGACGCTGGTTGCGATGAGCCGGCAGATTTCGCGGTTCACCGCCGCGGCGGCGCCGGCGTCCTAGCGTCGTCACCAGTGGCGATCACCGAGATACTCAGCGACAAGGCGGCGCGCTGGATCGACGTCGTGGATCCGACCGACGACGAGTTGCACACGCTCACCCGCGAGTTCGGTCTGCACCCGATGGCGGTCGAAGACGTCACCGAGACGGGGCAACGCCCGAAGCTCGAGATCTACGAAAACCACGCGTTCCTCGTGGCCTACGCGGCCAACCTCGCCGAGGTCGACATTTTCATCGGTCACTCCTGGGTGCTGACCGTGCGCGAACGCGGCGAGAACGCACAGGTATGGGAGCCCACGGCGGCCCGCGCGCGCTGCGACCGGTTCGCGCCTGAGAACGTCTCTGTCGGCATCGTCGTACACGCCGTTCTCGACGACATCGTCGACGGCTACTTCACTGCCCTCGATGCATCCGAAGATCGGATCGAAGCCCTCGAAGACCAGGTGTTCGGCGTCGGCGTGCGCGAGATCGAAATCCAGCAGCGGCTGTTCGACATCCGCCGCGACCTGGTGGCGTTTCGGCGAAAGGTCGTGCCGCTACGCGACGTGCTCGCCGGCTTACTACGCGGAGAGGTGACCAACATCGACGCCGCCGCGTTCACGCTGCTCCAAGACGTGTACGACCATTTGCTGCGATCCGTCGACACCATCGACAGCCACCGCGAGCTCATGGGCAACGCCGTCGACGCGCACCTCGCCATCATCTCGAACCGCATGAACGAAGTGATGAAACGGATGACGAGTTGGGGCGCGCTGCTCTTCGGGGCCACGCTGATCGCCGGCATCTACGGCATGAACTTCGAGCACATGCCCGAGTTGCACTGGCAATACGGATATCCGTACGCGTTGGCGCTCATGGCCACGATGACCGTCGGCGGCTGGTGGTACTTCCGGCGTCGCGACTGGTTGTGACGCGGACGATCCGTTCGTCGAACGCCGAGTACCAGGTGCTCGAGTCGCTGCGCACCAATCGCCAGAAGCGCAACCGGCACAACGCGTTCATCGTCGAAGGCGTGCGCAACGTCGATGCCGTGCTCGCCCATGGGTGGACAATGCGCAGCGCGCTCGTGGCCGCGGGTGCGGCGCGTTCCGCCTGGGCCGAACGCATCGTTGACCGCGTCGACGACGTGATCGAGTTGAACGCGGACCTGTTCGCGCGGCTCAGCGACCGCGACGAGACGCCCGAGGTGTTGCTCGTCGTCGAGAAACGCCGCGTCGACCTCGGCGACCTCAGCGTCGATGCGTCACTGGTGGTGACGGTGCTCGATCGCGCCGCCAGCCCCGGCAACATCGGCACCATCACGCGCACATGTGATGCGCTCGGGTCGGGCGCGGTAATCGTGTCCGGCCACGCCGCCGACCCCTACGACCCGCGGGCGGTGCGGGCGAGCACCGGTTCGTTCTTCGCCGTGCCGGTTGTCGAGGTGGCATCGGGTGACGACGTCGTGCGATGGGCGCGCGATCGCGCAGTCACTCTGGTGGCCACCGACGAATCCGGTGGCGTCGGGCTCGACGCGTTGCCCGAGGCGCCTGTCGCCCTGATGTTCGGGAACGAGAAAGCCGGGCTCAGCCGCGCGCTACGCGACGCGGCGGACCTCACGGTGTCGATACCGATGCGCGGGTCGGCGAGCTCGTTGAATGTGGCCGCCGCGCACGCGGTGGTGCTGTTCAGCGCCCGACGGGGATGAGCTCGTCGGCGCCGGTCTCGTCGTCTTCGATCAATCGGTAGCCGCACAAGTGAGCGAGGATCGCGTGGCCTTCGTCGGGACCGGTGGCGATCAACTCGTCGCCCTCTTGCAACACCACTTCTTTCCGCGGCCGGTACAAGTACCGACCGCCGCGGCGCACGGCCAACAGATAAAAACCGGTCTCGGTTTCGAGGCGCAACAACCCGAGGGCCTTGCCTTCGCAGGGCGCGCCGGGCGCGACCGGCACGCGCACGACGACCTCGTCGGAATCACCGAAAGCGACCGCCAGGATCGGGTGGAGTTCCTCACCGTCGGTGACGAGGCGCACCATGCGTTGCGCGGCATCGGTGATCTCCTCGGACGCCTGCGCAAGATGTAACAGGCCCCGCAGCGGCGACGGATCGATCTCGCCGTCGGCCGATCGCAACACCCACAACTCGAGGCGTTCTTTCATGTCGTCGACCCGGCTCTCGATGTGCTCGACCTCAGCCGCAAGGCCGCGGTCGCGCAACACGAGCGCCGAATACGCGAGGCCAACGGCGACTTCGCTCAGGTTCTTCATCTCGACCAGAACGTCGATGGCGCGGTCGAGATCGGAAGGCACTTCTTCGGCGGGCGCCATCGGCGGCTCGTAACTGGGCGCGCCCGCCATCGCCCGCAGACGCGGGATGCCCGCAGACGCGCCTTGCATGAACAGCACGTCGCCCGGCAGCACGACCATCTCGCCGTGTACGTCGGTGATCCAGTCGCGAACGCGTCGGATCGCGACGACGCGCATTCCGCACACGGTCGGCAGTTCGAGATCGCACAACGGGCGGTGCGCCATGTGTGACGTGTCGCGCACGCGCACGCGGTGCGACACCTCTTCTGCGGCCGACAGGTCGGCAACCAGCGCGCGCGGAATGCCCAGGCGGCGGGTGACGATCGCGCCGATGTCGACCGCCGCGCTGCCCACCCGTTCGATCGCGCCGATGACCGAGAGCACCGACGCCATCGCTTCAGCGTCACGGGGCGAACGCGCCGCGACCACTGCGATGGCGCGCAAGTCTTGGCTCAGTTCGCCCAGGCGGTGTTCGAGTTCGTCGACCTCATCGGCCATGCCGGGGTCGCCGAAATACAACGCGGCATAGGCCAAGTCGACCATCAACTCCGAGGTGTCTTTTGCCTCGGACAGCATGGTCCGCAGATTGCGGGGTTTGTCGTCCATATGCGATTTTTTGTGGCCGCCTCAGCAACCGGTCACGATCGTACGCCAAACAGCAACAGGGCCAGGATGAGCGACACCGCGCCCACTAAGTCCATCGACGACGTGATCATCGGAATGCCCGTTGTGTCGGGGTCGATGCCGAACCGGTACGAGGCGATCGAGCCGTAATACGCAATGAGCGTGGCGATGCACGTCGAGGCGAGTCCTCCCACCAGCGACACGCCCACCATCTTCAAAGCGCCCGGGCTGTCGAGGCGGAAGACGAGCGCGACTACGTCCGCCGACAACGCCACGAGCACGAAAGTGGGGAGGGCGAAGATGAACGCGAGCACCATGTCTTCGCGGGCGGCGCGGTTGGGAAAGCCCTTCGCGGCCACGGTGCCCAAGTGGAGTTTGCTGGCTAGACGGCTCGCCACGATTCCCCCGAGCGCACCGGTGTCTTCAAGGAACGGTGGCACCAGCACGAGCAGCGCCGGGAAAGCAACAAAGCTCTCGAGACGCTTTTCGATGGTGAGGCCGGCGATCACGTCGATGAGCCCAGCCAGCACCAGGATCGGTAGCGACTCGATGATGATCCGGCGCATGATCGGCAGCTTCGTGCGCCACGCCGAGTACGCCCCGGCGAACGCAAGGATTACGAGCACCGGCGCGATCAGCGTGGTGACGTTGCCGTGGTCTACAAACACGCTCGCGATCACGAGGGCTGGCAGCGTCACGATGTCTCCCGCCGCCGTGACGAGCGGCGCGGCCACGTTGTCCATGTCCCAGCCGCGGCGCGCCGCGGCGGCCGAAACCGCCAGAGTCAGCGCGAGCACGACGATCGACGACAACACACCCCCGAGCACCGACACCACCACGAAGTCGGCAATCGTGATCGACGCCCGCAAGCCGAACGCGACGGCAACCCCCTTGGCGAGCACGGCCAACGCCACGGACAGCATGAGGGTCAGCGCGACGGCAGCGAGCACGTTCTGGCCCACGAGCGTGTCGCGGCGGCGGGCGAGGCTGAACTGACCGGTGTGGATTGCGGTGCCGAACCGGCTGCCGAGCGCACCGAAAATGTTGCCGCGCATCCCGATTGCTGCGGGCACCAGTACGAGGAGACCGGGCAGCCGGTTGAGGGTGCCGGTGACGGCGCCGAGGGTGACCCCGGCGATCAGGTCACCGAGTGAAGAAACCGCAAGCGCGGAAAGACCCTGACGCAGCCCGGCTACGTCCGTGACCAAAGAAGCCCATATGCGCCTGAAGACGCGCGGCACGACTCGGAGGCTCCCCGTGAATGCGCATGGGTCGCATCCTACCGACCGGGTACAAACTCATTCATGGACTTCGACGAACTGATCGACGAGTGGATCGCGGGAGAACTCGGCGAGAACCCGATTCGCGCGACACAACTCGGTATCGACGGCTACGACGAGTTGCTGGGCGACTTCTCGGCGGCCGGCTTCGAGCGACGCGACTTCGCCGACGACGCGTGGCTCGCGCGCATCGACGAGTTGGACGACGCCGGCCTCAGCTTCGATCAGCGCATCGACAAGGGACTGCTGCGATCCACGCTGGCGGGCCGCAAGATCAACCGCACGTGGCTCGGGTGGCGCCGCGACCCCGGCATCTATCCCGGCATCGGTCTACAAGGCGTCTTCTCGCTGTTCCTGCACCGCGTGCACGACGAGGCCGACCTCGCCCGGTTCGCGGTGGCGCGGATGCAGTCGCTGCCCGGCGTGCTCGCCGAGGCCAAGAAGAACATCGATCCGGATCTTGTGCCGCCCCTGTTCGTCGAGCGCGCGCAGGGGCCGTGCCGCGCCGGCATCGGTTATTTCCGCGACCTCGTCCCGCAGGAGATTGGCGACGACGCGTTGCGTTCGAAAGTTGCCGAGGCCGGCGACGTCGCGGCGGGCGCGCTCGAGTCGTACCTGCGCTGGCTCGACGAGCTTGCCCCCCAAGCCAAGGGCGACTGGGTATTCGGGGAGATGCGGTACAGCGCGCTGCTCCAGGAAAAGGAAGTGCTGGGGTTCAATACCGAGCGCTTGAACGCGCTCGGCCACCAAGCCTTCGGCCGCGTCGAAGAGGAACTGGTCGCGGTCGCCTCGCAGATCGACGACGGCGCTGACTGGCGCACGATCAACAAGAACCTCACCGCCAACCATCCGTCGTCACCCGAAGACATGCGGGCGCAATACGAGGCGTGCACGGTGAAGGCGCGTCAGTTCCTGATCGACCACCGTCTCGTGACGCTGGCCGACGGCGAAGAGTGTGTGGTCGAGCCGTCGCCGCCCTTCCAGCGGCCGATCCTGGCGGTGGCGTCCTACGCCACTCCCCCGGCGTTCAAGCCCACGCTCACGGGCCACTTCTTCGTGCCCTACCCGCCCGACGGCACCAGCCCCGCCGAGGTCGAGCAACGGCTCGCGTCGAACAGCGCGCACTCGATCCCCACGATCACCGCGCACGAGGCGTACCCCGGCCACCATTGGCATCTCACGTGGATGCAGGGCAACCCGCGCCCCTTGCGCAAGATGTTGACGACCCCGTACTTCTCCGAAGGCTGGGGCCTCTATGCCGAACGCGTGATGTACGAACACGGGTTCTTCGAGAGCAACGAAGAAGTGCTCGGCCATCTCGACGCTCGCATCTTCCGCGCCGCGCGCATCGTGGTCGACACGTCGCTGCACACCGGTTCGATGACCTTCGACGAGGCGGTGCAGTTCATGACGTCGAACACGGCGCTGTCCGAAGCCACCGCCGTCGCCGAGGTCAAGCGCTACTGCGCCTGGCCCACGCAAGCCGCGTCGTACCTAACCGGTTGCCTCGAGATCGAACGCATCCGCTCGCAGTTCCTCGACGCGGCCCGCGGCGACCTGCGCGACTTCCACAACCGTCTCGCCGGTTCCGGCGCGCTGCCGATCGGCCTCGCCGAACGCGCCGTGATGGAAGACGCCTAACTACTCCGAGGCGATGTCGAGGATTTCGGCGAACTTGCGTTTGGCCGCTTCACGACGGGTCGGGACGTGTTCGGTCGGCACTTCGACGGGCTTGTAGTCCTTGAGCACCTTGCGGGCGACGGTGACCTTGTGGACCTCGTCGGGCCCGTCGTAGATGCGCGCCGCGCGCGCGGCGCGGTACATGTGCTCGAGCGGCAGGTCGGTTGAGAAACCGAGCGAGCCGTGGATCTGAATCGCGCGGTCGATCACGTTGTAGAGCACCGTCGCTCCGTAGTACTTGATCATCGCGATCTCGACCCGAGCCGCTGGCGCGCCGACCTGATCCATCTTCCACGCGGCCTGCAGCGTCATGAGACGGGCCGCAGCCATCTCGGCCATCGAGTCGGCAACCCAGTTCTGGATCGTCTGCTTGTCTGCGAGCACCGACCCGTGCGTGTACCGCGACACGGCGCGTTCGCACAACATGTCGAAGGCGCGCTTCGACTGACCAAGCCAGCGCATGCAGTGATGGATGCGCCCCGGACCGAGGCGCTTCTGGGCCAGCACGAACCCTTCGCCCTCGACACCGATCAGGTTCTCGTAGGGGACCCGCACGTCGGTGTAGATGATTTCGCTGTGCCCACCGATACGACCGAAGTGCTCGGTGGGGTGCTCCATGGTTGGGATGTCGCGCAGGATGTTCACGCCGGGCGCGTCCGCAGGCACCACGATCATCGAACTGCCCTGATACGGGTGGACGTCGGGGTTCGTAACGGCCATCACGAGCAGGATGTCGGCGACGGAGCCGTTCGACGTGAACCACTTGTGCCCATTGATGACCCATTCGTCGCCGTCGCGCACGGCCGTGGTGGTGAGCAGCGTCGGGTCGGCGCCCGCGCCCGGTTCGGTCATCGAGAACGCCGACCGGATACGCCCGTCGAGCAGCGGCTGCAGCCACTTCTCGCGGTGTTCGTCACGGCCGCTTGTCTCCATGCCCACTGCGAGCAACTCTGCGTTGCCGCTGTCGGGCGCGTTGTTGCCGAACACAACAGGCGCCATCGAGCACTGACCGAGGATCTCGTGCATCAAACCGAGCTTCACTTGGCCGAAGCCGCCGCCGCCGAGTTCCGCTGGCAGATGCGCGGCCCACAGCCCGCGCGCTTTGACCTCGTCTTGCATCGGCGCGATCGCGCGCAGGAACTGCTCGTGGGTGAGATCAAGCGTTTCGAGCGGGAAAATTTCTTCACGCACGAAGCCGCGCATCCACGCGAGCTTCTCCTCGAACTCGGGCTCTGTCGAAAAATCCCATGCCATTGGTCAGCGCCCTTCGGGCGCAGCCCATGGCTGGGCCGCAGTTCGAATGATTCGCTCGCGGTGCTCGCTCATAGCTGAGAACCTACATCCGTGCTCGACGTCCTTACTTTTGCCGCGCTGGCCTTCGTTGGCGTTCGCCTGTTCGGCGGCACGCGCCTCATGGCTCGGCGCGATGTGCGCGCGCACGTCGTTGGAATCTTGCGCGGGCTGCGGTGGCGCCATTTCCTGTTGTGTTGGCCGGTTCTGTTCACGGTGCTCGTCGTCGCGAGCGTGTTGTTGCTCGTGCCGGGCTTGTCGTGGGGCTGGTGGAGCGCGATCGGTGGTGTTGGCAGCCCGGTGCTCGGTGTCTCCAACCGTTCGAGCGGAAGCCCGCTCGAATACGCGATACCCGTGGTCTTCGTCGTCATGCTCCTGCCGGCACTACCGCTGTTCGCCGAGGCCGAAGAGCAGCGCTTCCGTCGCGGCGCAGAGGGCTGGTCCACGAAGCGACGGGTTGGGCGCGCCGTGCAGTTCGGCATGGTGCATTGCCTCATCGGTATTCCGATTGGCGTCGGAATGGCGTTGTCGATCGGCGGCGGCTACTTCACGTGGCGGTACTTACGCGGCTACCGCGCCGGCGGCGGGTCTCAGGCCAGCGGAGTCGCCGAAAGCACCCGCGCCCATCTTGCATACAACCTCACGGTGTTCGTCATCATCGGGCTCGCGCTGGCCCTCGGCGCCTAGCCCTGCGCAGCTGCGAGTGCGACCTCGACGTCGCCGAGATCGAACGGCGGCCCGAGGCTCACGATGACGTGTTCGGCCCCCGCGTCGATGAACTTCGCGATGAGCTCAGCCGTCGGGTTGCTCAGCATCACGGTGCGCTTGATCGCTTTGGGGTCACGCCCGACTTTGGCGCACCACTCGTCGAGGATCGCGTTCTTCTTGCGGAACTCGCTGGGGCTCGACCCTACGTTCCACATGTCGGCGAACTCGGCCACGAGGCGCAGCGTGACCTTCTCGCCGCCCCCTCCGATCATTATCGGCATCGAGCCCACTGGCGGCGGATTGAGCTTCGACAGCCGTGACTTGATGCGCGGCAGTGACTCGCCCAACGCCTTCAGGCGGCCGGGCGCCGTGCCGAACTCGTAGCCGTACTCGTCGTAGTCGCGCTCAAACCAGCCCGACCCGATCCCGAGAATGAACCGCCCGCCCGAGAGGTGGTCGATGGTGCGCGACATGTCGGCCAACAATTCCGGATTGCGATAGCTGTTGCACCCCACCAACGCGCCGAACTGCGCGTTGGTCGTCTCACACGCGATCGCGGCAAGCAACGTCCAGCCCTCGAAATGGGCGGCGTCAGGGTTGCCATACAGCGGGTAGAAGTGGTCCCACACCCAGATCGAGTCGACGCCCATCGCGTCGGCCGCTTTCCACGCCGTGCGCAATTGGTCGATGGTGCAGTCCTGCGGATGAAGTTGAACGCCAACTTTGCAGTTCGCCATAGCGGCGAAGCTACGCGACAACTTCACCGGGCGGGGCTGCGGCCGACACGCGCTGCGCCATTTGGCGCGCGAGCGCGAGGTACTGGTCGTCGGCAATCGCTCCAGCGCCTCGCTCGACGTCGGCGGCGTTGCCGAGGACACCGCGCAACCGTTCCAGCGCGGCTTCGGTCCCAGGTTTGTCCGCTGCGCTTACGCCGACGTCGCGGCTGATCGCTCCGACCAGCAGCGCGAGCGCGTCTTCGGCGTCTGCGTCGGGCGACGTCACCGCCATGCCGTGCGCGGCGGCGAGTTGAGCCGCGAGGAGGCCTACGGTGTCGGCGCGATCGAAGGCACGCGCGAAAGCAGTACGCGCGTCGTCTATCCGCCCCATCCGCTGGAGCCCGTCAGCCAGATTGATTTGGGTCACGATCACGCCGATCACATCACCGATGCGTTGGCGAAGCGCGAGCGCTTCGTCGAAGAGGCGCACCGACTCCTCGTGGTGACCAAGCTGGCTGTGCACCGCCGCGCTCATCGACAACGCAATCCCAAGCCGCGAATGGGTGCCCTGTCGGCGCAATAGCGCAGCCGCTTCGTCGAAGAACCCGACGGCCTCCTCGAGCCGCCCCATCGTTGCCGCCACCGAGCCGAGCGATCCCAACGTGACCGCGATCGCGTTGTCGTCGCCCACCTGGCGCGCAAGCGCGAGTGCGTCGACTAGCGCAGCCTGACCACCGACGACGTCACCGGTCTGCATGCGTGCGCCTCCAACGGAGACCAGGGCCACCAGGCGCGAGTGGCGAGTTCGCAGTCGAGGCAACGCATGCTCGGCGAACCGCAAACCCATCGCGGGGTCGAGACGGGACAGTTCCCCGGCGAGATCGGCCTCGATCGACGCAACGTACTCGTCGTCCAGCCCATCGAACGAGGCCTCGAGTTCCGCGACGAGGGCCATCGCTTGCTCGCGCTCGCCGTGCACGAGTTGCGTACGCACCACGTTAAGCAGCATCACCGCTCGGCCCACCGCATCGGTGCCGGGAATGGCGCGGACGCCTTCGGCGCGTGCACTCAGCACCGGCCAGGCTCCCTGAGCGGTGAGGGTAGGCACGAGTTCACTTACCACGAGCCAAGTCTTCGAATGACCAACCCGTATACCGGCGTCGATCGCGTTGAGGAACACGCGCGTCTCTTCGCCGTAGACGGGCGCGTTCACTTCGCGTTCCTGGCGGTCGCGCGCTGCCGCCTCGACCCGGGCGACGCACCAGTCCACCAGGCTCGCATCGAGCGCCGCGTCTTCGTTGGCGTCACGCAATCGGTCACCGGCGACGTCGCGGACGGTCTCGAGCATGCGGTACCGAACATCGCCGTCGACGTCGCGCCGGCGCCGCACCAGCGCTCGATCGGCGAGCACGCTCAGCAGGTCGCCGACGTCGTCTGCGTCGACGCCGCTCAGGTCTGCGCCGCAAACCACGGACGCGATCGACGCGACATCTACGGGTGCGGCGAGCCACCGAAGCCGGCGGAACACACGCTGCGCCGACGGTCCGAGTAATGAATACGTCCACCGCACGGCGTCGTGTACCGGTGAGCCGTCGCCGCCGCCTTGTGCGAGCGCGGTTACGACGTCGGCCAAACCCAAGTCGTGCACGCGCGCCGCGGCCAACTCGATCGCGAGAGGCAATCCGTCGAGTCGTCGGCACAGCGACGCGGCGAGGCGGAGTTCCTCGGGCGGAGCGGCCCAGTCGTCATCGCGGCCGAGCCGGTCGAACAACAACGCGACCGCGTCAGACCCACCCGCCAGCGGGTCGTCGTCGGAGTCGGGCACCGACATCGGATCCAGCCGCACCACGAGCTCACCGGCGATATCGATCGGCTGCCGACTCGTGATCAGCACACGGCTGTCGGGTGCGGCCGCGACGATCGTCGCCGCGGCCGTGGCGACGCCGGACGTGACGCGTTCGGCCTCGTCGAGCACGATCAGGCCTGTCCGTCGAGACACCGCGTCGGTCAGCGCCGCGACCGACGACGGTGCAGCGCCCAGACGAACGCCAAGCGCTTCGACGATGGCGGGGATGACGAGGTCGTCGTCGGGAAGGCCACCCAGCTCCACGTACGTAGCACCGTGGTCGAAGCCGTCGGCGGCCTCGAGCGCCACCTCGGCCGCAAGCCGCGACTTGCCGACTCCGCCGGGCGCGACGACCGTTACGACGGCATTGTCGGCGAGCAGCTTCTGCAACTTCTGCCGCTCGCGCCGGCGACCCACGAAGCGCGTCGATGCGGGCCGAATGTTGTGGCGGGCCGCCGGCACCGCCTTCAACGGAGGGTGACGGGATTCGAGGCCCGCGCCGTTGACCTGCGTCAGCGGCTCAGGCTCGTCGAAGTCCTTCAGCCGGTAACGACCAAGCAGGTCGAGCGAGCAACCGCTTGGTACCTCACCACCGAGCGCGGACACCGTCGCCGCCGACAACAGGATCTGGCCTCCATGACCTACGGCGGCGACGCGCGCAGCGCGGTGCACGGCAAGCGCTACGTAGTCCCCGTCGACCGGCGCGGCGGTGCCCGTGTGCATCCCGATACGAATGCGAATCTCGTTGTTTTCGGGCCAACGCTCCGCCGCCATGTCGCGCTGAATGTCCACGCACGCCGACACTGCATCGGAGGCCCGCCAGAACGCGACAAAGAAGCTGTCGCCCTCGGTTTTCACCTCGTGGCCGCCGTGCGCCTTCAGCCGCGCCCGCACGATCGTTTGGTGACGCCCGAGCCAGTACGGATAATCGGCCTCGAGGTCGTGGAACAGCCGAGTCGAGCCCTCGATGTCGCTGAACATGAACGTGACCTCGCCCGAGGGCAGGCCGTCGCCGCTGCGCTCCACGGAGAAAACCTAACGCTGGGCTTGTTCGCTCAGACCGCGCAACACGTCGGGATCACCAGCGAACGGCTCACTGGCGCGGGGCCAGTGCACCACGAGGTCGGTTACACCTACCGCCGCGTACGCGTCGCGCGCGGCGGCGAAGTCGTCGAAGCACGGCGACAAGTGAAAGTCCATCAGCGCGAGACGATTGAGTGTCGCCGGATCGCGGCCTTCGTCGACGCAGGCCGCGTCGAGCCGGTCCATCTGCTTACGCACGAGCGCGGCGCCTTCGTCAGCACCGAGGGCGCGGTCGAAGTCCGCCTCGCCGGTTGTGACCCACGTTTGCGCGAAGCGTGCCGCGAGACGCATGCCGCGGGGACCCGTAGCGGCCACAGCGAACGGCACCCGCGGGCGCTGCACGCACCCGGGATAGGTGCGCGCTTCGTCCGCCGTGAAGAACTCGCCACGCAGGTTCGCTTTTTGATCGCGCAACAATGTGTCCAGGTGGGTAACGAACTCCGCGAAACGATCGGCGCGTGCGCGCGGCGTCAGCGGTTCCTGGCCGAGAATGGTCGCGTCCCACCCTGTGCCGCCGGCCCCGACACCGAGCGTGAGCCGGCCGTCGCTGATGTCGTCGAGTGTGACGACCTCGCGCGCGAACGACACCGGATGACGGAAGTTGGGCGACGCGACCAACGTGCCGAGTCGAATCCTGCTGGTCACCTGCGCGGCGGCAGTGAGCGTTGGCACCGCGGCGAACCACGGGCTGTCGCGCAGGTCGCGCCAATTCAGGTGGTCGTAGGTCCACGCGTGGTCGAAGCCGAGTTCTTCCGCGCCGCGCCACTTCTGAGCCGCGAGCGTCCATCGGTCTTCCGGCAGGATGCAAACGCCGACGCGCATCGAACTACAGGCCGAACGCGCCGCGGATCGTTGCCGCGTCGTCGAAGGCACGAGCGATGCCGTCGTAGGTGCCGGGCCCTTTCAACTCGGTCGCCGCTTTGACCATCGCCGCGTATGCGACGATGGCGAACGAGCCGCCCACCGAGATCCGCGCGGCACCGGCCGCGGCGACCTCCGCCACGGGTGGTGAACCCGGCAACACCAACACGTTCAGCGGTCCGTCGACCTCGTCGGCTACCGCCTTGATGCGCTCGACCGACCGTAGGCCGGGTGCGAACAACACGTCGGCGCCGGCGGCGCGGTAGGCCTGCAACCGGGCAATCGTGTCCGCGAGGTCGTCGCGTCCCTTGATCAAGTTCTCGGCGCGCGCCGTGAGCGCGATCGGCGTGTCGGCACCGTGCGCAGCTTCGGCGGCCGCAGCGATGCGATCAACGGCGTGGCTCAAGTCGTAAATCTCAGAGCCCGACCAGTCCTCTATCGAGCACCCGACGAGCCCGGTCGCCGCCGCCCGCGTGACGTTCGCCGCGACGTCGCCCGGCGCGTCGGCAAACCCGTTTTCGAAATCAGCCGCAACGGGGATGTCGACGGCGCCCGCTAACGCCTCGCAATGCGTGATGACTTCGTCGAGCGACATTTGGCCGTCGAGGCGGCCCATCGTCGCCGCGAAGCCGCCGCTGGTCGTGGCGATCGCGGCGAAACCGAGCGACGCCAGCACCTTGGCCGAACCGACGTCGAACGCATTCGGTTGCAGTAGCGGATCACCGGGTCGGTGCAGTGCGAGGAACTCAGCCGCGGGCCCGGAAAGCGGTGTCATCTGCTCAACGTATCGGTGACCGCGGCCTACGGTGACGCGATGGCGAGCATGTTCACGGAGTTGGTTATCGACTGCGAGGATCCCGGGCGCGTGTGCCGATTCTGGTGCGACGTGTTGGACTGGCAGGCGGTCGAGGAAGAGCGCGGATTCTGGTGGGCGTCGGCCACCGGCGAATACACCGCGCGTCCTTTGTTCGTCTTCGTTCCCGTGCCCGAGAAGAAGACCGTCAAGGATCGCATTCACATAGACGTCAACCCGCGCGGTTGCGACCAGGCCGAAGAGCTCGAGCGCCTCCTCGCGCTCGGCGCGACGCGGATCGACGTCGGACAGAACGAAGAGGTGCCGTGGGTCGTGCTCGCCGACATCGAAGGCAACGAGTTCTGCCTCCTGGGCCGCCGGGTCGACTGAGCCGACGCGCGTCGAGCCATGGTGACGATCGTGCTGCTGCACGGCTTCGCAGCCACCAACTTCACGTGGCGCGACGTGATCAAACCGTTGGCGGCCGACCACGAGGTACTCGCACTGGAGCGTCCCTTCGTGCCATTGCCTGCCGCGCTCACGCTGACGGTCGCCGACCTCGACCAGCGCGGCCTGGATCGCGTCGTGCTCGTAGGCCACTCAGCGGGCGCCGAACTGGCGATGCACGTTGCCGCGTCGAAGCCGCACCGGGTCGTTGCGTTAGTTCTGGCCGCGCCGGTCGTGGGGGGCGGCCCACCGCCGTTCGTGCGGCGTTTCGCTGGTGCGCCGGTCGTGCGCGACGTCGGCCCTGCGCTGTTGCGCGCCGGTGTGAAGCTGGGATTGCGCCGCGCTCTGGCCCAAACATGGGCGAACCGAGATCGAGTCACCGACGACGTGGTCGCCGGATACCGCGCGCCGTTGATGGAACCGGGCGCGGCCGAGGGTTTGTGGGCGATGACCGCGCATTATGAGGAACTGGCGCCAGATTGGGACGCCCTCGGGTCGATGCCCACGCTCGTGGTCAAGGGCGACAGGGACAAGTGGACGACGTTGGTGCCGTTGCCCGACGCGGCGGTGCTCGAGTACCCCAACTGCGGTCACCTCCCCCACGAGGAACAACCAGAACGTTTCGTTGCCGACGTGCTGTCGTTCGTAAATCCGCTCGCATAGCGCACGACACAACAAACGCGTCTTGTGGCCATCCGGCGGGGACGTCCGTGGCGGACACTTGATGTGAACGCACGCCTCGCACGCCAAACCCTGCCCTTGATGTTGTCCTCGGCGTTGTTCGTCGCCGCGGGTGGATACGTGCACTTCCGCGAATGGTTCGACACCTACCGCCACCTCCCCTCGAACCTGCCCGGTGTTGCCGTGGTGCGCGTCGGCTTCCCGCTCAACGCCGCTGCGTCAGTCGTGCTCGTCGGCGCGCTGTTGTTCTGTGCCTTGCGGCGTAGCAAGTTCAGCCCGTGGGTTGTCGCAGCCGCGATCGTGTTCGAAGTCGGATCGCTGCTCACGCTGATCGCAACGCGCGTCGGCAACGTGTTCGGCTGGAGCGAACACATCTGGACGATGGGCGCGAATCAGACGCGCGCCGTCGAGATCGGTGCGCTCTTTGCGCTGTTCGGCGTGATCGCAGTCGGCGCCCTCACCCGTCCGTTGGTGCTGGCCACGGTTCCGGCGGCGCGTCGCTAACGGAAATCGCGGGACGCGGGCATGGTGGCAATCGCCAGCGACAGCGTCTCGATCTTTTCGGCCCGCAGGTTGATCACGTTCGACGCCGACTCGATTACCCCGCGGATCAACAATGCCGACGACCCCCGCGCGGCGCGGCGGTAGCGGTTCCACACCCCGAGTGAGCACACCACGTTGATGAGGCCGGTCTCATCTTCGAGGTTGAGGAACGTGGCGCCGCTCGCGGTGGCGGGCCGCTGCCGATGCGTTACGACGCCACCCACGAGCACCTTGGTGCGGTCGGCCACGTTGCGCAGATCGCTGGCCCGCAGCGCGCCCCGAGCGTCCAACGCCGGCCGCAGGTGCGCAATGGCGTGGCTGTCGGGGCTGACACCGGTGGCCCACAAGTCGGCCGCGGTGGTTTCGACCTCGGTCATGCCCGGCAACTGCGGCGCGCCGACGCCGACCACGACGCCCGGGATCGTGCCGGGACGCGCCGCCTCGGCCACTGCACCCGCACTCCACAACGCCTCGCGCCGGTCGAGGCCGAAGCAGTCGAAGGCACCGGCCGTGGCCATGGCCTCGAGTTGGGCGACGTTCAACTCGGCTCGGCGGGCGACGTCGTCGATGTCTCGGTAGGGTCGATGTTCGTCGATGCGCTGAGCGACTGCTGCACCGACCGAACGCACCGACCCGATGCCCATACGGATCGCCATGCCGCCTTGGGAGAGCACGTCGGGCTCCAAGCATGCAGTGGCCCGTGATGCGTTCACATCAGGACCGAACACGCGCACGCCGTGACGACGGGCGTCGGCGGTGAGCGTGGCCGGCGACCAGAACCCCATCGGCTGCGCGTTCAACAAGGCGGCGCAGAACGCGGCCGGATAATGGAACTTCAACCAACACGACGAATACACGAGGTAGGCGAAGCTGACCGAGTGGCTTTCGGGGAAGCCGTAGTTGGCGAAGGCGGCGAGCTTGTCCCAGATCATGTCGCCGGTTTCTTCGTCGATGCCGTTGGTGGCCATGCCGGCGAAGAACCGCGCCCGCAGTTCTTCCATGCGCGCCCGTGATCGCTTGGAACCCATCGCTTGGCGCAGTTGGTCGGCGTCGGCTGCGGTGAAACCGGCGACGTCGATCGCCATCTGCATGAGTTGTTCTTGGAACAGCGGCACGCCCAGCGTCTTCTTCAGCGACTTCTGCAACAACGGGTGCAGGTAGGTGACGGGCTCTTCGCCATTACGCCGACGGATGTAGGGATGCACGGATCCGCCCTGGATCGGGCCGGGCCGGATGAGCGCGATCTCGACCACGAGGTCGTAGAAGTGCCGCGGCCGCAGCCGGGGCAACGTGGCCATCTGCGCGCGTGACTCGATCTGGAACACACCGACCGTGTCGGCCTCGCAGATCATGTCGTAGACGCAATCTTCCTGCGGGATCACCGCGAGGTCGACGTCGACGTCGTGGAACTCTTTGACGAGGTCGACCGTGCCGTGGAGCGCTTCGAGCATGCCCAGGCCGAGCAGGTCAAACTTCACGAGGCCGACTGCGGCGCAGTCTTCCTTGTCCCACTGCAACACGGTGCGCCCCGGCATGCGCCCCCACTCGACCGGGCACACTTCGACCACGGGCCGGTCGCAGATCACCATGCCGCCCGAGTGGATGCCGAGGTGACGCGGGAAGTGCTCGACTTGCAACGCGAGATCGAGCACGGCGTCGGGGATGGTGATGTCGTGCTGCTCTTCCTTCTGAGCCGCGGTCTTGGCCACGTTGCCCCACGAGTCCACCTCTTTGGCCCACGCGTCGAGTTGGCCGGGCGCGGCGCCGAGGGCACGGCCCATGTCTCGCACCGCCGACTTGGCCCGGTACGTGATCACGTTCGCGACCTGCGCGGCGTTTTGCCGGCCGTGCTTTTCGTAGACGTACTGGATCACTTCTTCGCGTCGGCCCGACTCCAAGTCGATGTCGATGTCGGGCGGCCCGTCGCGCTCGGGCGACAGGAATCGCTCGAACAACAAGCCGAGCGACACCGCGTCGGCGTTCGTGATGCCAAGCGCGTAACAGACTGCGCTGTTCGCGGCGCTGCCCCGTCCTTGGCAGTAAATGTTGCTCCGGCGGGCGTAGTCGCACAGGTCCCACACAACGAGGAAGTAGCCGGGGAAGCCGAGCGCTTCGATCAGCGCCAACTCGTGGTCGATCTGCTTATAGGCGCCCGGTACCCGTTCTTCGCCCCGCTTGCCGTAACGAGCCTCGGCGCCGCGTTCGGTGAGTTCGCGCAGATACGTCATCTCGTTATGGCCAGGCGGGACGGGAAACGGCGGCAGTTGTGGCGCGACCAATGCGAGGTCGAACGCGCACTGTTTGCCGAGTTCCGCGGCGGCCTCGACCACGCCGGGATAGCGGGCGAAGCGGCGGGCTTGTTCGTCGCCACTGCGCAGGCACGCGCCCCCGGCCGACGGAAGCCACGGCTCGATGTCGTCGAGTGAGCGGCGGGCCCGCACCGCCGCGAGCGCGGTGGCCAGCGGTCGGCGGGCCGGTGACGCGTAATGCACGTTGTTGGTGGCCACGACAGCCAGGCCCTGCCGGGCCGCCAGTTGCACGAGCGCGTCGTTACGCGCGCTGTCGAGCGGGTCGCCGTGGTCCCACAGTTCGACCACCACGTTGTCGCGCCCGAAGCACGCCACGAGGTCGCTCAGTTCGCGCGCGGCCGCCGCCGGCCCGTCGTTCACGAGCGCGGCGGGAACCCGCGACTTGCGACAACCGGTGAGCACGACCCAGTGACCTTTGGCCAACTCGCACAGACGCGACTTCTCGTACGTGGGGTGACCTTTCTCGCCCCCGGCCAGGTGCGCTTCGCCGATGGCGCGGGCCAACGCCGCGTATCCCTGCGGGTCACGGGCCAGCACCAACAAGTGGTTCGCGTGCGGATCAGCCGCCGACTGTTTGGCCGAACCGGCGCGGGGTTCGAGCTTGGCCACACCCGGCGGCCTTAGCGACAGTTCGGCGCCGAAGATCGTGGGCAGCTGCAACGCCCGCGCCGCTTCGGCGAAGCGCACCACGCCGTAGAAGCCGTCGTGATCGGTAATGGCTAACGCTTCGAGGCCGAGTCTGCTTGCCTCCTCGGCGAGTTCCTCAGGCGGCGACGCGCCATCGAGGAACGAGAAGTTCGAGTGGCAGTGCAATTCGGCATATGGGGTAGTCGACCGGCGCCGGGGTTTGGGCGGCTCGACCGGTGGGGCATACGGCTGACGGTGATTCGACCATGCCGGGCTGTCGCCCCCGTCGGCGCCGGCCGGACGGTCGGTGAGCCGGCGGTGCAACGCCGACCACGACATCGCCGGGTTGTTGAACGCCATCGGGTAGGACTGTATCGAACGGGTGTTCGACTCTGTCAAGAGGCGACCGGTGCCCCCCGTCCGACTTTTGGCGTGTTCGGCCCTGACGCCCGAGACGAACACGCCAAAAGTGGCTAAGCCACGCACGGCATATGTTCTCGCCATGGCGCTCATCGACAAGGTGCTGGCGCAAGTTCGTCTCCGCGGAGATGAACCGGTCGACGACCGCGAGGCGCACTCCGTCGCACGGTTCCTCGACGAGGTCCCGCGATTGGAGCAGCCCTTCGACGAGAAGTCGCACCCCGTCCACATCACCGCTTCGGCGCTGATCGTCGGCGAGCGTGGGGTAATCCTGCACAAGCACAAGCGCCTTGGACTGTGGTTGCAGACAGGCGGCCACGTCGAAGAAGACGAGGCACCCGCGCAGGCTGCGTTGCGTGAGTCCCGCGAGGAGACCGGCCTGCTCGTCACGCTCGTCGATGACGAGGTGATCCACGTCGACGTCCACCCCGGCCCGAAGGGCCACACCCACCTCGACCTGCGCTACCTGTGCACCGCGCCGGCCGACGATCCCTCACCCGCACCCGACGAAAGCCCCGACACGGTCTGGTTCTCTTGGGCGAAGGCGATCTCGCTCGCCGACGACGGACTGCGCGGGTTACTTATCGCGCGGCGGCCGAGCCCTTAGACGACACGGCCGAGGAACGCGGCGAGTTGGTCGGCCGCGGGCGCACCTTCGGGCGCGTGTTGTTCCGGACCGAACAGCGTGGTGCCGTCGGGGCCGCGCACGTCGTCGGTGATCGGGGACTTCGCCCGCGCTAGCAACTCGCCCGCAAACTCGGGATCGAGGTCGGTGGGCTGGCCCGTGGCACGCGCGATGTCCCACGCGTGGGTGAACGTGTCGGTCGTGGCGATGCCAACGAGAACCGATGCGGGCATCCGACCGAAGGGCAAGTCGACTTCTTTGTCGAGCGCGCCAGGCTGGTTGAACGCGTTGAGGATGCGCTCGGACGTCGCGTTGAACGCGGCCTCGTGGTCGTCAGCGACGGCACGTGCGCCGGCGCCGGACGCTTCGCCGCCGACGGAGGTCACGAAGAAGTCGCCGCCTTCGACGAGGTGCGTGATCACGTCTTGCACCTTCCACGACTGACACGGCGACTGCGTATCGAGGTCGTCTTTGCTGATGTTGGCCAGTACCTGGCGGAAGTTCGCGGCCGCGCGTTCATACGGTGCGGTTACATCGGGGGTGGTCATGTCAATAGCTTGCCTCCAAATACCAGCGGCCGCCCTCGATCACGCACAGGTGCGCGGCGCCTGATTCACAACACACCTGCATGCGGGCGCGGCGGCGGGCGCCGTGCGGGTCCCACCACCGTTCCTCGGCCGCCCACGGCCCGGCCCACCCCTTGACCCGGTCGACACCGTGCGGGCCGACCACGGTGACCGGCGGCGCCGACACTTCCCCGCGTCCGCTGACGCGCACCATCGCGCCGCTGGCGTCGAGCACGTCGAGGGCGACGGGTTCGTCGAGCACCATCGCCGGGGCGGGCGCCGGGACACGGCCGGGCCAGGGGGCGCTGGCGCGCCCGATGTCGACGGTGCGGGCGTCGCCCCACGGGATCATCCGCACCTGCTCGCCCGGCCCCCGTCCGCCGACCAACACGGCTGTGGTGGCCGCCTCGGGCCCGAGCAGGCCTTGCACCCGCGCGATGGCGCGGGTGACGCGCTCGTTCGCTTCGGACGCGCCGCCCCACAAGCTCTGCGCGGTGCCGGCGTGTTCGTGCACCTCGTGGGGGGCGAGCCGCAGCAACGTGATGCCCGCGGTGGGAGCGTCGTCGTCGACCTGTTGCGCGACGTCGGTGAGCCACCCTTCGGCCTGCCACCGCACCCGCTCGGCCACCGCGGACGCATTGAGTGCGCCCTCGGATCGCCACCGCCGCGCCCGCTTCTCGCCGTGATCGGTTTCGACTTCGATCACCAGCGCGGTGGCGACCAGGCCGCGGCCCCGCAGCCCTTCTTCGAGTTCGGCCGCCACCGCACGGGCCGCGAACGCGATGCGGTCGACGGTTTCGGCCGGCGGGTCGAAGGTGACTTCGACTGACAGCTCGGGCGGTGGTTGGCGCGGATCGAGCGATCGCACTTCGAGGCCGTCGGCGCGGCGGTGGGCGGCCACACCGGCGGCACCGAAGCGGCCCACGACGTCGGACGGGTCGAGCGCGGCGAACGCGCCCAACGTGCGCAAACCGAGGCGCCGGGCGACGTCGGCGATCCCGGTGTCGCCGATCGCCGACACTGGCATCGGCGCGAGGAACTCAGCCGACTTGCCCGGCGGCACAACCAACGCCCGGTCCCGCGCCGAAAGCGCGGCGCGGGCCGCCAGCGACGCGGCGAAGTTGCCGTCGGCCACGCCCACGCCCGGCCCGTCGCCCGGGTCCAAACGCAACGTGGTGCGCACCGCGTGACACGCGACGTCGCGGATGCGCGCGATCAACGCGGCGTCGCCGCCGAAATAGCGCGACGGACCTCGGCTGGCGAACGCGAGCACCCCGGGACGCACCGCTTCGACGCGCGGGCACAGGTCTTCCACCGCCGCGACGACGGTTTCGAATGCACGCGCGTTGGCCCCCTCGTCGAACACCAGCACTTCGGCCGACGGGCACCGGCCCTGCGCCTCGCGCCGGCGATGACCGACGCGCACGCCGTCGGCCCGCGCCGCGGCGGACATCGCGACCACCTTGTTGTTCGCGACCACCACCACCGCATCGGCGGCGCGCCCGGCCACGACGACGGGCCAGTCTTCCCACCACAACACGACGGTGCGCTCGGGCGTCATGCGCCCAAGGTCAATTCGAGTCGTCGGGCTTGCACCGGACCGCGGCCGTCGAGGTCGAGCGTGACCCGGCACGTGCGCAGCGTGCCGTGCCCGTCGCCCAACCCGTCCCACGCCGCCGCCGATGTGACCAACCGCGCCTCGCCACCCCACGCGGCCACGCCCGGCCCCGTCGCGATCACCGTGGTGCTGCGTTCGCGGGCGCGGCCGGCGAGGCGGCGTACTTCGGCGAGACGGGGCCGGCGAGGCACGGCCAACACCACCACGTCGAAGGCGTCGACCGCTGCAACCGCAACCGTTCCCCACGCCGTGGTGGGTGCGTCGAGGAACACGAGGTGGTCGAGGATGAGGCCGGCCTCGGCCGCGGCCAACACGCCGAGTGACGACACGCCGACCGCAGCGACCCATCCGTCGGGCGGAACGACGCCTGCGGCCAACGTGATGGCGTTGCGCAGCGCGGCGGCCTCGAGCGACGGACGGGCCGCGCTCACCGCGATTGAGGTGCCCGGGCGCAACCCGTGCTGGAACACCTGAGCGTAGGGACCGCGCACGGGCCGGGGACGCTGGCTGGCCAGCACCGGCGTGGACTGCGGCAGCCGCCCCGCCACCGCGCGAAGCTCGGCGCGCCGGTCGACCTTTTCGTCGACCCCGTCGACCAGAAGCTCAGCGGCAACCTCCGGAGCCATCCCGCCACTGTATCGAACGGGTGTTCGATTCCGCCAAGGAGCGGCCTACGGGAAGAAGCCGCGGGCGGCGATGGCTTCGGCGACCCGTTCGAGGGCGAGCGCGAACGCGGCGCGACGCAGGGGCACCTTCAACGCGCCGGACTTCGCCCACACGGCCCGGAACGCGCCGTCCATGCCGTCGCGCAGGCGGGTGGCGAACAACTCGCCGTCCCACGGGAAGCCTTGGCGGGACTGGGCCCACTCGAAATAGCTCGCCGTAACACCGCCCGCGTTGGCCAGGATGTCGGGTACCACCACAACGCCTTTGCGTTCGAACACCGGGTCGGCGTCGGGCATCGTCGGACCGTTCGCCGCCTCGACCACGAGCGACGCCGTCATCTTCTCGGCGACCTCGGCGTTGATCACGCCGCCGAGCGCCGCGGGCACGAACAGGTCCGTCGGCACGCTGAACACTTCCTCGGCGTTCATCGGGTCGCCGATGGCAAAGCCTGCGACCGAGCCGGTCGCGGTGACGTGGTCGCTGAGCGCAGCCACGTCGAGGCCGCCGCGGTTGTACACCGCTCCCCCGGCGTCGGCCACGGCGACCACGCGCATCCCGGCGGACTTCAACAGAAACGCCAGCGGGCCGCCGACCTTGCCGAAGCCTTGGATCACCGCGCGCTTGCCGACCATGTCGACACCCATCTCCGCGAACGCGGCACGGGTGCACACAAGCACGCCCGTGGACGTCGCTCCCGCGTGGCCCATGGTGCCGCCGACACTCAACGGCTTGCCGGTGACCGCAGCGGGTACGGCGTGACGACCTTGGATCATCTCGAGCGTGTCCATCAGCCATGCCATGACGCGCCCGTCGGTATTGACGTCGGGCGCCGGCACGTCGAGATCCGGACCGATGATCGGCGCGATCTCGACCGTGTAACGGCGTGTGACGCGCTCGAGTTCGCCGATCGACATCTTCGTCGGGTCACAGTTCACGCCGCCCTTCGCTCCGCCGAAGGGAAGGTTCGCGATCGCGGTCTTGAACGTCATGTCCGCGGCCAACGCTTTGATCTCGTCGACGTCGACGGACGGATGAAAGCGAATGCCGCCTTTGGCCGGTCCGCGCGCGGTGCTGTGCTGCACCCGCCAACCGGTGAATACCTCGAGGTGGCCGTCGTCCATCCGCACCGGGATCGCGACCTCGAGAATGCGGTTCGGTACCCGCAGGTCACGGTGAATGTCGGGATCGACACCGACCAGTGCGGCCGCGTCGTCAAGACGGGCCAGCAGCGCGTCCCAGGCGGCGACGGCCATATACGCCTATTCCGGAAGGATGCTGGGCTGCACGCCTTCGCGGTAATGGATGAACAGGCTCTGAATCAGCTCGGCAATGCCGTGCGTATTCGCGCCAGGTTCAAGGGCCACCGTTACCTCGTTGCCGTAGATGTGGACATGACGCACGCCACCACGTTCGAACAGCGACCGGGCGAGCCGATCGGGTGGCCGATCGAACACGGCATCAGCGGCCGAGCTGTAGCGCTCGTGCGCCATGCCGGTGATGCCGCGGTCGGCCTCGAAACGGACGACTCCGACAGTGGGCGTGGCGTTCTCGGTGACGTTGATAGCAAGACCCATAACGCCGATCACGCTACCCCGGCCACGCCTCCGACTATCGAACCATCGCGCCGCCTACCGTTGGCCCGATGACCCCGACGAATCCGTCTAACGCCACGATCGCGCGCGTCGTCTTCGTCGCCTGCGCGGTAGTCGCCGTGGTGTTCGGCGGGATACTGGCCTTCCAGCGCCTGTCCCACATCCTGACGCTGCTGGTGGTCGCGTTGTTTTTCGCGGTCATCCTCGCCCCGCCCGTCGACTACTTGGTGCGGCGCCGATTCCCACGCGGCGCGGCGGTAGCGGTGGTGTTCCTCGTCGGGATCTTGGCGTTCTCGGGGATGATGTACGCGTTCGTCCGGCCAATCGTCAATCAGTCGCAAGACTTCGTCGACAAGTTGCCAACATTCGTCGAAGACTCGAAAGCCGGGCGCGGTCGGGTCGGCGAGATCGTCAAGCGATACAAGCTCGACGACTTCATCGCCAAGAACCAAGACAAGCTCAAAGACGCACGCACCGAACTTGGCAAGCGAGCCGTTCCGCTGGCTTCGACGGTCGCAAGCAGCCTCGCGGCCACGGTCACCGTGATCGTGCTCAGCATCCTGATGCTTATGGGCGGTCCCGAACTCCAGACCAGCATGCTCGACGCGATCGAAGACCCGATACGAAGATCGCGCGTGCGGCGCGTCGCGTCCGACTGTGCAACCGCGCTCACGCGTTATATGGCGGGCAACCTCATCATCTCGGTCATCGCCGGAGTGGCCACGTATATCGCGCTCGCAATTTTGGGGGTGCCGTTCAAAGAAGTACTCGCGTTGTGGGTCGCGTTCGCCGACCTCATTCCCCTGGTCGGCGCCACCCTCGGCGCGGTGCCGTCGGTGCTGGTGGGCTTCCTGCACTCCACCCCGGCGGGCATCGCCGTGCTGATCTTCTTCATCCTGTACCAGCAGTTCGAAAACCACGTGCTGCAGGTCACGATCATGAGCCGCAGCGTGAAGCTCAACCCGCTGGCCGTACTGGTCAGCGTGTTAGTCGGTGTCGAGCTGTTCGGCATCCTCGGCGCTTTGCTCGCCATCCCCGCCGCTGGCGTGTTGCAGGTGATTGCCGTCGACCTCTTCGCCGCCCGGCGCGAGCGACGACAAGCCGAAACTGTTGGGGCGAAACCCGCGGTTAAAGCGTCGCAACGGAACTGATCGCGTCGTAGACGTCGACGTAGCGCGTCACGAGCGGTGAGAATCCGAGACGCAAAACGTCGGGAGCGCGAAAGTCCGGGATCACCAGCCCGCGCGCGATGAGCGCGGCGCAAACCGCGTCGGCGTCGCGCCGCGCGATCGCGAGATGACCACCGCGGCGCGCGGATTCGCTCGGGGTCACCACAGTCCACCCCTGCGGCACCAGCACGTCCCAGGCCAGCTCGCCTGCGAAGCTCACGAGGAGCTCGGACTTGGCCCGAATGGCACCGATCCCGGCGCGGGCGATCACGGCAACGCCTTCGTCGACCAACGCGGTGCCGATGATGTTCGGCGTACCGGCCAACCACGAGCGGATCCCCGGCACCGGCTCGTATTGCAGGTCCATCGCGAACTGATCGCGCTGACCGAACCATCCCCACAGTGGCTGCCGTAGGCGTTGCTGGTCGGCGCGCGCGACGTACACGAAGGCCGGAGCGCCCGGGCCCGCGTTGAGGTACTTGTACGT
>JBEEFT010000048.1:0-8711 GCA_041166225.1 Actinomycetota bacterium | reverse complement strand
CAGGTCGTCGGTGAGATGCGTGATGTCGTAATCGGTGATCGCGTCGGGACGCGAAGAGCCGCCGTAGCCCCGCTGGTCGGGGACGATCACGCGATACCCGGCGGCTGCGAGCGGCTGGATCTGGTGGCGCCACGAGTAGCCGAGTTCGGGGAACCCGTGCGCGAGCAACACCGCGGGGCCCGCGCCGGCCTCGACAACGCGCAGCGTGACGCCGTTCGTGTCGATGTGGTGCTCGTTGACGGTGACGTCAGGCATTGACGGCTTCCTCCTGAGCGTGAGTGAGCGCAGCGAGCAACTCGTGACGACGGGGCCCGACGACTTCAGCCTCGGGGTACTTCTCCGGGTTCGCCATCACGTCGGCCACGCGACCCATCACGACCGGGTCGGTCATCATCTCTTGGGGCAAGGCGAGCAAGTTGAAAAAGCGCGCGAACGCGCGTCCGATTACAGGGTCGGTTGCGGCGGCGACGAAGATCGCGCGCATCGGGTTGGCCGCCCTCTTCTCGGCCGGTCCCGCGAGCGACACGCCCTTGGGATCGCTGCCCGCCTTGTCCATCATCACGGAGATGTCGAACCACGGCTCGACTTGCTCCTTGCACTTCTGCTCGTACGCGAGCGCCCGCGCGGCCGCGTCGTCGGGGTGCTCGGCAACCGCGTCAGCGAGCAGCGTCGCTTGCACCATCGCAAGCGAGCAGCCGCGTCCGTACAACGGGTTCGTGCACGTATGAGCGTCGCCGACTGCGTGGAAACCGAGCACGACGGGCTTCCCCGAGCTGTCTACGAATTTGCGCAGACGGTTCAGCAGACCGCCCATCACCTTCACTTCGGTGCGGGGCTCGAGGGGACCGTCCTTGAAGAACGTGTCGGGGCCGGGCAACAACGCGCAGGCGCGGTCGAAGTTTTCTTCGGTTTCAAGCGCGCGGCGCAGCTCTTTGTCTTCGGCGCGAATCGCCAGCGTTACCGACAGCGTTCCCGCGTCGCCCGGGATGCCCAAGAACTTCACGAAGCCGAGGTCACCGCCGAGCTTGGCCTCTTTCAGATTTTCCAATCCGCCCGGCCACGAGTACCACCGCGACACGTACATGAGCCCGCTCTCGACGATGTTCTCTTGGACGTCGACGCCGAGCGTGGATAGCAGCGCGGGCACGTCGGAGCGTCGGCCACCGGCGCACACGACGAAGTCGGCGCGGTATTCCGTGCGGTCGTCGAGACGAACACCTGCGACGGCGGGCACGCCGTCAACGGGGTCGCCGACGATTAACGACGCGACGTGTGCATCGGTGATGGCGGTGACGTTCGGCTCTGCGACCACCGCCACGCGCAGCACCCACTCGAGTGTGGTGCGACGGATGATGAGGACCGTGAGGTCTTCGTCGCCGGGCTGCGGTTCGTCGTCGAAGGCCATCAAGCCGGGCATGTCGAGGCCACCGGCCGCGTGCAGCTTTTCGAGCACGTCGGGGAACCGTTCACGCATCACAACTTGGAGCCGGGCGAGGAAGCCATGGGTTTGGTGGACCTGCGGCGCGCCTTGCCGCGGCGCGTCGAACGCCTCTTCCGCATCGGCAGTGGCGGGTAACGGATCACGCTCGAGCAGCGTGACGTGATGTCCGGCGCGGCTCAACGCGAGCGCGGCGCCCAGGCCACCGACCCCGGCACCGATGACAACCACTTCCTTCGGTGTGCCCACGTCAGTTATGGTAACGGGCGTTGCCAAAGTCATCAACCTCAACTTCTTCTCGGCGTGACAGACGGTGGGTCGGCCTTCCAACCGAGGAACGGCGCGACCGTCGTCGAAGGTTATTGATCGACGCAGCCTTCGACTTGATGGGAACAGAAGGCGCGGCGGCGACCACGGTGCGCGGGGTATGCCAAAAAGCCGAACTCAACCCGCGCTACTTCTACGAAAGTTTCGCCGACATCGACGCGCTGCTCGTCGCCGTGTACGACTTCGTTGCCGCCGAACTCGCCGATGCGATCGCCCGTGCGCCGATTGGGTCCGCGGGGTCACCGGTCGCAGCCGCTCACATCGGTATGGAAGCCATCGTCAGCTTCATCGACGATGACCGCCGCCGCGCCCGCGTTCTCTACGTGGAAGCGCTCGGCAACGAGGCGCTGGCGCGTCACCGGTTGGCGATGGACCGCGTCGCCGTCGCGAGCATCGAAGAACAAGCAATCGAAGCGGCGGGTGCGTGGCCGCAAGGCGAACGCGTCAGCCAGGTCGGCGCCGCAATGCTCGTCGGCGGACTGAGCGAGGTGTTGCGGGACTGGATCGACGGTCGCATCGACGTCCCCCGCATGCAACTCATCGAGGATCTCGCCACCCTCTCCCTCGCGCTCGGCGAGACGACCGAAAAGATCGCCCGACGCCGCGCCAGGGCCCGCACCCCCTGACTTTGGGCGCATTGCTGACCCCCTCCGTCGCTGCTGCGCCCAAAGTCGGAAAAATCAGCGGCGGCGTCGGCGTCGGAGCCACCACCAGAACACGCCCGCCGCGATCAGGTACGGACCGAACTCGTCCCACCCGCCTTGGTGGGCGAGCAATAGCGTGAGCCTCAAGCGGCGGCGGGCACTCCGAGC
Source organism: Actinomycetota bacterium (assembly GCA_041166225.1). Lineage (GTDB taxonomy): Bacteria > Actinomycetota > Acidimicrobiia > Acidimicrobiales > JACCXE01 > JACCXE01. Next base: position 6,134 of record JBEEFT010000048.1, on the reverse strand, counting down.
CGCTTGAGCGTCGGGCCCATCATCTCGACGAAGTTGTCGCAGTAGAAGCGTTGCTTCACTTCGTCGCTCGCGTGTTGCAGCGACGTGTCGAAGCGGCCGAGCGGGTTGCGTCCGCCTTCGACGTGGGGGTAGTCGCTCGAGAACATGCACATCGCCGGGTCGCTTTGCTCGGCGATCCAGCCTGCGTCTTCGTGCGGGTACGGCGTCACCTTCACCTGGCGCTTCAGGAACTCGCTCGGCTTCAACGACAGCTTCTGCAGGCGCTCTTCGTTCTTGTAGAACGCGGTGGCGCTCGAGTCGAGCGATCGCATGAGTCCGGGCAGCCACGACGCGCCTTGTTCGATCACGCCCCACTGCAACATCGGGAACCGGTCGAGCACTCCGTCGATCACCAGCGTGGCCAACGTCTGCATCACCGGGTATTGGATCGCCATGTAACTCACGCTGCGGAAGTTCCCGTCGCCTCCGTGGAAGTCGGGGACGGGCGGCAATCCGTTCTCGAAGTACATGGGGTCGAGCAGGCGACCGCCGCCGCCGACGTGAAACACGATCGGCACCCCGGCTTCTTGCGCGGCGGCCCACACGGGATCGAGCGCGACGTGGCTCGGGCTGTGCGTGGTCGGGCAGCTGCTGGCGACCATCAACGCGGCGGCGCCTTGTTCGATGGCCTCGTGAGCCATGGCCTCGGCACGGTTGAAGTCGGCGAGCGGGACGTAACAAACCGGCAGCAGGCGCTTGTCGACGCTGCAGAAGTCGACCATCGCGCGGTTGTGGGCGCGGGCGAGTCCGTACGCGTAGTCGGCGTCGTCGGCCCGTTCGGCTTTCTCGAGCGAGCCGTTGGCGAAGGTGTTGAACACGAGCTGACTCGCGACGCCGATCAGGTCGAGCGCCTGAGGCCGGTCCTCGGCAATGAAGCTGCCGGTGGCCTTCCAGTTCTTGCGCGTCATGATTTCGGCTTCGTCACGGTCGCGGAACTCCGGATCGGCGTGGCGGCCGCGGAAGTGCTCGATGAGGTCAGCCTCGCCCGGCGCCACGTTCATCTCGTACAGCGGTGGGATCCGCTCGCGAATGTCGGGATCGGCGTAGTCACGGAAGAAGGTCGGCGTCTCGACAACGTGGGCGTCGGCGTCGTGGACCAGCCGGTCCTCAGGCACGTACGGCATTCGGCCAAACTACGGCGCGACCGCGGTCTCTGTCTCGGCGACGGCGGGAGCGCTCATGCGCGCCACGGTCACCGCCGCCGCAAGCACACCCACGGCACCGACCAACTGCAGCGCGGTGATCGACTCGTCGAGCAGCGTTGTACTAAGGATCACCGCGAACACCGCCTCGAGTGTGAGCACCACTGCCGCGCGGGCGGGACCGAGCAACCCGAGGGCGGCGAACATCGCGCCAAACGCAACCGCGTTGGCCACACCGTTGCCCATCAAGACTGGCCAGTGCCCGTGGACGGTCGCGTAACCGGGCCCGATGAGCGCGCGGAGCGTGAACGACGCGGCCGCGCCGAGCGCCACCCACGCGCCGGTGACTACCGCGTCGCTGTGTTCGTTCAACCGCGAACCCACCGTGACGTATCCGGCGAACGTCGCGGCCGAGCACAGCGCGAACGCCACGCCGGTGCCTGAGATCGCGAGCCTGGCTCCGCCGGCAGCGACGAGCGCAGAGCCGCCGATGGACAGGGCCAGCGCGCCGAGCATGAGACGCGACGGCCGACGTCGGTGGCGAATCGCTTCGACCACCGTCACGAGCGCCGGGTACACGTAGAAGATCAACGTGGTGGTCGCGGCCGTCCCCCGGGCGAGGCTGGCGAAGAAGAACGACGACTCGACCATGTAACCGATCGCGCCGAGCAGGAAGATGCCGAGCCACTCGCCTTTCGCGGGTCGCAACGGCGCGCGTCGGAACGCGCACGCGATCAGCAGCAACACGCCACTGATCCCGAACCGGATGCTCAACGCGGTAGGTGCAGCCAATCCCGCTTTGGTCAACTTCGAACCGAAGATGATCGTGAACGCGTACGCCAAGCCCGCCATCGCGCCGAACCCCACGCCCAACCGAGTGCGCGGGTGCGCCGGCGTCGTCATCGAGTACAGCCAACCACGCGACGGTTCCGCAGAACCGGGCCCCGGGAATTGTTGACCAATTAGGTCGGTTATTGTCTCCAGTCCCGCAACGGGCGCACCGCCGAAACATCAAGGAGATTCACATGGCAATACGACTGGGCGACGAAGCCCCCGACTTCACCGCTGAGACCACCGAAGGCACCGTCAACTTCCACGAGTGGCTCGGCGACTCCTGGGGCGTGCTGTTCAGCCACCCCAAGGATTTCACTCCCGTGTGCACCACCGAGCTTGGCCTCGTCGCCGCGCTCAAGGGTGAGTTCGACAAGCGCAATACGAAGGTGATCGGTCTGTCCGTCGACACGCTCGACAACCATGAAGGTTGGGCGAACGACATCAAAGAGACGCAGGGCCAAGCGCCCAACTTCCCGATCATCTCGGATTCCGACCGCAAGGTCAGCGACCTCTACGACATGATCCACCCGAACGCGAACGACACCCTCACCGTGCGTTCGGTGTTCATCATCGGCCCCGACAAGAAGGTCAAGCTCACGCTGACCTATCCGGCGTCGACCGGTCGCAACTTCAACGAGATCCTGCGTGTGATCGACAGCCTGCAGCTCACGGCCAACCACAAGGTCGCCACGCCCGGCAACTGGGAGCAGGGCGGCGACGTGATCATCGTCCCCGCCGTGTCGAACGAAGACGCCAAGGAACTGTTCCCCAACGGTTGGGACGAGCAGAAGCCCTACCTCCGCGTCACCGCCCAGCCCGGCAAGTAATTCACGAACTGTGCATCCGCGGCGACACGGAGTGTCGCCGCGGATGCACAAATCGCCCTTACCATCGGGCGCGCACGCTTAACGTGTGGCGATGACCATCGTCGACGACCTCCTCGCCAACACCGGGCTCTATCTCGGTATCGACTCGGTCGAAGGCTCTGAACTTCGGGGCGCGGCGCGCATGGTGGTGACCGCACTGCCGGGCGCCTCGGGTGTGTCGCTCGACTACGAGATCCTCAACCCCGCCGTCCCCGACCGTTTACGCGGCCACGTCGAGCACACGATGATCGGCCGTCGCCACGACGGCGGCGCGTTCATGGTGATCGGCCATCCGCACGCCGATTCGATGACGCTTCTGCGCGAAACCGATCCGGGCGTGTTCGAAGCGGGCGACGAACCGATGCCGTTCCCGATGAAAGTCGTGGTGTCGGTGCCGGCGCCCGGCCGGATCCGCCACGTGTGGTGGTACGGCCGGCCCGGGGATGTCGCGATCGAACGCGACATCGCCGAACTCACCCGGGTCGACTAGCGCCGACGCGATGCTCTTCCCTGCCCGTTATTGGCCTGGCCTCGAGGACGGCTCGATCACCGTGGCATTCCGGCGACAGAAGCGGCCGACAGTGAAGGCGGGCGGCACGCTCAACTCGCGGGGCGGGCTTTTGTCGATCGACGAGGTCGCCGCGATCAGCGAAGCCGACATCACCGACGCGGACGCGCGCGCCGCGGGCTGCGCCGATCGCGACGAGATCCTGGCTGCGCTCAAGGCCGACGGCACGCTCTACCGCTTCCGCTTTCACCGCATAGGCGATGACCCGCGCAAAGCGTTGCGAGCCGACGACGCCATCAGCGACGAAGACCTCGTGATGCTGCGCAAGAAGCTGGCGAGGCTCGACTGGGCGGCAGACGTGTTGCGCGTGATCCGCGACCACCCCGAAGTCGTGAGCACCGAGTTGGCGCCACAAGTCGGCATGGAACGACCCGACTTCAAACTAAAAGTGCGACGGCTCAAGGCCCTCGGGCTCACCGAAAGCTTGCTCGTCGGCTACCGCCTGTCGCCGCGCGGCCTCGCCGTGTTGCGGTCAGTCTTCGGCGACGATTAACCAGCGGGCGCCCGGCCCGTCCTCGGCCGCGATGTCGTTCGGGTTCGACAGTGCGCACGTCTTCAACGACAGGCACCCGCATCCGATGCAACTGTCGAGGCGGTCGCGCAGCCGTTGCATCTCTTCGATGCGCTGGTCGAGCAACGGTCGCCAACTCTTCGACAGGCGGGTCCAGTCCGCCGCGTGCGGCACGTGGCCTTCGGGCAGGGTCGCAAGAGCACCGCGGATCTCGTCGAGGGTTAGGCCAACGCGTTGCGCGGCGCGGATGAACGCGACGAGACGCAATACGTCGCGGTGGTAGCGGCGCTGACCCCCGTCACTGCGGTTGGAGTGAATCAGCCCCTCTTTTTCATAGAAGCGCAACGCGGAGGCAGCGATGCCGGCCCGCTCGGCGACGTCACCAATCGAAAGTTCCAAAGTTCTCACCTCTTACGGCTTGACTTAAAGTGAAGTTTAAGTCTTACGGTGGTCGCATGACAACCGCGATCATCACTGGAGGCTCCCAAGGATTCGGCCGGGAGCTCACCGCGCAACTCGTACGCGATGGCTGGACCGTCGTCATCGACGGCCGCAACATCGACGCCGTCCTCACAACGGCGGCGCAACTCGGCGCTCAGGTCATCCCCGTCCCCGGCGACGTCACCGACGCCGTGCACCGCGACAACCTCATCGCTGCGGCCGAGCGCACCGGCAGTCTTGATCTGCTGGTGAACAACGCCAGCACACTCGGCCCGTCCCCGATGCCGACGCTCGCGAACTTCCCGGTCGACGCCATCGGTGACGTGCTTCGCACCAACGCGGGCGCGCCACTGGCGTTGATCCAGGTTGCGTTGCCGCTCCTGAAGCAGTCGCCGCAGCCCGCGCTCGTCAATGTCACCAGCGACGCGGCGCACGGCGCGTACGAAGGCTGGGGAATGTATGGCGCGTCGAAGGCGGCACTCGAGCAACTCGGCAACGTCTTGGCCGCAGAAGAACCATGGCTGCGCGTCTGGTCGTTCGACCCGGGCGACATGCGCACGCAGATGCACCAGGACGCGTTTCCGGGTGAGGACATCAGCGACCGTCCGCTACCGGACGAAGTCGCCGTGCCGTCGCTCGCCCGACTGCTGCGCGAGCGTCCCGCCAGCGGGCTCGTCCGCGCTGGAGAACTTGCGGAGGTCGCGTGATGACCACCCGGCTGAGCTTCGAGTTGCCTCCCGCGTTGGAGGCGAGCGCGCCGCCAGAGAGCCGGCGGCTATCGCGCGACGGCGTGCGAATGATGGTCGCCCATCGCGAGACGGGCGAGATGGTGCACACGCGCTTCCGTGAGTTACCTGACTTCCTCGAGCCAGGCGACCTGGTCGTCGTGAACACGTCCGGCGTGCTGGCCGCCGCGGTGAACGGCGTGACTAAGGACGGCGAGCGACTCGTCGTACATTTTTCGACGCACTTGTTCGACGCTCACTGGGTGGTCGAGTTCCGGCGCATCGCGGGGAGCACCACCGAGCGGTGGGGCGACGCGCCGGTGCCGGAGCGAGTGGCGCTCGGCGAAGGGGCAGCGCTCGACATCGTGGGCCCTTATCGCTCCAGCGACCGCCTGTTCGTCGCTCATTTCAGGACCGCCGACTCTGTTACTGCAGATATATACAGTGATAGTGGTAAGCGCTGGATTGAGCAGCACGGTCGGCCCATTCGCTACAGCTACGTCGACCGCCCCTGGCCGATGGCGATGTATCAGAACGTCTACGCCACCGAACCGGGCAGCGCGGAAATGCCGAGCGCGGGCCGGCCATTCACGCCCCAACTCATCACCCGTCTCGTAGCCAAAGGCGTTTCAGTCGCGCCGATCGTGTTGCACACCGGCGTGGCGTCGCTCGAAGCGGACGAACTTCCCTACCCCGAGTACACGCGGGTACCGGCGATGACCGCGGCGCTCGTGAACCTCACCCACGAGATGGGCGGACGGGTGATCGCTGTCGGAACAACGGTGGTGCGCGCGCTCGAGTCCGCCGGCGACTCCTACGGCAACGTGGAGGCGTACGACGGGTGGACCGACGTGGTCATCACACCCGAGCGCGGCGTGCGGTTTGTCGACGGACTGATCACCGGTTGGCACGAGCCCGAGGCGTCGCACCTGTTGATGCTCGAAGCGATAGCAGGCCGTGCGCTACTCGAGAAGAGCTACGACGCGTCGCTTACCAACGGCTACCTCT
>JBEEFT010000047.1:0-3505 GCA_041166225.1 Actinomycetota bacterium | reverse complement strand
GGTGAAGGTCAACTCGAAGATCCGGGCGACGTCGGTCACCAAGGACATCGAACTCAAGGGCAGCGCGATCAACATGACGAACACGCTCACCGTCGAGATCGAGGGCGAAGACAAGCCGGCGCTCGTCGCCGACTGGATCACCCGCATGGTGTTCGCCTAAGCGCCACCGCGAATCGTGGACGCGCCCGCAAGATTGCGGGCGCTCCGCACGAACATCACGGTGTAGTCGACCAGGTCGATCTTCGCGACGCGCCGTCCGGCCCGCATCCACGCAGCCGCCTGCGCGTGATTGCCGGTGCGATCGTTCGCCCACCAGAACGCGTAACGGCGCGCCGAACCGGGAAGCTTCGTGCCGAGCACATCTTCTACCTGCCGGAACGTCATCCGCACCGCGTTGTCGGGACGCTGCTCGAGGTAGGCCCGCAGCGGGTCGTATTTCGACCTGGTGTGGTCACCGACGCGCCAGCCATACGGCGCGCCAAGCTGGCGCGATCGCGGGGTGTACTGACCCTCGAGCCAGTTCAAAAACCGCTCGGAGTTCACGACGTATGTCGCGATCGTGGCGTGCGCCTTACCGGCGGCGCGCAGCATCGTTTCGAAACGGTCGATCTCGGCACGAAGATCGACCATCGTCCAGGTCGCCCCGCGCCGCGCATTGAACGCCGCGTCGAGGTCTCGCCGGTGGCGCCCGGGTTGGTCCCCGCCGGTTTGTTCAAGGGCTAGGGCCTTCTCGTGCTCGTACTCGGCGAGTTTTGCGTAGTCGCCGACGAAGTCCTCGTCGGCGTCGTGGTCGTGTTCGTGCATCGGGCCCTCCAACTGGAAGCGCGGCGCGCCCCGCCGCGTGTGGCTAATCAAAGGGCACGTCTTCAAAGCCACGCGCCGACTGCCCGCGGTCGTTCCGACCACTTCTCACTATCACTGTAGATATCTGGTGTAACAGTGACAGGCGCCTGAAATCGCTAACGGCGGCGTGCGGCGTGCGGCGTGCGTGCGGCGTGCGTGCGGCGTGCGGCGTGCGGCGTGCCGCAGCAGAGGGCTGGCTCGTGTACCCGGTGCGCACACGAATAACCACGGAAGTGGGCGTGTATTGCGAAAACGCCGGGGTATCCCTATTCCATGGCAGCGAGAATGAACCCAAGTCTGCGCCATGACCTTCCGGAATTAGTGGAAGACCACGACGCTCAGATTTTCAACTTCCCGGTGAATGAATGGGACCGCCTCGAGTTGTGGGCGCGTCGAGAACAAGCGAAGTACGAGGGCGACGTCCGCGCTCGTAACGCCGCACTCGCCCGCATCTAACTGCGCCGTTCGCCCAAGCGGCGATACGTGTGCAGCATCAACTCGGCGTCGGACCAATTCGTTTCGGTCGGCACCATCGTGTGAGCCGCCGCGGCACACGCTTGCTTCGTCAGCGTGAGCGCGAGCGGGTCCATCGAGAGCAGCCGCGACGCCAACTGCCGGCTGGCCGTTACCGCCTCGCCGTCGGCGACTACCCGGTTGACGAACCCCCAACGCTCGGCGTCGTGCGCGGTGAAGCGGTCGCACGCCATCACCAGTTCCTTGGTGCGCGCTGGACCTAGCTCGCGCATCAGCCGCGGGATTGCCTGCCACGTGAGCGGCATTCCGAGTTCGACTTCGGGAATCGAGAACCACGCCGACTCCGCTGCGATCCGCATGTCGCACACGGTGAGCAGGACGGCGCCGCCGCCGACTGCGAGGCCGTTGACGGCGCCGATAACCACTTGCGGCAAACGATCCATCAGTTCGCACGTCCGCCCGCCGACGTGAGCGCGCTGAAGCCGGTCGATGTCGTTTATCGGCTTGGTCGCCCGACGGTCATTGAGATCGGCTCCCGCTGAAAACGCCCGTCCTTCGCCGGTGAGAATCACCACCCGAGCCGTTGCGTCGGTCTCGAGCACCACGAGCACGGACTGCAGCTCGTCGTGCAGTGCGATGTTGAGGGCGTTGAGCTTCTCGGGCCGAGCGAGCGTGATCGTGACGAGTCCGTCAAGTTCGGCGTCACGCTCGACGCGAATGTTCTCGTAGTCGCTCACCGCGACCCCTTGATCAGCTCAGCAACCGCGTCGGGCATGTGCGTGACGATGCTGAAGTGTCCGTCGTTCTCGGTCAACCGCAGCTGCGCGTTGGGGACGATCGCCGCGGTGTGGTGCGCGTTCACCACCGGGCAGATCGTGTCTGCGTTGCCGTGGAGCACGATCACTGGGCAGCTGATCGTGCTGACGTCGAACCCGGTCCATCCCGGGCCGTCGGCCAGGCGGTCGTCGACATAACCCTCGACTCCCCACGCGAACATGGGTTGCAGCGTCTCGGCCATCGCGGCGAGAAACGTGGGGTCGGCGAACATGGCGCGGTCGGCCTCGGCCAACCTGACGGTGCCGTCGTCCGCCGCGGCCTGATTGAACATGTTGGAGCCGTCGGCGCCGAACTGTTCTGTTGCGAAATCAACGGCTTCGGACCTGGTTACGGAATTCCAGATGTTCGCGATGGCACCGTCACCGGTCATCGCGGCGCGGGCCTCTTCGTTGCGCATGTCTGTCAACGCGCAACAGGCGACCACACCCAGCACCCGCTCCGGAGCGATCGCCGCGGTCGCGAGCGCATACGCACCGCCGGTCGACACGCCTACTGCGTAGAACGCGTCGACGCCGAGGTGGTCGGCGAGCGCCACGTGGTCGGGCACGACCGACTCAATCGTGCGGCCCGGCCTGGGCGTCGACAGCCCGTAGCCCGGGCGGTCGAATCCGATGATGCGCTGGCCCACTTCGGATGCGGCCGCGCTGACCGTACGTGGTTCCATCCGGCTTCCGGGCCCACCGTGACACCACAGCACCGGCGCGCCGTCGGCCGGGCCGTAGTCGCGGTAGCCAATCGTGCGGCCGTCGGGGAGTTGCAGCGTCTCGTCGGTCATCGTCCTTGGCTAGCAGACGAGCCGCGTAGCGTGAACCGCATGAAGCCCGACGTCACCGTGCCCGCCACGCCCGCGCCCACCGAGCTGTTGATCGAAGACATCACCGTCGGCGACGGCGATCCTGCGACCGCCGGATCCTTCGTCGAGGTTCACTACGTGGGCGTCTCGTATTCGAACGGGCGGCAGTTCGACGCGTCGTGGGACCGCAACGAAACCTTCGAGTTCCGCCTCGGCGCCGGACAGGTGATCCCGGGTTGGGACCGCGGCGTCGACGGAATGAAGGTTGGCGGCCGCCGCCAGCTAACGATCCCGTCGGACCTCGCGTACGGCAGTCAAGGTGCCGGTGGCGTGATCGGCCCCAACGAGACCCTCGTGTTCGTGGTCGACCTGATCGGGGTGCGTAGCTAACAGGATCAACCACGCCGCGCCGATCACCGCGCCCACGAGGTTGAACGCCAAGTCCCAGCCCGTGTTCTCCAGCCCGCCCGCGTGCAGGTGCGGGTTGCCCAACCCGAACAAGAACTCGACCAGCTCGTTAAGGCCACCAAGGCCGCACGCCATCAGCGCGGCCACGAA
>JBEEFT010000046.1:0-25752 GCA_041166225.1 Actinomycetota bacterium | reverse complement strand
CGGCAACATGAGCAACAAGGCGCGCCTTCGCTACATGCAGGCCGGCGACGTGCACGAGATCGAAGAGATCGGGCTGAAGACACCGAACCTCATGCCCGTCGCCGAAATCACCACGGGTGAGGTGGGGTATGTGATCGCCGGCATTAAGAACGTGGCGGACGCCCGTTCCGGCGAAACCATCACCGACGCAGGCCGGCCCGCGAGTGAACCGTTGTCGGGTTATCAAGAGCCCAAGCCGATGGTGTTCTGCGGCCTGTTCCCGATCGACGGTGACGAGTTCGAAAACTTGCGCGAAGCGTTGGAGAAGCTCAAGCTCAACGACGCGTCGTTCACCTACGAACCCGAGTCATCGGGCGCGTTGGGCTTCGGCTTCCGTTGTGGCTTCCTCGGTCTGCTCCACATGGAGATCGTGCGGGAACGTCTTGAACGCGAGTTCAACCTGTCGCTAATCGCGACCGCGCCGTCGGTGTCGTATCGCGCCCACGTGCGCGGCGACGAACTGATCGAAGTCGACAACCCCGCGGCGATGCCGCCGGGCGGTGAGATCGAGTTCATCGAGGAGCCGATGTTGAAGATCTCGATCCTCAGCCCGACCACCTACACGGGCACGATCATGGAGTTGTGCCAGAGCCGCCGGGGCGAGATGGGCCGCATGGAGTACCTGTCGCCCGAGCGGGTGGAACTGCACTACCGCGTGCCGCTGGCCGAGGTCGTCACGGACTTCTTCGACGCGCTGAAGAGCCGCACCAAGGGCTATGCCTCGCTCGACTATGAGACCGACGGCTACGAGAAGAGCGACCTCGTGAAGCTCGACGTCATGCTCAACGGCGTGCCCGTCGACGCGTTCTCGTCGATCATCCACCGTTCCAAGGCCTACGACTACGGCCGGCGCATGACCGAGAAGTTGCGCGAGCTGATCCCGCGGCAGATGTTCGACGTGCCGATCCAGGCCGCGATCGGCGGGCGCATCGTGGCCCGTGAAACCGTGAAGGCCAAGCGCAAAGACGTACTGGCCAAGTGCTACGGCGGCGACATCACCCGCAAGCGCAAGCTGCTCGAAAAGCAGAAGGAGGGCAAGAAGCGGATGAAAAACATCGGCCGTGTCGAAGTCCCCCAAGAGGCCTTCGTCTCCGCCCTCCGCCTCGACGACTAGCCGTTCTTTCTTCGACTTTTGGCGTGTGGCGCACCCCCGTCGCGCCCTGACACGCCAAAAGTCGGAAAAAAGGGGGAGGTGTTAGGAGGCGACGCCTAGGTACGCCGTCTTTACTTCGGCGGCGTTGGCTACTTCGGCGGACGGGCCGCCGCGCACGATGCGGCCGCCGTCGAGCACGTAGGCCCGATCGGCGATCGCAAGCGCCTGCCTTGCCATCTGTTCGACAAGAAGAATGGTGGTGCCGGCGGCGGCGAGTTCGGCGACGATCTTGAACATGGCGGCCACAAGCAGGGGAGCGAGGCCGAGCGACGGCTCGTCGAGCACCAGCAGGCGGGGCTCGGCCATCAGCGCGCGGCCGATGGCGAGCTGTTGTTGTTCGCCGCCCGACAGCAGCCCGGCGTATTGGCCCCGTCGCTCGGAGAGCACGGGGAACCGGTCGTATATCGAGTCGACGCGGGCTCGGCGCGCCGCGTTGTTCTCGCGGCGGCGTAGCCGGTAGGAACCGAGCAGCAGGTTGTCTTCGACCGACGCGGCCGGAAACACTCGGCGCCCCTCGGGCACGTGAATGAGGCCCATGCGTGCGACCTTCTCCGCCGGCAGACCGGTGATGTCGCGGCCGTCGAAGACGACGCGACCGCTCACCGTCATGCCCCGTTCGAGCAGGCCGGTGATCGAGCGCAGCGTGGTGGTCTTGCCCGCGCCGTTGCTGCCGATGAGCGTGACGACTTCTCCGCAGTCGACGTTCAACGACACGCCGTGCAACGCCTCGGCCGGTCCATAGGCGGCCGACAGGTTGTCGACGACAAGCAGTGGTTCTGTCATGCCACGTCCTCCTCGACGCCCAAGTACGCGGCGACGACGGCTGGGTTGTTCTGCACCTCGGCCGGCGTGCCTTCGGCGATCACGCTTCCGAACTCGAGCACGGTGATCACATCGGACACCGCCATGAGCAACTCCATGTGGTGTTCCACCAGGATCACGCTCACACCGCTCGCTTTGATGGTGCCGATGAGGTCGAGCAGACGATGGACGTCACTCGGATGCAGTCCCGCCGCTGGCTCGTCGAGCAACAACAGGCTGGGCGACGCCGCGAGGGCGCGGGCGATCTCCAGTCGTCGCTGCTCGGCGAACGGCAGCGCCCCGGCCAGGTCGTCGGCCCGTGCCGACAGGCCGACGAGTGCCAGTAGTTCGTCGCTGCGTTGCACCGCCGCGCGTTCGGCTTTGTGCGCACCGTGGGTGCCGAACGCGGCCTGAAACGTGTTGACCCGCAAGTTGCGGTGACAGCCGACGAGGACGTTGTCGCGCACCGTCATCTTCTTCCACAGCTGCAGGTTCTGGAACGTGCGGCTGACGCCGCGACCGCACCGCTTCGGCGCGCTGGCGTGCGTGTCGTCGTGGCCCATCACCATGACGCGGCCACTGGTGACGGGCGTGATGCCCGAGATCATGTTGAGCAGCGTGGTCTTGCCCGAGCCGTTCGGGCCGATGAGGCCGTGCACCTCGCCCGGCTCCACGATGAGGTCGACGTCGTTCACGGCGACGACACCGCCGAAGCGTTTGGTGACCGCAGACAGCTCCAGTGCGGGCGGTCCGGAGGCTGTCAGGGCCGCCCGCACTGGAAGCGTGTACGCCGCCGCGGTGACCGCAGTCACGGGGGACGACGCATCTTTGCGCTGGCGATGCCGCAGCTTCGCCAGCACTTTGTTGACGTTGCCCATAGTGCCCTCGGGGGCCAAGGCGACGCCGACGAGACCGAGCAGCCCGAACACGAGGTTCTGCTGATTGACGAGGTGCTCTTGGACCCACGTGAGCCCGAAGCCGAACGTCAGCGTGAACGCACCGATGATGGGCCCGGCCAGGGTGCCCAGTCCGCCGAGCGCGATCATGATCACGTAACGAAAACTTTGGTCCTGGCCACCGGCGCTCGGGCTGACGAGCAGGAATCGTTCCGCCGCGATCACACCGGCGACGGACACGATTCCGGCGGACAGCGCGAACGCGCTCACCTTGTGCAGATACGTCTCGACGCCCGACGACGATGCGGCGAGTTCGGATTCGCGGATCGCCATGCTCGCCCGTCCCCAGCGGCTGTGCACGAGGTTGCGGCATAGCCACAACGTTGCAAACAACACGATCGTCGACAGTACGAACAGCCCGCGGTACGAGTCGCCGTTCGCGAAGGGCAATATCGACACGTCGATGGGCTTGGTGACGTTGCGCCCGCTGGTACCGCCCAGCGCCGACTTCAACACGACCACGAGTGCCGGTAACAAACTGCCGAAGGCGAGCGTGACCACAGTGAGGTAGAAGCCGCGCAGATGACAACACAGCAACGCCAGCAGCGCGCCCATCGCGGCGCCGGCCACGAACGCGGCGGGTAGTCCAAACCACGGCGACACCCCCCACGCCGGCGCCCACACCGCGCCCACGTAGCCGCCGACCACGAAGAACCCGGCGTGACCGAGTGACAGCAACCCGGTGTAACCGGTCAACAGGTTCACGCCGAGCGCGATCGCGGCGAGATAGGTCGCCTCGACCCCGAGATCGAGCCACGAACGCTGTGCCCCCGGTCCGTTCAGGTACCAGAAGAGGAACAGGAACAGGCTCGCCGGCGCAATCGCGCGCGTCGCCCACGACGGCAGGTGAATGCGCGTAGGCAGTGACACGGGATGGTGCCGTTCAGCAATGCTCAAAAGTCAGGCCTTTTCGATCACGGGAGCGCCGAGTAGGCCGTTGGGCCTCACGACGAGCACGAGCAGGAACACCACGAAGATCACGAGCGGCTCGATCTGTCCACCGCTCGACGACGTCACGCGCAAGATTCCGCCGACGAAGCCGAGGACGTAGCCGCCGAGCACGGCGCCTCGCGTCGAACCGAGGCCGCCGATCACGGCGGCGACGAAGGCTTGGATGCCTAGCAGCAAACCGTTGTCGAACTTCACGAACAGGCGGGGCGCCAGCAACACCGCCGCGAACGCGCCGAGCGCGCCCGCCACCGCGAAGCTCGTCATCACCACGCGGTTGGTGTTGATCCCCATCAGCGACGCGGCGGCGGGGTCTTGCGACACGGCGCGCAGTGCGCGTCCGCCCATCGTGCGCGTCTGCACGATCTCACCGACCACCATGAGCGCGAGCGCCGACGCAACGATCAGCAAGTCGTTCGGCGACACCGGGATGCCGCTGATCGTGGAACCCTTCCACCCGCCGATCGAGTTCAGCAGCGACGGAATGGTGCGAGGTTCGGCCCCGACGGTCATCTTGATCAGGTCGAGCGCAACCAGGCTGGCGGAGAACGTGGTCAGGATCCACCCGACACTCGACGCCGGATCGAACTTGCCGAGCGGACGGATCGCGGTGAGGTGCACCGCCACGCCGACGAGGGCACCGATCGCGGTGGCGATCGGCAACGCGAGCCAGATCGGCGCGCCGGCGCGCACCACCGCGAACGCCACGAAACCGCCGACTACGAGCATCGAACCTTGCGCGAAGTTCACGACGCGACTGGTCGCGAACACCAAGCTGTAACCGAGCGCGACGAGCGCCAGCACCGAGCCGACGGTCAGGCCGTAAACAAAAATCTGAACCAGATCGGTCACCGGCTAATGGATCTTGCAATCGTTGGTCATGGTGCCGTCGGCGTGCTTGGTGCACTGCGTGCCGTAGCCGAGACGAAGCACCTCGTCCATCACGTCGGGATGCGCTCGCTTGTTCGCTTCGAGTGTCGGCCGCACCAGATGGGTTGGACCTGCGTACCCCGCCGTGTACGTGTCCTTCCACTCCTGGCCGAGTTGATACGCCGGGCTCGTGGCGACGGGGCCGCTGGAGCGTTCGAGCGTGATGAGGATGAGGTCGTCCATCTGCTTGGAGAGGTGACGGTCGGCCGCGTAGCTGAAGGGCGTCGACGCGAATTTCACTTCGCCCATCGTCTCGATGGCGCTGATCATTTTCTGACGGTCGGTGCTGCCCGCGACCTCGACGGCTTTGAGCAGCGTGTACATCCCGTCGGCCGGTGACTCCTCGCCACCCGTAGGCGACTTCTTGAGGTACTTCTTCATCCAGCCCGAAATCGCGAAGCTCGGCAGGTAGTTCAAGCCGCCTACGTGCCACGCGGTGAGCGTGCCCGCCTTGGCCGAGCTACCGGCGAGGTCGGCCCACGTGTGTTCTCCCGTGCCGCCCGGCGAGCCCAAGATCTGCGGACGCCATGACGCGCCCTTCGCGGTCGGCGTGTCGACGTAGGACGCGCCGACCTTGTCGATCTGCTTCACGATGCCCGCAGTGTCACCGGCGAGGCCCCAGATCATCAGCGCTTGACCCTTCTGGCTTTGGAGTCGACGCACCTGCGGACCGAAGTCGGCGTCGTTGAGTTGGTACGTCTCGATACCGGCGGTGGCCAGGCCGTGCTTGGCCATGGCCTCGGTGAAGTAGTCCTTGGCCGACGGCGAGATGAGCGAGTCGTAGATCAGGCCTGCCTTCGAGTACCCGCGGTCCTCCTTGGCGTACTGGCCGAGCAAGTCGAGCGCCATGCGGTCCGGCATGATCATTTGGAAGATCGAACGCTCTTTGGTCGCCGGGTACAGCTGGTGGGCCGACCACAGGTCGACGAAGACCGAGATCACCGGCATGTTGTCGCGCGCGATCTGCGCCCGTGACTCGTCGAGACCTGAGCCCGCCCACAGAATGCCGATGATGTTCTTGTCGCTCGCCATCGCCTGGTAGGCCTTGACGCCCGCCGACGCGTCGGTGCCGGTGTCGCGCTTAACCACTTCCACCTTGCGCCCGCCGATGCCGCCCGTCGCGTTGACCTGCGCGGTGGCGGCGTCGAGGGAGTTGCTCACGATGCGCCCGACGAAGGCAGCGACGCCTGAGAAAGGAGCGACGATGCCGATCTTCAACGTGTCGCCGCTCGCCTTGAAGCCATTCCCGCTCGACGACTGCGATCCGCTCGACACGTTGTTGGATGCGCCGTTGCTCCCGCCGCTCTTGCCGCAGCTCGCGAGCACAGCGAGAGCGGCCCCGCCAAAGCCGGCGCGCCCGGCCCACGTGAGGAATTGTCGTCGTGACGTTTCGTTATTCATGGTTCAGCCTCCGTAAGGGTTGTCGAGGCCCTTCAGGGCATCGGGAAGTTCGTAGGTTCCGGTGACGGCGAGCCAGTGGCCGCCCGATGTCTTGGGCAGGTACCGGCCACTGCCGTCGTCCGCGGTCGAATAGCTCAACAGTGCGACGTCTTTGTCGGCGACGGCCGCCGCGTTGTGGAAGTCGAGCGGCACACCGGCGGCGCCGGCGATGTCCGGCGACAAGTCGCGCATCGCATCGGTAACACCCGCGGGCGAGGAACTCGCCGTGGCGGCGGCCACGAGTGCGAGCACGGCGTCGTGGCTGCGGAAGTCCGCGCTGCTCAGGTCGGCCGTGGTGGCCCCGTCGGCCACAACTGCGTCGCGAGCGAGGAAGAACGCGTCGACGGCCTTCGTCGGCGTATCGGGCCCCGCCCAGCTGCCCACCGAAAGCACGCCGTCGGATACCGGGGGCGTGAGCGCTCCCGCCACAAGCTTGCCGAACGCAGGCACCGCGGCGCGATCGGCGAACAGCAGCGTGGCCTCGACACCCGCGGTCGACAAGGCGTCGGCCGCTGCTACTGCGGGTGCGGCTTCAGCCCACACGATTACCGCGCCGGGTTTCGCGGCGGCCACTGCCTTCGCGGTGGCCGCGAGCGCGTCGCCTGCGGCGAAAGGCTGATCAAGGGCAACGTTGACGCCTGCCGCGGCGAGCGCCGCCTTGCCCTCGTCGCCGTACGCCCCGGACTGCCGCAGGAGGGCGACGGTGCCGAGGTTCGCCTTCGTGATGTGCTCGGCGAACTGCTTTGCGACCTGGTCGACTGTTGGTGCGCCAAGGAACGAGGTGGCGCCTTGCGCGGTGACTCGGCTGTCGTCGGCATACGGGAAGACGACGGGCAAACCCGCACCCGCGGCAGTAGCGGCAGCCGCGAGCGTTTGCTCGCCCGTCGAGCCGTAGACAACGCCGACGACTCCGGCGTCGTGCAACTCGTTGATCGCCGCGGTCGCGCCTTCCGGTGTGCCGTTGTCGTCTTTCACGACGAGCTGCACGTGATCGGTCCCCGACTTCGCGCCGTTCAGGCGGAAGGCGGCGACGTACGCGCCGGACGCAAGGTCGCGCACGTCGGCTCCGGGGCCTGAGCTCGACACCACCAGCCCGACCTTCATGCCGGTGGCCGTCGTGTCGATCGCGAGCTTGGGTGCACCCGACGCGGAGGTAGCCGCGGCGGGAGTGGCGGTGTGGTTGCCGCCGCCGCTGGTACACGCGGCGGTCAACGATGCGAGCACCGCGCCGGTGACGATGAGCGCGCGGCGCCGGTTCATGCCACACCTCCGATCCGGTAGACGAAGACACTTCGTTGGTGTTCGCCCACGCCGTCGTTGAAGCCGACGAAGTGTTCCGCGCGCGCCAGGCCGGCTTGGTGTAGCGCCGTGACGACGTCCTGGTCGCTTGCGGTGCGCGACAGGATGTGCGCCACTTGGCCAGCACCCGAAGCGCCGGTGGTGCCGCCCGCCGCTGCTTGGCCGGCGCCGTCGCTCAGCTGCTTCAAGCCGTAGAGGATTGTCGACGACGACACGTTCGGGTCGCCGAGCGCGTCGAGAAGCTGCGTCACGCCGGCGATGAACTTCGTGCTCACCGCATCCTTCGAGGCTTCCAGGCCCCACAACAGGCTCGAGGGTGACTCGACTGTGTGTCCGTACTTGGTCACGCGTGTCGTCACTGCCTTCACCGGTACGCCGTGAGCGTCGAGGTCACCGAGACCGGTAACGATCTGTGCGATCCCGGCGCCCAACTTCGTCGCACCGACACCGAGCGCCGCGACCGCGGCTTGCACGGTGAGCGGGCTGCCATCGGGGCCGACCTCGGTGCCATCGCCAATCGCGTCGTGCGCGAGTTGCGCACCACCAGCGAGTTGCGCGGCACCTTGCTGCACCGCGACCAATCCAGCTTGGATGCTCAACGGCGTGGCGCCGTTGAACTCGGAGCCGTCGCCGATCGAGGCATAGATCGTCTGAAGCCCTTCGATGATCTTGGGGTTCGCCGCGTCGCCCGACTTCAAGCCGTCACGGATCTGCTGCAGCGCGTTGGCCAGAGTGCCGCTGGTGCTCGCGGTTCCGATCGAATTGAAGATCTGTTGCAGGCCTTCGATGATCTTCGGGTCGTTGACGTTGCCCGACGACAGGCCGGCCCGCATGGCGTTGAGGCCGGCGCGAATCGTCAGTGGCGTCGAGCCCGAGAACTCCGAGCCGGTCCCGATGCTGGCGTAGATCTTCTGCAGACCTTCGATGATGCGAGGGTTGTTGGCGTTCCCGCTCGACAGTGCGGCGCGCATCGCAACCATCGACGCCGTGAGGCTGAGCGGCGTGGCGCCGTTGAATTCGGTGCCGTTGCCGATCGACGCGTAGATCTTTTGAAGACCTTCGAGTGCGGCGGGATTCAACGGGTCACCCGAGGAGAGACCGGCCTTCATTTGCGCGAGCGCGCCTTGTGCTTGGGTCACCCCGGCGTGCACGACGCCTTGGAGAACCGCGAGCACCGTCGGGTCGACGATCGGCAGCGCGCCGGCCAATCCGAGCTGGTTGTTGACGTTGGGGGTAAAGGTCGAGTCGAAGGTGCCGAGCTGTCCGCTGAGGGCGGCCATGCCCGCGACCACCTGCGTGATCGCTTCGATGATCTTGGGATTGGAGTTGTCGCCCGAACTCAACGCCGCGCGGATCGCTTTGAGCGAGGCCGTAACGGTGAGGGGGTTGCCGCTGCCGTCGAACTCTGTTCCGTTACCGATGCCCGCGTAGACCTGCTGCAGGCCTTCGAGGATCCCCGGAGCGTTGGGATTGCCTGATGACAACGCGGCACGCACGGCGGCCAACGAAGCCGCGACGGACAGCGGTGTCGACCCGGCGAACTCAGTGCCGTTGCCGATGCTCGCGTAGATCGTCTGGAGCCCTTCGACGATCTTCGGGTTGGCCAGGTCGCCCGACGACAATCCGCCGCGGATAGCGGCGAGCCCTGCGGCGACGGTGAGCGGCGTGGTCCCGGCGAACTCGGTGCCCGAGCCGATCGACGTGAAGATCTGGTCGAGACCTTCGATGATTTTGGGGTTCGCGTTGTCGCCGGACGAAAGCCCGGCGCGCACGGCGTTGAGGGAGGCGCGCATCGTGAGCGGCGTCGTCCCGTTGAACTCGGTGCCGGTGCCGATTGCAGCGATGATCTGCTGCAAACCTTCGACCAGTCCGGGGGCGTTGACGTCACCGGACTCCACGCCCATGCGCAGTGCGTTCAAGCTGGCGCGGACCGTGAGGGGCTTGCCTTGCCCGTCGAACTCGGTGCCGTTACCGATGCCGGCCACGATCTGGTCGAGGCCCTCCTTCACACCAGGGTTGGCGTTGTCGCCCGACTTCAACCCGCCGCGCACTTGCGCGGCACCGCTCACGAGTTGGCCAAGGCCATCGGCGAGGATTTGGAGGCCCTGTACGAGGCCGGGCTGGTTGTCGGCGAGGGTGGAGTCTTCGGTGTATTTGGCTGCGTCGAAGTTCGGCGCCTTCAACCCGGGCTTCAGCTGACCGTTGATCCCGGCGAAGAGCTGGTCGATACCGCCCTTGATCTCACCGAGCCCTCCGGCGAGTTGACCGAAGCCGTCGCCGAACTTCGACACGTAGCCGCGCAGCGTGGCCGTCGACGAGCCGCCCTTTTCTCCTGCGTCTTTCGCGGACGCCGGCAGCGCTCCGTCGACGCCAGGTGTCGCGGTAAGTACGGACTCGCCGAGGTGGAAGTTGTTGGTGTTGCCTTCGAGGCTGAACGTCGCCGAGCCCGGGAACACCGGCGGGGCGAGGACTGAGGTCCACGACGCGCGCGACGCGTTGTTCGCGTCGTTGCGGCTCATCACACCATTCGTGGTGAGACCGTCGAACGCGCCGTCGGGCAGTTCGAGCCCGGTGAGCTCGACGGTGAAGGGGACGAAGGTCGCGGCGGTCACTGTTTTTTGCACGCCGGTCGCAGAGTCGGTGAAGGTGACGTCCTCAGTTCTCTGGGTGCGGTTGACGACGGTCCACTCGACGCGGAATGCGCCGGACTTGCCCGCCATTTCTTGCGGCGTCATCTCTTTGCCCTCGAGGAAGTAGTGGGCGCGCACCACGATCGGGAGCGCCCGCAGACCGTCGCCGGTGCGCACGAGTCCGTTCTCGAGCGAGAGCGGCGACGCCTTCGCGTTGTCCTTCGAACCGTCGCCTCCGTAGGTGCGCGTGAACTGGTTCAACGTCACCTGCGTTGGAAAGCCGGCGGCGTCGAGTCGCGACACGACTACGCCTACCTGACTCGTCTCGGCCGCTTGTGCTCCGAGGAGCTGCGAACCGAGAAGTGTCGCCGCGACGCCCAAGGCGACGACGGTGACGCGCCGGGCGCCACCGTGGCGCCGGCCAAACGTGAATGCACGCATGCACAGCCTCCGTTATCCGGCAACAAGAAAAAGAAACTTGCGGCCAACGGCGAGTGTGCGAGCGCGAGCGTTTAACAACAATCACCACTCGTTGTCATTTGTTGCTACGCCGAATGACTACGAGGTCGTACGCGTCCTAGTCATCACGCGGTTCGGCTGCGAAACGTGGCGCGCGTCGTTTCATCACGATCGTCGCAATGGTGCCGGCACCACCCGGCTGCCGCCCGCGCGTTTCGCCGACAGCAGCGCGGCGTCAGCCTCGGCCAGCGTGTCGTCGGGCGTACCGCGCCGGTGCACCGCCACGCCGGCGCTGAAACTCGTCGGCGAAGACGCGCGCAGGCGGTCGACGACGGCGAACGCCGCGTCACCTCCGTCGCGCAGTACCACCACGAACTCGTCGCCGCCCCAACGCGCCACGGTGTCACCCCGCCGTACGCCGTCACTGAGGTGGCGCGCGAGCGCGATCAGCTCGGCGTCACCCGCGGCGTGCCCCGACGAATCGTTGGTGATTTTGAGCCCGTCGAGATCGACCATTGCGACGGCGTCGCCCGGGCGCATCGACCCCACGGCGCGCTGCCCGCCTGCGCGCGTCGGCACGCCCGTCAACGCGTCGTTCGGGCGAAGGTGACCGGGGTGCGCCACGCGGACGGCCAAGCGCACACCGGTGGCGAGCGCCGCGCCTAGCGCGATCCACAAGAGCGCCGGCGCCATCCCCACGGAATGCGAGGATAGAGCGATGACCGAATCACGTCGCCGACTCGTCGTTGTCGGCCAGGGTTACGTCGGGTTGCCTCTAGCCATGCGGGCCGTGGAAGTGGGCTTCGACGTCGTGGGGTTCGAGATCGACGCGGCGCGCGTTTCGAAGTTGGCCAGCGGCCAGAGCTACGTCGAAGACATCGAGTCGACCACGCTGCAGAGCGCGTTGTCCGCAGGGCATTACACCCCGAGCGCAGACGTTCAAGATCTCGTCGGCTTCGACGTGGCGGTGATCACGGTGCCTACGCCGTTGCGCGAAACGCTGCCTGACTTGTCGCACATGGAGTCCGCCGCTCGCACGCTCGCACCGGCGGTGAAAAAGGGCGCCTTGGTGATCCTCGAGTCCACGACGTATCCCGGCACCACCGAAGAGTTGCTGGTGCCCCTGTTGGCGGAGGGCAGCGGACTCGAGATCGGCACCGATGTGCTGGTCGGCTACAGCCCCGAGCGGATCGATCCCGGTAATCAAGAGTGGACCTTCGTCACTACGCCCAAGGTCGTGTCCGGCATCAACGCTGCGTCGTTGGCCGCCGTCGACGAGTTCTATTCGTGCCTCGTCGAACAGACCGTGCCGGTGTCCACGCCGAAGGAAGCCGAGCTGTGCAAGCTCCTCGAAAACACGTTCCGGCATGTGAACGTGGCGCTGGTGAACGAGCTCGCGATGTTTGCCGGCGAACTCGGCATCGACGTGTGGGAGGCCATCGACGCCGCTTCCACCAAGCCGTTCGGCTTCATGCCGTTCCGTCCCGGGCCCGGCGTCGGCGGACACTGCCTGCCCGTCGACCCCAGTTACTTGTCGTGGCAAGTGCGCCGGTCGCTGGGCGAGAACTTCCGTTTCGTGGAGTTGGCGAACGATGTCAACGCGCACATGCCGTCCTACGTCGTACGCAGGCTGACGCGCGCGTTGAACGACCGCGAGCGCGCCGTGAAGGGCAGCCGGATCCTTGTGTTGGGTCTGGGATACAAGCGCAATACGAGCGACGCCCGTGAATCGCCGTCGGTTCACGTCGCCGTGCAACTGGCGGGGTTGGGCGCGAACGTGCGCGCCGCCGATCCCCACGTCGATCCCGAGATGTCGCTCGGGCTCGTCGAACGGGTCGAGTTCAACGACGCCGAGCTAGCCGCCGCCGACGCGGTAGTGATGCTTACCAACCACGACGCGTTCGACGTGAAAGCCGTCGCCGAGCACGCGACCTACGTGCTTGACTGCCGCCGAGTCGTCCCGGCCGGCGACAACGTCGAATACCTGTAGACGCGAAACAGCCGCCCTCATGGGGCGGCTGTTTCAGTAGATCTTGGCGGGTTAGTTAAGCCGTTTCGGTGTCGCGGCGACGGCGGGTGACGAGCACCAGCAGGTAGCCGATTGCGATGAGGCCGGCGCCCAGTGGCGACCAGCGCACGATCGTGGTGCCGGTGCGGGCAAGACCAGAGCGGTCGACCGTGCCCGGCTTCACCACTGTGAACTTCACCTGCACGGTGCGGGCGGCCCCGTTAGACCCAGTGCCGCTGGCGTTGGAGGTGACGACGGAGCCGATCGGCCCGACCGTGATCGCTTGGCCGTTCACGCGGACCTGCACGTTGTTACCAGCGGCAAGGCCGGTGGCGGCGAGCATGCGCATCCCACCGGCACGCCCGAAGGCGACCAGCGTGGGACTGATTTCGAACGTTTCGGCGACGCACCCGTTGCCGTCGGCCACGACATCGGGTGAGATCACGACATTGTTGACGACGAATCGCACGACGGTGGCCGGCGCGAAGCCGCATTCGGACACCGTGAAGCGAGCGCCGAGCGGCTTGAGGCCCAGATCGACGACGGCGGTAGTGGGCTGGGGCGTAGTGGTAGTGGTGCATCCGGGGTACCCCGGGCACGTGGTGGCCGTCTGGGCCATGGCCGCAGGCGCCGTCAAGACGAGCGCGACCGCCACGACAGCGAGCGCAAATGCGCGTCGAAACGAATTCATACCATTTGCCAGCATCTCAGCAGCGTACCCGTCTGCCCCGGTTGGCGAAAGGATTCTTTGCGCGGTCAGCGGTGAAGCTGCCACGCCATCTCCAGCGTTTTGTCCCATTCACGTCTCCCAGTACCCGCCGGCGTCACAGTCCAACCAAGCCCCGACACCTCTACCGTCAACGCGATAGGCCGGGCCCGGGGCTGGGGGACGAAGCGAAGCCGCAGGCGGCCGTGGCGCACCGCATTCGGGATGGCGGTCGAAAATTCGACCGAACGCGTGGTGCCCGCAGGCACCTCAGACGTCACGAAGTTCAGCCGCAGCCCGGACTCGGCGACGCTGTTCAGTTGGTCGCCGGTCGTCGGGCCCCAGAAATACACGCGGGCCCGGTACAGGCCGGGCGGGTCGCCAGGCAGGTAGGGACCGAACTGCTCCGAAGGGGGTGTGGGCACGGGTGCGGTGTTCGGCATCGTCACTTTCGTGCGAACGACCGCAGTGCCATCGGGGGTTACCGACACGTTGACGTCGACCTTGGGGTCGACGAACCAGTCCATCTTCGACCCGCTGCCGTTTTGGACTGCAACGTGGATGGTGCGGTTGGCGTGCACACGCCCGGGCCGACCGCTGAGACCGGCTCTTTCGAGGGCGCGCTGGTTGTCGGCATCGGCCGAGGTCACCCATGCGTGGCCCCCGGCAGCGGCGTCGCCCAGCGAACGGATCAGCGACGTCGTGTTCAGAGACGACGCCTGAATGCGCGCGATCACGGCGGCGACGACGTCGCTGAGTTGTTCACGGCGAAGGCTGGTATTGACCTGGCCGACGTACTGATCGTTCAAGAGCAGCCGTTGCGCGTTCTCTTTCGACACCGTGCCGAGCCCCGGCACGCTTACGGGTCCGGTGACTTCGAGGAGGTTGGCGAGCGCCGGCACGTCGAGCGCGACCACGCCGTCGATCACAGTGCCCGTGGCCGCCTTGTACATCGAGCGCAGCGTGGCGCCGGCCAGTGCGGTGTCGGCGGTGGCATTGGCGGACTGCCAGTACTTGAGCGGTTGCAGTTGCCCGAACGCGTAGCTGGTGCCCGCGGGTAGGCCCACGTCGGTGACGGGTGCCGCGAGCTCGAGCTCGGTGACACTCTGTGACCGGGTCACGCGCAACGACCCGTTGTCGGCTTCGGCCAGCGCAACGCTGAGCACCATGCCCTGGTCACGCATCTCGGCGTTGTTCTGTAGCGCAATGAGCAGCCGCCGGGGCCCGGCCCCCCCGAGCAAATCGTGGGCCACCGTCATCGTGTCGGCGCCGTGCGTGAGACGCCGCGCGGTATCGAACAACACGCCGTCGAGGTCACGGGTGGCGTGGGCCAGCGGGCTCCACTGTCCCGGCCTACGGGTGTGGGGCAGCGCCGCCAGTTGTCGGCCGGCGTCGTGTGCCGCCTCGGCCAGTTGCGCGACGGCCCCCATGTCAACCGAGGCGTTGCGCACCGTCAGCGCACCGTGGAGCGCTTCGACCCGGCCGGTGAGGTGGTCACCGATCACTGCCGCGTCGTGGGCGACGGCGACGGCGCGATACAAGCCGTTGCGCTGCGTGTTGATCAGCGGCACGAGGCCGGCCACGCGCAGCAGGGGGGATCGGTGCAACCGGCTCTCGGCCCGTGCGGTGTCGGCGACGGCCTTGCGCGTCGCGGTGCGCAACCCGGCCGCGGCGTCGGTATCGGTCGCCGTGCCGAGGCTCGCCGCTGCGCTCGACAGCTGACCGCGCGCGGAGACGAGGTCGCGTCGCGCCGCGAGCACGTCGAGTGCAGCCCACGCGCCGAGCACGACAACGATGACGGCGCCAGCCCAGAAGATCCGGCGACGGCCGACGGTGCTGCCCGCGGCGGCGCGTCTCCTTCGGCGCCTCCGCCGCCGCCGCCGCAGGTCGTCGCGCAGTGCGTCGAGCGCGAAAGAGTTGCCCGTGAGGCGCCGCATGCGGCGTTCGGTGCGGTCGCGACGCGCGCTCATGAAGACGCAAGAGCTGCGGGTTCTGACGGCAGCCGCAGCAACAGCGCCAACCCCCCAACCCCGGCCAACGCCACCGGCACTACTACCGGTAGCGCGGGCACCACGCCCCGTCCCACAACCACGCCCAGCGCCGCGCACGCGGCCGAGGCCGCAGTGATCAACGTCGCAACAACGCGGGTCGACAACCCGAGGCGTAGCAAACGGTGTGACGTGTGATCGGTTCCGCCGATGTACACCGGCTTGTGACGCGTTGTGCGCGAAATCACCACGAGCGTGGTGTCGAACAGCGCGGGAGCGGCGAACAACACCACTGCAGTGATGCTCGACGCGTGAGGTACCGGGAAGCGAAGCTTCAACGCGATGGCGGCGAGCAAGTACCCCAGCGGCAGCGCGCCGGCGTCGCCCATGAATATGCGCGCCGGGTGCCAGTTGTAAATCAAGAACGCGACGCAGGTGCCGGCCACGACCGCGGCCAGGCCGCCGACGAGCACTTGGCCGTTCAACGCCGCGGTGATCGTGAGCGCGACTGCGGCCGCCGACGCGATACCGCCCGCAGCGCCGTCCATGTTGTCGACGAGATTGAACGCGTTCGTGACGCCGACGAGCCACACCACGGTGAGAGCGGTATCGGTGACGCCGCCGAAGATCTGCACGTGGGCACCGGCGGCTGCGGCCATCAGCGCGGCCAACACCTCTGCGGCGACGCGCGGCCCTGGTGGCAGGCTGCGCAGGTCGTCGAGGAGGCCGACGACACCCAGCAGCAACGCGCCGGCGATGATCACCAGCGCCTCGCCCTTCCACTCGCTGATGAACGAAGACGCCGCAGTGGCAACGACGACGATGGCGACCCCTCCGAGGTACGGCGTGGGGTTCGTGTGCAACCGGTCGGCGCGCGGCGCCGCGGTGACGTTGTTCAGCACCGCAACGCGATGCACCAGGGGCACGACGGCGAGCGTCGCCCCGAACGCACCGATTCCCAGAATCACCACGCTCAGCGGCACAAACAGCCCTTTCCCCGTCGACCAGCTAGGTGAGGCTATTCCCTGGTTAGCGTCGTTCCAGTGAAAACGCCCGTACAGCCGCCGGTGTCGCCGATGCTGGCCAAGTCAGCACCCTCGATCCCCGAAGGCGACGAGTGGCGGTACGAACCGAAGTGGGACGGGTTTCGCTCGGTGATCTTCCGCCACGGCGACGAGGTGGAATTGGGCAGCCGCAACTCGAAACCCCTCACCCGTTACTTCCCGGAAGTCGTCGAAGCAGTAAAGGCATCGTTCCCCGACGACGCCGTAATCGACGGCGAACTCGTGATCGTCGGCGAAGGCGGCAAGGTCGACTTCGAGCTCCTGAGCTTGCGCGTTCACCCGGCCGCGTCGCGCATCGCCAAGCTGTCGGTCGAGTTGCCCGCGTTGTTCGTGGCCTTCGACCTGCTTGCCGTCGACGGTGAAGACCTCAGCGAGCGCCCCTTCGACGAACGCCGCGCCCGCCTCGAGACGGCGCTGGAGAACGCGGGCGCGGGCATCTACGTAACGCCGCTCACGCGTGACGTGAAGACGGCCGACATGTGGTTCCACAAGTGGGAGGGCGCCGGGCTCGACGGAGTGATGGCGAAGAGGGCCGACGGCGTGTACGCGCAAGGTCAGCGAACGATGATCAAGGTCAAGCACGAACGCACGATCGACTGCGTCGTCGCCGGGTTCCGCTGGCACAAAGACGGCAAAGGCATCGGTTCGCTGCTGCTCGGTTTGTACGACGACGACGGCGCGCTGCACCACATCGGAGTGACGGGCAGCTTCACCGCAGCGAAGCGCGTCGAGTTGATCGACGAGCTCGCGCCCCTCCGAGAGAAGGCGCTCGACGATCACCCCTGGAAGGACTGGTCGAACATGACCGCGTCGGGTTCGGTCGACGCGCCTACTGGCAATCGGTGGAACGCGAAAAAAGACATGTCGTGGGAGCCCGTGCGGATCGAGCTCGTGGTGGAAGTCGCGTACGGCCATTTCCAAGGCAGCCGCATGCGCCACGGCGCGTCGTACCGCCGGTTCCGTCCCGATCGCGAGCCGAAGTCGTGCACCTACGCGCAAGTGGTGCCGCCCGAAACCGTCTCGATCGTCGACGTGCTCGCCGAAGGCGGCTAGCGGACCGCCGTCAGGACTTCTTCTTGGCCCGCGACGGGTTAACGCGGGGTGGTTCGTTCGGCTGGGTCGGATACACCGGCGGCCACGGCGCGTCCATCATCCCGTTCGCCATGTCGCGCTCGCTCATGTCGAGCAGCGGTTGCAGCGACTGCGGCGCCTCGTACATCGCACCCCACGGATCGCCGTTCGCGGCAAGGCGGCCCGGCACCGTCGCGATCGTGAGGTCGCCAATCTCTATGCGGGGCAGTTCGTCCCACGTGAACGGCGCGCTTACGCGCCCGTCTTCGGTGGCGCGCACGCCCCATGCGCCGAATACGGTTTTGTGCGGCGCGTTTTGGTTGTAGTCGATGAAGACGCGCGCCCCGCGCTCTTCTTTCCACCATTGCCACGTCATCAAATCGGGGCGCCGCCGCTCCATTTCGCGAGCGAGCGCAACCGCGGCGGCCCGCACTTGATAACTGTCCAAGCTCGGCGCGACGTTGACGTACACGTGGATGCCGCGTGAGCCGGTCGTCTTCGGAAAGCCGGCGATGCCCAGTTCGTCGAGCAGCGCCTTCACTTCGCTGGCACCCTCGCGCACCATGTCGAAGGTGACGCCCGGCGACGGGTCGAGGTCGATGCGTAACTCGTCGGTGACGTCGGGCGTGGCTGCGTGGTACGCCCACGGATGGAAGCCGAGGCAACCCAGGTTCACGGCCCACAACACGTGCGACAAGTCGGCGGCGACGAGCGCGTCCGACGTCGTGCCGTTCGGTGTCGACACCACGGTGGTCTGGAGCCAATCGGGGCGCTTCTCGGGCACGCGCTTTTGGAAAAACGACGGGCCGCCGGCGCCGTTGGGGTAGCGCTGCAACAGCACGGGGCGTCCGCCCATCGTCGCCATCAGTGGCGCCTCGACGGCCTCGTAATACGCGGCCAGGTCGGCCTTGGTTTCACCGCGGTCCTTGAACATCACCTTGTCGGGGCTGGTGATGGTGAAATCCGGCCGGCTCACGCGTTCAGTGTGGCCAACCACGCGGCCTCTTGCCGACCAAGCTCGGTCACGGCCTCGCCGTCGGTGAACGACCACAGTTGTTGCGAGATGCCAAGCCAGTCGAGCTCGGCTTCGAGGCGGGCGAGGATCGCGTAGAGACCAAGGTTGATCCGCTGCAGGATCACCCACTCACGCGTGAGGTTCGAAAACTTGGGGACCCGCGACGAGCTGCTCGTCACGTCGAAGAACTGCCGCACCATTCCCGCCGCGTAGTCGTGGCTTACGCGGTGGGTGCCGGGTTGGCGCACGAGCTTGTAGAAGTAGCCGAAGTAATCGTCGACCTCTTTGTCGGTCACCGGTGCATTGCGCTGAAGGATGCCGAGCTGTTCGATCGTGCGGCGGTACTCGGCGACGTCGTCGTCGAGCACGAGCGACTTGATCATGTGCGCGGCCTCGTCGACGTCTTTCTGTTCGAACCGCTTGACCAGTCCGAAGTCGAGGAACGTCACGCGCCCGTCGGGACGGAACAGATAGTTGCCGGGGTGGGGGTCGCCATTGAACGCCTTGAATTGGTAGAAGCTGCGAAACACGAAGCGGTAAATCGCCTCGGCCGCCAGGTTCTTCTGCTCGTCGCTCCACGTGGCATCCACTTCGGCGAAGCGAGCACCGTCGGCCAACTCGGTGGTGAGCACGCGTTGCGACGAGTGTTCGGGCACCACTGCGGGAACGTGGATGAACGGGTGTGTCGCGTACCAACGGTGGAAGTCCTGTTGGTTGCGAGCCTCGATGCGATAGTCGACCTCTTCGCCGAGTCGCTCGCGCAACTCGTCGACGATCGGTTGCGGGTCCATCCCGGGAAACACCATGCCCAGCACGCTGAACAACAACTGCGAGTTCTCCAGGTCCGACATGATCGCGGTGTCGACGCCGGGGTACTGCACCTTCACCGCTACCGCGCGCCCGTCTTGCGTAACGGCGCGGTGCACCTGGCCGATCGACGCAGCCGACAACGGGGTTTCGTCCCACTCGGCGAAGATGCGGTCGGGCGTAGCGCCCAGTTCCTCTTCGACCACCTTCGCCGCGAGGGCGCTCGTCATCGGCGGGGCGTCGGCCTGCAGCGTGGCCAAGGCCTCGCGCATCGGTTCGGGCAAGCCGTCGTCGAGGAAGCTGGCCATCTGGCCGATCTTCATGAGCGCGCCCTTCATGTTGCCGAGCACGTTGACCACTTCGTCGGCGGTCTTGAGTTCGAACTGCGCGTCGAGTTCGGCCTGTTTCTCAGGCGACGCAGTCGCGCGCCGCGCCTGATGCGCGGCGGATTTCGCTCCGATGCGCGCCCCCGTTTTCGCGACCGCGACGTTGCGCGCCATTGCCGAGGTGTGGCTGACGCCGGCGCCGGTCGACTGCTTCGTCGACCGTCGCTTTACGAATTCGTACGCGCCATAGGCCGCTCCACCCACGACGACGAGGCGGAGCAGACGCGTGCGCATGGCCAGATGTTTACGCGACGAGATGCAGTGTGTCGGAAACCAAGTCGGTGCAGCGATCGCCGGCGCGTTCGATCGGCACCCATTCGCACTCGTCGTAACCGCTACCGAGGCGGACGCGGGCGTCGCTGTTGGCGCGGGCGACGAAGACGGCCCAGGCGGGGTCGGCGTCGGCGACGGGCCACAGCGGCAAGGTGAAGCCGACGATTTCCTCGAGCGCGCGTGCAGCGCACGCAGCGACCGGTTCGTCGGGCAGGCGAGTTACCGCGGGAGGGCCCCAATTGCTACGGCGACGCACGAGCAAGACGTCACGGCGGTCCCGCACGACGAGCACGGATGCTCCCCACGGTGGGATCGGGCTGAGGAACAACCCGTCGAGCGGCACTTGCAGTTGCGGTTCGTTGGTCATGACGACCTCCGGTCGGCGTCGATGCTGCGAACCCCCTTCGTGAATCTTTTCACAAGCGCGAACGAATCACGCGCCTATTCGCTGAAGTCGGGTGTGACCTGGGGTTTAGCCGCTCTTGGGTTCGCGGGGCAGGCCTAGGAGTCGCTCTCCGATGATGTTGCGCTGCACCTCGGACGTGCCGCCGCCCAGACGGGCGCCGGGAGCGGTCAGCAGCGAATCACTAGCCGGCGTGTGCAGCATGTCGGCGGCCTTACTGGCTCGCACCGACGCCAACTCCATCGCCAATTCGGCCAAGCCGAGCTTGGCCAGGCTCGATGCGACCGAGGCGGTCGGGCCCTGGCGCTGCGCGAGAAACTGCAGGGTCCGGCCCCGCGTATAGGCGGCGAGGCGCCGGTCGACGCTTGCGTTCGACTCGCGGTCGTCGAGCAGTGCGTCGAGCCGACGCTGCAGCGCCTTGGCGCCCCCGCCGATAAACCCGCGCTCGCGCGTCAGCGCCGCCATCGCCACACCCCACCCGCCGTGTTCGGGGCCGAGGAGTGCGTCGGCGGGTAACTGCACGTCGTCGAGGGTCACTTCGTCGAACTCCGCCGAACCGGTCATCTGGCGCAGCGGTCGGGTAACGAGTCCGGGCGTGTGCATGTCCACCACGAAAAACGAGATGCCTTCGTGCTTGGGTGCTTCGGACAGCGACTTGGTTCGCGCCATCAAGATGCCCCAGTCGGCCGCGTGTCCGGCGCTGGTCCACACTTTGCGGCCGTTGACGCGCCAGACGTCGCCGTCGCGTTCGGCCTTTGTAGTGAGCGCGGCGAGGTCGCTTCCGGCGTCGGGCTCCGAGAACATCTGGCACCACACGCGGTCGCCGGTCACCGTCTGCGGCAGGTGCGCCGCTTTCTGTTCATCGGTGCCGAAGGTGAGAAGCGCACCGGCGGTGAGTACGAGCCCCACCATGTTCAGCACGGCCGGCGCTTCGACCTCAGCGGCGGCTTCGCGCCACGCTTGCGTGTGATCTGGGGTGAGGCCGCGGCCGCCGTATTCCTCAGGCCAGTCGATGCCCGCGAAGCCTGCGTCGTAGATGCGACGCTGCCATGCCCGGCCTTCGTCGGTGAGCGGGCCGGGCAATATCGGCCCCCAGTCCAGGGGCACCGCTCCGGCCGAAACCTGCTCGGCGAGCCAGGCTCGCGCTCGCGCGCCGAATTCCGCGACGTCCAATGATCAGACTCGCGATTCGGCTTCGGCGGTGAGGCGCTTGTAGTCGACCTTGCCGTTCGCGGCTCGCCCAATGGTGTCAACCTCGAGCACGCGTTTGGGCGCTTTGAATGACGCGAGCTTCGTCTTGACGTGGCCGATTATGTCGCCCTCATTCAGGGTGGCGCCGGGAGCCAGTTCGACGATGGCGACGATGGCCTGGCCGAATTTCTCGTCGGGCACGCCAACCGCGACCGCGTCGCGGACGCCTTCGGCTGTCTTCAGCGCTTCCTCGACCTCTTCGGGAAAGACTTTTTCGCCGCCGGTGTTGATGCACACCGAACCGCGGCCGAGCAACTCAAGCGTGCCGTCGGCGGCGACCGTGGCGAAGTCTCCCGGGATCGAATAGCGCGCGCCGTCGATCGTCTTGAACGTGGCGTCGCTCTTCGCTTGGTCCTTGTAGTAGCCGACCGGCGTGCGGCCCTTTACTGCGACCATGCCGATGTCACCGGAGCCGGGCTCGACCAGCGATCCGTCCTCCTTGATCACGATCGCGTTCTCGCCCAGGGTGAACTTGGCCGTGTGCGCGGCGCCCGCCGCCGACGAGATCGAGCTGCCCATGCCGAGGGCTTCGGACGACGAGAACGCGTCGACGCACAACATCCGCGCGTGGTGCTTGAGCAAACCCTGCTTCGTCTGCTCGCTCCACATCACGCCCGAGCTGATGATCGCGAGCAAGCTGGTGATGTCCCAACGGCCCGCGTCGGCGTCGAGCGCGCGCAGCATCGGCTTGGCGAACGCGTCTCCCACGATCGCGATCACGTTGACGTTGTTCGCTTCGATCGCGGACAGCAACTCCTCGGGCGAGTACGTGCGCTGGGTCAGCGTGACGACGCAACCGCCGGTGCCGAGGGCCGAGAAACTGGTGAACGCACCGGTGCCGTGCATTAAGGGGCACGCCGGCAACACGGTGGCACCGGGGGTGTCGAGCATGGCGCGCACGTCGTCGAGCGTTCCGTTGTCCGGGTACTTCAACCCGAGCGCGGTGCCGTTGAGCGTCGCGAAGATGTCGTCCTGGCGCCACATCACGCCCTTGGGCATCCCCGTGGTTCCGCCGGTGTAGAGCATGTAGAGGTCGTCGGGTGAGCGCCCCCACGGCGGCGTGCAGCGGCCCTTGCCGGCGCCAAGAGCCGCGACGTCTTCGTAGGGATCAGCCCACTCGGGGCAGGCACCCGAGCCGTCGTCGACCCACAGCCACCCTTTGACATTTGGAACCCGATCGCGGAGCCCCGCGATGCGGTCGCTGAAGGTGCCGTGGAAGATCACCGCGACGGCGTCGGCGTTGTCCCACAGATACACGAGCTCTTCGTCGCCGTAGCGGTAGTTGGTGTTGACGGGGACCGTGCCCGCCTTCCAGATCCCGAAGATCGACTCGAGGTACTCGGGACAGTTGTAGAGGTACTGCGCGACCTTGTCTTGTTTGGTGACACCGATGTCGAGCAGCCAGTGACCGATACCGTCCGCTCGTTGATCGAATTCGTTGTACGTGAAGCGCCGTTCGCCTTGTACCTGCGCGGTGGCCTCAGGCAGCTTCTCGGCCACCACTTCCCAAACATCAGCAAAGTTCCAGGACGACATGACGCAGGAATATACGGTGCCCGTCTGATGAAGCTCTTAGTGATCGGCGGCACGATGTTCTTGGGCCGCCACATCGTCGATGCCGCGCTGGCCGCCGACCACGACGTGACGCTCGCAAATCGCGGCAAGACGAACAGCGATTTGTTCCCCTCCGTCACCCGACTCACCGTCGATCGCGACAACGACCTGTCCGCGCTCGAAGCCGGTGAATGGGACGCCGTGATCGACACGTGCGGGTACGTGCCCGGTCATGTGCGCCCGCTCGCCGAGTTGCTGGCCGATCGTGTCGACCACTACACGTTCGTGTCGAGCGTGTCGGTGTACACCGACGTGTCGAGCGCCGGCGTCGACGAGGACTCGCCCGTCGGCACCCTCGACGACGAGTCGATCACCGAGGTAACGGGCGAGACGTACGGGCCGCTGAAGGTGTTGTGCGAGCGCGCCGTGCAGTCGGTCTACGGCGAGCGCGCCATGGTGGTGCGGCCCGGGCTGATCGTCGGCCCGTGGGACCCGTCGGACCGCTTCACCTATTGGCCGCGGCGGTTCGATCTTGGCGGCGAGGCGGCGGTGCCGGACTGGAAAGACATGCCGGTGCAACTTGCCGATGTGCGCGACCTGGCCGAGTGGATGGTGCGTTGCGCCGAGGCCAAGGTCACCGGCGTGTTCAACGCGACTGGACCGGCGCAGCCCTGGACGTTCTCGCAGATGGTCAACGCGTGCATCGCGGCCGCCGGCGAGCATGCGGCGACCCCGATATGGGTCGACGAGCAATTCCTGCTCGACCACGAGGTGAGCCCCTGGGCCGAGTTGCCGGTGTGGCTGCCGAGTATGAGCGAACACGCGGGGATGCTCGCGGTATCGGTTGACCGTGCCGTCGACGCCGGCCTGACGTTCCGAGCGATCGAAGACGTCGTGGGTGCCACGCTCGCGTGGGACCGGACGCAACGCGGCCGCGAGCTGCAGGGACCGTTGCCGCGCGAAAAAGAGGCGTCGGTGCTCGCGGCGTGGAAAGCGCGCTAGGAACCGGCGTCATGGACTTCGACCTGCCGCCCGACGACGACCCGCGGCGTCTCGCCGTGCGCGCGTGGCTGGCGCAGCACCCGTCGCCCGACGGCAAGACGCTGGCCGAAGCGGGTTACGTGGTGCCGCACTGGCCCAAGCCGTGGGGCCTCGACGCCGACCCCATCGAGCAGATCGTGATCGACGACGAGTTGCGCAAGGCGGGCGTGCGCCGGCCCGTCAACCCGATCGGCATCGGCTGGGCCGGCCCGACCATCGCGTACGCGGGGACCGAGGAGCAGAAGGCGAAGTATCTGCCGCGCATCCTGTCGGGCGAAGACATCTGGTGTCAGCTCTTCAGCGAGCCCGCGGCGGGGTCGGACCTGGCGGCTTTGGCGACGCGCGCCGTCGAAGACGGCGACGAGTGGGTGGTGAACGGGCAGAAGATATGGACGTCGTTGGGCCACGTCGCGAAGTTCGGCATCCTCATCGCGCGTACCGAACCCGATCAGCCCAAGCATCAGGGCGTGTCGTATTTCGTGTGTCCGATGGACCTGCCCGGCATCGAGGTCCGGCCGATTATCGAGATGACGGGCGCGCACCTGTTCAACGAGGTGTTTTTTACCGACGTGCGGATCCCGAAGGAGAACCTCGTCGGCCCCAAGCACGGCGGATGGGCGTTGGCCAAGGTGACGCTGGGCAACGAGCGCGTGTCGTTGTCAGGCGAAGGCGCGTTGTGGGGACGGGGCCCCACGGCGGGCGATCTCATCGAGTACGCGCGCGGCCTTGGCGTGCGCGATGCCGTGATGCGTCAACGCATCGCGTCGGTGTACACGGAGGCCGAGATCCTTCGCCTCATTCGATTGCGCACGGTGTCCGCCGCGATCGCCGGTCGGCCACCGGGCCCCGAGGCCTCGGTGCGCAAAGCGCTGGCCGACGAACACGGTCAACACATCATGGCGATTGCGAAAGATCTGGCCGGTGCGGCAGGCATGCTCGCCACGAAAGACGAGTGGCACTACGGCTACCTGTTCGCCCCCGCGCTCACGGTCGGTGGCGGCACCAGCGAAGTACAACGCAACATCATCGGCGAGCGCGTCCTCGGCCTACCCCACGACATCGACGTAGAAGTCGGCAAAACCTGGAGAGAGTCAAGAACCCAACCCTGACTTTTGGCGTGTGTGCGTCGGACCCGGGTAACTCACACGCCAAAAGTCAGAAGCGAGCGCCGTCTCTGTTGAGGAAGTGGCGGTGCCAGCGCTTGGGGGTGGCGAGGACGGCGCGGGGTTCGTCTTCGAAGAGCCACCGGGCGAACATCTTGCGGGTCCAAGGCGTGGAGCCGGCGGCGCGGATGGCGACGCGGATGCCTTTGCGGTGGGACAGGCCGTTGCGCGAGAGCCAGCCGGCCATGCGATTGTCGACGGCCAGACCGCGGCGGATCGCGGACCGGTATGTGGCCGCCGCGTCGCCGCCGCGCAGAATCGACTCGGCCGCGAGCGCGCCTGTCTCCAGCGCCTGGCCGATGCCTTCGCCGGTCATCGGATCGGTGGCGCGGGCCGCGTCGCCCACGAACAACACGCGTCCGCCAAG